>CACHKE010000001.1 GCA_902580335.1 uncultured Pelagibacteraceae bacterium
ACGAATTTAAAAAATATCTATCTAAATCAAAAAAACCTTTCATGGCAACTTTTTATAAGGAAGTGAGAAAGAAATCTGGAATATTAATGGGTTCTGATGGAAATCCTATTGGAGGTAAATGGAGTTTTGATGAAGATAATAGAAATAAGTTACCAAAAAATATTTCTATTCCAAAGTTTCCTAAAATTAATGAAACAAATCATACTAAAAAATTAAAACCCATTATTGAAAAACTATTTAAAGATCATCCAGGAACAACCGAAAATTTTTGGTTTGCCACAGAGTACAATGATGTGGTCAAATTATTGAACTTTTTTATTAAAGAAAAATCTAATTTATTTGGTGATTATGAAGACGCAGTAGATCAAAAAGATAATATCTTATTTCACAGCGCATTAAGTCCTTATATCAACCTAGGTTTAATCACACCTGAATTTATTATCAAAAAAGTTTTAGATTTTCATAAGAGTAAAAAAATTAGATTAAATTCTCTAGAAGGTTATGTTCGTCAGGTTATAGGATGGAGAGAATTTATGAGAGGAATTTATCAAAGTTACTCAAATGAAATGGAAACTGGAAATTTTTTCAAACAAAATCGTAAAATGAAAAAGTCATGGTATGACGGAACGACTGGTTTACCTCCACTAGATTACGCAATTAAGAATGCTTTAAATTATGGATGGTCTCATCATATTGAAAGATTAATGATTTTATCAAACATCATGAATCTTTGTGAGATCAAACCAGTGTTTGTTTATAAATGGTTTATGGAGATGTTTGTCGACTCCTCTGATTGGGTTATGGTTCCGAACGTGTATGGTATGGGATTATTTAGTGATGGGGGAATTTTCGCAACTAAACCTTATATTTGTGGATCAAGTTATTTTATGAAAATGATGGATTTTAAAAAAGGAGAATGGTGTAACACGATGGACGGACTTTACTGGAGATTTATAGATCGTAATAGAAAATTTTTTTTAAAAAATCCAAGACTTTCAATGATGGTAAGAATATTTGATAAAATGAAAGTGGATAGAAAAAAATTAATTTTGTCGGCTGCAGATAAATTCATTAAAGAAAACACAGTTTAGTGAAAAAAGAAAATTTACCAATTAAGGTTTGTCCAATATGTCAAAGACCATTTAAATGGAGAAGGAAATGGAGACTCAATTGGGAAAAGGTTAAGTATTGCTCAAAAAAATGTTCATCAAAAAAATGAAAAATCTTACTCGATATTTGATTTTAATTTTTTTTGTAATTCTTACAAATAATACTCGTGCAGAATTTTTTGAGGATCTATCAAAAATTATTGAAAATAATGAAAAAAGGCTCAGCTATGGTATCTCAGTAACAGATTTTAATATGGATGGAAATTATGAGTTTTTAGTAACAGGATTTGGTTATCCTAACTTAGCTTTATCTTTTCAGGATGGAAAATTAAAGAATTTAAATCAGCAAAAAATTTTTTCAGATACTTTAAAAAGAACTATAGGAGTTGCTGCGTGTGATATCGATAAAGATGGCTTTGAAGAAATTTACTTTCTAAATACAGATACATACAGTGGGGATAAAAAATATTCAGATAGATTATTAGATATAGAAGATAGTAATTATTTTGATTTATTCGAATTAGAAAAAAATAAAGAAAACCTAAATTTAACAGCAGGGAGATCTGTAGTTTGTGTAGATAGAAAGGGAGATGGTGAATATGGAGTCTATGTAGCAAATTACGGAGGCCCAACCAGATTTTATGAGATTGAAGATGAATTGATTAAAGATAAGGCTCAGAGTTTAAATCTTGATAATATCACTGGTGGAAGAGCAGTGGTATCAGGACATATCTTGTCAGATAGAGCAGATATTTTTGCAGCAAATGAGAGGGGAGCAAATTATCTTTATAAAAATAATAATGGAAATTTTGAAGATGTAGCATTTGATTATAGAGTAGATGATGCAATCCAAAATGGGAGAGGTACAGCTTTATCAGACATATATTATCGAGGCAGATTAGATATTCTGAGTGGTAATTGGCTTGGATATCATAGAGCCTGGGTTTTGGAAAAAAACGAATTTAAAGACATAGGAAATAAAGATTTTGATAAACCTTCTAGAATTAGAACAATTATTTCTGCAGATTTTGATAACGATGGTTTTGATGAAGTTTTTATGAACAATATAGCAGAACCAAATAAATTATTTCGTATTAACGATGATGGAAAATTTGAACAGATAAATTTTCAAGTTGGTCTCGAAGTTAATGGGTATGGAACTGGGGCAGCTGTCGCAGATATTGATAATGACGGAGTTTTAGAATTGTTAGTTGCTCGTGGTGAAAGTAAAGAACAACCATTAACTTTGTATAAAGCAAAAGTTGACAAAGGAAATAAATACCTAAGAATTAAACCATTAAATAAATATGGTGCCCCGGCGAGAGGAGCTACGGTAACATTAATAACAAATAAAAGAAAGCATTCCAAAACTATTGATGCAGGATCTGGTTACTTATGCCAAATGGAGCCTGTGGCACATTATGGAATTAGAAAAAACGAAAAAAATTTTAAAGTAGAGATTAAATGGACCAATGGAACAAAAAAATTATTCAATGTAACTGAGTTAAATCAAACAATTACTGTAAAACAAAAATGAAAAAATTTTTAAATCTTTTTTTGATTATATTTTTAATATTATTTCAGCTTAAATCATTCGCTGAAGAAAAAAACTATCACAAGGAGCTTATTACTGATTGGTCAAGAATATTCCCTGATAAAAATAGAAATGCGGCAGGACCAAAGTTTTTTAAATATATTATAGATAAAAAAATCACTTATAAAGATTTTATTGAATTTAATAAATTATACTGCGCGGTTTCTGGATCTTTGATTGATCCAAATAGCGACTCAGAATTTTTATTTGTTGAAGAAACTAAAACTCAAAAAAAAATTTGTGGAAATTATTATAGATGTTGTGTTCCATGTTCATGTGATCTTATGAAGTACTCTGAAACTCAAAAAATGAAATATGAATTTAAAGATGGCTTGAAGGAATTTTATGTTTTAACTATCAAAAACCCTTGCGATAAACAGGATTTTCCAAACAGAGTAAATAAAGATTATTTTTGTGATGGTAAAAAAATTAATAAATCAGAGGTTTATAGTCTTGATGATCGAATAGTTATAGGTTTGTTGCATAATGGAAAAAGTTGTGAAAAAGACGAAATAGATTTTGTTAAAAGCCACCAAGTTACTGGTAGGTATTGTAATTTAAGAAACAATACACCTTTAGAAAATTTAGATGCTGGCATGGGTGATATTTTTATAAAATTGGCAAGATAAATTTTATATACTAATTTTAAAAACTTACATGAGCAAAAAAGGAAAAAAATTAAAGAAGAAAAATCCAATGGCTAAATTATTAAGCTCACCAATGCTCAGAAATAAAATAGTAAAAAATAAAAAAAAAATTTATAATAGGAAAAAGTTCAAGTTGGAGAACGAATAAAAAGTATGAATAATAAAATTTTTGAATGGGCAGGAGTTATAACTGCAATACTATATTCATTATTTGTAGCTATGAATATTGGCATAGAATTTTTTGGTTTTTGTTTGTTACTTATTTCCGCAATTTTAATTGGAATTTGGGCCTATAGGGGTGGTCACAGAGGAATACTATTTTTACAATTTTTTTATGCTACAGCAGGAATCATCGGGATGTTTAGGTGGTTTTAATTAAAAGTTGTAATTATTTTAGGAATATAATTTTTAAAATTAAAAAAACCTTTATTACAATACTGCCATGAATATTGATCGAGTTTTCTATATAAAAAATCTATTTTTAAATTATTTAAATTTAAGTAATCCAGGTTTTCACCGACTGTTGGATATAACGCTATAATTTTTTCGTTTATATTTTTAATCTCACTTATGTCTACCACTTCACAAGTGATAGAATTATTTTCTAATCTTTGTTTTTGATCATCTACTAAAAGAGCTTTAAATTTAATAACTTTTTCACTTAGTTTGATAGATCTATTTTCATTTTTATTTGAAATTATGTAAATTTTTTTAAATTTATGATTTTGAAAATCTGTGGTTTCAAATGATAAACTATTTTCAAAAATAAAAAGATTTTCATCATCTATATTTTTATTGCTAAAATCTTGTTTAACTATTGAGTAAGTTTTTTCAGAAACTTTTGGAGGAGCGTTTTCGTTTAATTTAATACTATTAAATCTATTATTAGTGAATTTTTTAATATTCCACTCGCTCGCTAAATAGTGTTTTCCTTGTGTTTGAATTCCAGCTACCCATCTCCAACCAAGAGTATTAGATGCAGAGTCACCATCGTAAAGATGTTGCATAAAAAATTCTGCTCCTAATTGCCAGGGTAATTCTAATGTAAAAATCCAAATACTAGCAAACCACATTCTAGTATGATTATGTAAATAATTATTTTCTTTAAGCTCTGTTACCCAAAAATTAAAACATTCAATATTGGTTTTTCCATCTATTGCATTTTTGTAATTTTGGTTATCTTTATATTCTTCTCGAATTTTATTTAACTCAACTAAGTAATCTGTCCAAACGTTTGGTCGTAATTCTAACCAACCCTTCCAATATGTTCGCCACAAAACTTCTTGAATGAATTTTTCATTTTTTGAAAAAGAAAACTTGCTAAGTGATTTTTCAATAACTTCTTTCTCGTTGATAACTCCATGAGTAATATATGGAGATAAACCAGATATATTTGTTCTCTTTTCCGGACCAAAATCAAAATTTCTTAGTTTGGAATATTCAGAAAGATTTTTTTCTACAAAATTATTTAATCTATTTAAGGCCGCAGCCTTTGAGGCTTCAAATTTCATTTTGATTTATTTTGATTTTTTTTTCTTTAAACCAAGCTTGTCGCTATGTCTTAATCTTAAAATAACAATTGCACCAGCAATTAGAACAATTGCAATAGCTTCATAAACTAATGCTGTTGGATCCATTTCCTTACCTTGAAGAATAATAAATCGTGCTAAAGCAGTAATTGCAATTAATAAAGGAAGGGTAATACTAATTGATTGTTGGTTCCAAAAAACTCTTACCATTGCTAGCACTTCTAGGTAAAGAAACATTAATAATAAATCAGCTAAAGTTACCGATCTATTCTCAAACATTTTGTACATCTCTATACCAACTGCAATAACTGTGCTTATTAAAATGATAACCATTAAAATAAGCTGTAAATTTTTTGCTATTTTTTCCATTATTTATCTTTACTAAAAGGCAACCATTTTTCAAACACTGATTTTGAAGAACCTTCATAAGGAATTGAATAAGAATATGGATTCGGACTTGTTAATACTTCAATACCTTTTGAAAAAACAAATATAAATACAATCACAAAAACAAGAACCATTATTTTAAAAGGGTCAAAATTTTTTGTTTTAAAAACACTAGCTGAATTTTCTTCTGCTCTATGAAAATGTTTAAAGGTCATATACACGGCAAAGATTAAACCAATGTGAGCTAAAAAAAGACCAGTCCAACCAAAAACAAAAGTTGTGTAAGAAAAAACATATAAACTAAAAACTGTGGTCCATATAAAGCTTAAAACTAATAAAATTTGCAACCTAACAGTTTTAGGAAGAGATCGGAGATCATTTTTACTGTCATCAAACAAAATGTTTGCAGTATCTCTCATCCAATTTTTAAGTGATTCCATAATTCTAAGATATAGCTAAAAATAAATTTAACAAACTATAAATTGTCCTAAAACTTATTAATATCTCAGTTTTTTCTTGTGATAATTAATAAATCTTTCAACATTAGATTTATTAAATGTTTTATTTTCTTCAAAAGAAACTTTTTTCATTGAGTATGCATTACTTTTTGTAATTCTAGATTGAATAGTAATATTCCCTTTGTATAGTTTAAGTTTTACTGACCCATTCACCTTATTTCTTTTTTGATCAATAATTTTTTGCAATTTAAATCTCTCTTTTGAATACCAATAACCATTATAAATCAGTTCGGCATATCTTGGCATAATCAAATCTTTTTTGTGCATTGTTTCTTTATCCAATGTCACTGACTCAATAGCTCTATGGGCATGAATCAAAAGTGTTCCGCCCGGTGTTTCATAAACTCCTCTTGATTTAATTCCAAGAAATCTATTTTCAACGAGGTCAACTCTTCCTATGCCATTTTTTCCAGCAATAAAATTTAATTTGGTAAGAATGTTTTCAGGATTTAATTTTTTTCCATTTATTCCAACAGGGTCACCATTTTTAAAATTAATTGAAATAAAAGTTGGTTTATTCGGTGCTTTTTCAGGGGAAGTTGTTCTTTGGAAAATAAATTCTGGAGCTGAATTTTTTGGGTTCTCTAAAATTTTACCCTCAGTTGAGGTATGAAATAAATTATCGTCAACAGAAAAAGGGGGTGCACCTTTTTTATCTTTGGGGATAGGTATCTTATGTTTTTTTGCATAATTAATTAAATCGCTTCTAGATTTTAATTTCCAAATTCTCCAGGGTGCAACAACTTTTATCCTTGGGCCAAAATAGTGATAACCTAACTCAAATCTGACCTGATCATTACCTTTTCCAGTTGCTCCATGAGATACTGCGTATGCTTTAAATTTTTTTGCTACTCTTATCTGGTCTTTTGCGATTAATGGTCTTGCTATAGAAGTTCCTAATAAATAAACTCCCTCATAAATCGCATTACCTCGTATCATTGGAAAAACGTAATCTTTTACGAAAAGATTTTTTAAATCTTTAATTATGATCTTTTTAACACCAAATTTTTTAGCATTATTGATTATTTTTTTTCGATCTATCTCTTGCCCTATATCAGCTGTGTAACAAATGACTTCTGCGTTATAATTTTCTTGAAGCCATTTTAGAATTATAGATGTATCTAAGCCACCAGAATAAGCTAAGACAATTCTTTTTTTTGATTTCATTAATTAACTGCAAGCTTTTTTTGCAGAATTGTAGGCCTTTGTGAATCCTAATAATGAATAATGATCTATGGTTTGTGAACCTTTTTCATTGTAACCAGTAACCATAATTCTTGATCCTTTTTTCATAACTTTAACCATTATGTTTTCTTTTTTATTACTAGTCATCCAAGCAAAACCCTGTTGTTTAATATCAAATTTAAATTTGTTATTACCTGAAGTTGCTAAAACAGTATTATTTTTGTTAAATTCATATCCAGCAGTTGCGCTTATCTCGTTAGAAATTTTTTCATTCGGTCTGAAAGTAACAAATAATCTAGCATCTCTTTTATTTGTTTTTGGTGCTTGTAAAACAGGGGTAGATTGAGCAAAACAAACTTTACCAGAACTTTCTTGGATTACTAATGTTTCCCAATCTTTGAACTTACCAACTTTTTTTATATCAGCTAAACTAAATGTAATTGGAATGATTAAAAATAAAAATGTAAAGATAAATTTTTTAATTATGGACATGGATTAGGGTATTTCTTTTGAATTTTATTAATATCATTTATTATATCACTGTTTAAATTTACATTTACACTTTCTATGTTTGTTTTCAACTGTTCCATTGTCGTTGCCCCAATGATAACACTAGTTGTGAAATGTTGAATTTCACAGAATTTTAGAGACATTTGAGTAAAATCTAAATTATATTTTTTTGAAATTTTGTAGTATTCATCAATGGCTTTTTGACCATTTTCATTTTTATATCTGTTAAAATTTTTAAATAATTGCATTCTCGATTTTGTAGGTAATTTATTATTTCTATATTTTCCTGTTAAATATCCAAACGCCAATGGAGAGTAAGCTAATAATCCGCTTTGCTCCCTAATGGAAATTTCGGCTAAACCAACCTCATACGTTCGATTTAGTAAGTTGTAAGGATTTTGGACTGACATCATTTTTGGAAGCCCTTTCATCTTTGAGAGTTCAAGAAATTTTGATAAACCCCAAGCAGTTTCATTGGACAAACCTACATATCTAATTTTTCCTTGTTCAATAAATTTTTTTAAACTTTCTAAAATTTCTTCAAAAGGTGTCCAATCTTTATCATTTTCGTCATGCTCATAACCGTAGTCACCAAAAAAATTTGTGCTTCTTTCAGGCCAGTGAAGTTGATATAAATCAATATAGTCTGTCTTCAATCTCCTTAAACTTTCATCTAATGCTTCTTTAATTTTTTTTTTACCAAAACTATTTCCACCACCTCTAATATATTTGTTCGACGTACTTCCACAAACTTTAGTGGCAAGAACAACGTCATTCCTTTTTTTTGTTTTTTGAAACCAATTACCAATTATTTTTTCAGTTTCTCCATAGGTTTCTTCTCTCATTGGAATTGAATATATTTCAGCTGTATCCCAAAAATTTACTCCTTGGCTCAAAGCAAAATCCATTTGTTCAAAACCCTCTTTCTCTGAATTTTGTTCACCCCAGGTCATTGTACCGAGACAAATTGTACTTACATCTAGATCAGTATTTCCTAATTTTTTGTAATTCATTAGTATTTTACAATATTAGTCATTTATTGTTTTTTTTGATATCTTGAATAATTAATAAAAGATTATATATGTTACTGCATGGAATTTAATAAAAAAGGTATTCTAGGAAGAGCAAAAGAGGCTGCACAACAATCAACTGCAGTAACAGATGAAGGCTTAAGAGCCTACATGTTAAAAGTATATAACTACATGGCAACGGGAATCCTTATGACAGGGATAATTGCCCTTATAACTTTCAAAATGTCTGTTGTAACCGATAGCTCAGGATCTATAGTTGGACTAACTCAAGTGGGTAACGCGATCTATATGTCTGGGCTAAAATGGCTAGTAATGTTAGCTCCACTTGGAATCGTATTTTACATGAGCTTTGGTATAAATAAAATGAGTGCAGCTAAAGCGCAAACAACTTTTTGGATTTTTGCTGCATTAATGGGTCTGTCTCTTTCGTCAATTTTATTAGTTTATACTGGCATGAGTATCACAAGAGTATTTTTCATTTGTTCTGCAACATTCGGAGCTATGAGCATATATGGATATACAACAAAAAGAGACCTAACAAAATTAGGATCTTTTTTAATGATGGGTTTAATTGGTATCATTATCGCATCAATAGTTAATATATTTATGAAGTCCTCAATGATGTATTTCGTAATTTCTATTTTAGGTGTTTTAATTTTTGTAGGACTTACTGCTTACGACACACAAAAAATCAAAAACATGTATGCGGCTAGTGACACGGGTGAATTAATGGGCAAAAAAGCTGTAATGGGTGCATTAACGCTTTATTTAGACTTTATTAATTTATTTATCATGTTGCTTAGACTTTTTGGTCAAAGAAGATAATTTAAAGTTTTTTCCAATTAATATTTTTCAATAGATTATTTAAATCAGACGAATTTCTAAATATTTTTCCATTTGCATCAGTAATTAAATATTTAAGATTTTTATTTTTTGGCTTAAAATTTTTGCAAATCTTATACAGAGCATTTTCTGTAGTATTTTTAAAAACACTAAAACCAACTTGTTTGCTTGAAATATTAAGTCCATAGTCTTTCCATGATCCTTCAGAAACCATTTTAGCGTATAAATCTAAAATAATTTTCAACTCATCTTTTTCAAAAAAATGTTTTTCTTCAACATTCTTTTTATTAACATTATTGATTATTAGACGTAGATTATTATTCATTTGTTTTATACTTATTTATTAAACCTATTTGAAAAGCAGTGAATATAAATGTAATTGGTAATAGTCCCCATACTTTAAAATTCACCCAAAATTCTTCAGATTGAGTTCGCCAAACTATTTCGTTTAGAATTGCTAGACCAAAAAAGAAATATATCCATCTTTTATTTAATATCTCCCATCCTTCATCAGTGAGTGAGACAGAGTTACCCATTAATTTTTTTAAAACAGGTTCATTTGTAAAGTACCTTCCAAATATCAGAGCGAATGCAAAGAGAATATTTATAATTGTTGGTTTGACATAGATAAAAACTGGATTATCAAAGTAAATTGTTAAGCCTCCAAATAAAGTAATTAAAACTCCACTTAACAAAGGAATCTTTGGTATTTTTTTTTCTAAAAACCAAACAATAGCTAATGCAATTATTGTCGCAATAATAAATGGGGGAATTGCAATTTTTAAGTCTTTTCCACTATCGTAGTAGTAGTAAAAAAAAATTACTAGAGGTCCAAAATCTGTCAAAAACTTTAAAAAAGATTTGTTCACAGGCGAGATATTAACATAAATAATATTTTCATAGAAACTTTTAATTTTTCTTATTGATTTTTGTTTTTAAATACCCATACTAAATATGATGGCAATTCAAAAAGCTAAATTTTCAATTGGAGATATAGTGAAACATAAACACTTCGACTTTAGAGGTGTAATTTATGATGTTGATTTTGAATTTAATAATTCAGAAGAATGGTATCAATCGATACCAAAAAATGTAAGGCCAAGAAAAGATCAGCCTTTTTATCATCTGTTAGCTGAAAATGATGAAATCACATATGAGGCATACGTTTCCGAGCAAAATCTTCTTGTTGATGACTCAGATGAACCAATTAAACATCCTTTAATTGAAGAAATTTTCTCTGGGAAAAAGGGATCTAGCTATTTTAAGCTATCTAATTAAATAAATCACTTTTTTAACACATTTAGCTCAAACCTTTGACACAGCAATTTGCTTTTATAAGGTTAATTCTGATCAAGGGTGCTACTTATTTACCCTTCGTTATTATCTCCCTCTGGCATTCTTGATCAGGCAGTTTTTTCATAATAAATATAATCTCATATATGTTTAAATATTTTGAACCGAATAAAATTTTTTCAATAACATCAAAAGCTCCTAAGTATGTATTATTTTTATTTATTGTCATTCTTTCAATAGGATTAACAGAGGCGTTAATATTATCTCCTGAGGATTATAAGCAAAGTCACTCTGTCAGAATAATGTATGTTCATGTTCCAGCAGCTTGGATTTCGCTTGGAATTTTTTCAGCTATTACTTTTTTATCTATAGTTGGATACATTTTTAAAATAAGGAATTTTTTTTTAATCGCAAAAAGTTTGGCACCCTCTGGATTGGTATTTAATATAATAGCTCTGGTTACTGGTTCCATATGGGGTAAACCCACATGGGGAACTTGGTGGGCTTGGGACGCAAGAATAACTTCAATGTTAATACTAGCACTGTTTTACACAATGTATCTTGTTGCATGGAGAATTTTTGAAGATAATGACAAAGCATTTAAAGTTACATCAATTATCACAATTTTAGGAATTATTAATGTTCCTATAATTAAGTATTCAGTAGATTGGTGGAATACATTGCATCAACCAGCTTCAATCAACATACTCTCGAAGTCTTCAATTCACATATCAATGCTGTTTCCATTAATGACAATGACTGCGGCATTTGCCCTATTTTCTCTACTGATTTTTTTAATGAAATATAATACAGAACTGATAAAAATTAAAAATAAAGGGTTAGATAGATTATGATTGAAAATTTATTTTTTATGAATGGATATGGCCTGTATGTTTGGTCAGCGTTTTCATTTACTTTAATTAGTTTTTTGACACTTTTTTTAGTGATCAAAATTCAATACAACAAAGAAAAAAATAAATTTATAGCAAAATTTGGATCTTTAAATTCTGAGAGAGCAGCTTTTGCAAAATCTCAAAGTGTAAATAAAGAAATTTTGTCAAATACTTCAAATATTTAACTTTTGAAACATGTATGGGCGAAAAGTTAAATTAAGATTTTTTTTTGTATTATTAATATTAACAACCTTAGCATTATCAGTCTTTTTATTAGTTAAGTCTTTAGAGGAAAACGTTATTTTTTTTAAGTCTCCAACAGAAATTAAAGCTTTGAGTGAAATTGGTGAAAAGAAAATAAGAATAGGTGGGATGGTCAAAAAAGAATCTATAACTATAATTTCAAAAGAAATAAGATTCATTGTAACAGATTTTAAAAACGAGATAAACGTTGTTTATTCTGGGGTTGTACCGAATCTTTTTGCTGAGGAAAAGGGTGTTGTTGCTGAGGGATATTTAAAAGATAAAAATTTTTTTTTAGCTACAAAAATTTTGGCTAAACATGATGAAAATTATATGCCACCAGAAGTTAAGGCGGCATTAGAGGAGAAATAAATTTGGCGAGTTTAATAGGTTCTTATTCATTAAGTTTTGGACTTCTTTTTTCAATTTTAATTATTTTTTTTTCATTTAAAAATTTAAAAGATGCTGAAATCTTAGATAAAAAGATAATAACTTTTACATTTATTCAATTTTTCTTTGTAGTCATAAGTTTTTTTGGATTAATCATCTCTTTTATTAACTCAGATTTTAGCAACGAAACTGTTTTTAATCACTCTCATACAACCAAACCATTATTTTATAAAATCTCAGGAACTTGGGGTAATCATGAGGGTAGTTTATTGCTATGGTTGCTAGTATTAACTTTGTTTATTTCAATTTTTTTAATTAAATCTAATCAACAACCAAAAAAGTACAGAATTTTTACCATATTATTTCAACAAACAATAATTGTAGGCTTTTTTATTTTTTTGATTAAGACTTCAAGTCCATTTAATTATATTTTTCCAACACCAAATGAGGGCTTAGGTCTGAATCCAATTTTACAAGATCCTGCTTTAGCAATACATCCACCAATTTTATATTTAGGTTATGTAGGTTCTTCAATAATTTTCTCGTCAGCTCTTGCTGCCATGGTTACGTCATATGTTTCAAAAGAATGGGCGAAGCATATTAAACAATGGGTTTTAGCATCATGGGTTTTTCTTACACTAGGAATTTTGCTTGGATCTATTTGGGCATACTATGAATTAGGTTGGGGAGGTTTTTGGTTTTGGGATCCAGTTGAAAATGTATCTTTAATGCCATGGTTTGCACTAACAACTTTACTTCATTGCATATTAGTTTTGGAGAAGAAGAAAATATTAACCTCATGGGCTATGATACTGTCAATTGCAACTTTTGCTTTGAGTATGAGTGGTACTTTTTTAGTAAGATCTGGAATTTTAAATTCAGTTCACACATTTGCTAACGATCCAGAGAGAGGTTTATTTATATTAATTTTTCTTTTTACACTTATTTTTTTGTCTATTTTTATTTTCATTTTTTTTCATTCAGAGAAAGAAAAATTAGAAAATAATTTTTTTTGGCTAAGCAAGGAGACATCTATTTTAGTCAATAATTGGTTTATGATGTACTTTTTATCAGTAGTTTTAATAGGAACAATTTATCCAATATTTTTAGAAGTTATAACCGCAAATAAAATATCTGTCGGACCACCTTTTTATCACAAACTCATATTGCCTTTCTTAATTCCATTTTTAATAGCTATGGCAATTGGACCAAATCTTAATTGGGTTAAATCAGATTTTAAAGATAAGTTTTATATGACCATATTTTTAGTAATATCCTTTTTGTTATCAGCATTAATAATTAAACAATTTGATATAAATTTTCTGATTAATACAATTTTGGTCACTTCTGCTTTCTTTTTATTTTTTTCTACTTCTAGAGAATTTTTTCTCAAAAGATTTAGAAATTTATCTCAGAACATTGCTCATTTTGGTTTTAGTTTGCTAATTCTAAGTATTTTATTTAATAATATTTTTTCTAATGAGGTAATTACCAATCTAAAAATTGGTGAAACATTTAAGACTGAAAAGTTTACAATAAATTTTGAAAACATTGAGCAAGAAGATAAAAAAAACTTCAAAGCAATTATAGGAAAATTTAATGTACAAAATTTGGATGGGTCGTCAGATATCCTCAATCCTGAATTAAGAATATATAATCAACCAAATATAATTACGAGTGAGGCTGATATTAAAACTAACTTACTCACAGATAAATTTATGACAATGAATTATGTACAGAACCAGGAATATTTTAATGTTAGATATCAAGTTAAACCTTTTATGATTTGGATATGGATTTCAGTAATATTAATAAGTTTAGGTGGTTTTTTAAGTTTTTTTAAAAAAAAATATGAAATCTAAATATATTCCATTAATTTTAATCATAATTTTTTTAATTACTTTTGTAATTTTTTTCAAAGGTTTAAAAAATTCAAACATCTATACTCCAGACACCAATTTAAAAAAAGAAATTCCATCATTCGAGTTAAAATCTTTTGAGAATGATTCTATTGTCATTTCAGAAAAAATTTTTAAAGATAATGATTATTATTTTATGAACATTTGGGCATCATGGTGTATCCCCTGCAAAGAGGAACATGAATTTTTAATGGAATTAAAAAAAGATGACAAAATACAATTAGTAGGATTTAATTATAAAGATAACTTTACTAATGCCTCAAGTTTTTTAAAAGATTTGGGAAATCCTTACGATATAATTGTATCAGACAAGGATGGTACAGCATCAATTGAATGGGGTGCTTATGGGGTGCCAGAAAGTTTTTTGATATATCAAAATAAAATTATAAAAAGATTTATTGGACCAATAAACAATGAGGATTTATTAGAAATTCAGAAAATAATAAGATGAAATTTATTAATATTTTTTTGGTTGTAGCTATAATTTTAAATTTTAATTTCTTAAAGGCAGATGAAATTAAAACTGAGAATAAAATAGCAAAAAATTTAAGATGCTTAATTTGTCAAGGCCAGTCAGTGTATGATTCAGATTCAGAGTTCGCGATAAGTCTAAAGTTAGTTATTAAAAATAAAATTCAAGAAGGTCTAAGTGAGGAACAAATATATAATTTTTTAAAAATAAAATATGGAGAATGGATATTGTACGATCCAGTTTTCAATAGAAATACCTATTTTTTATGGTTATTGCCTATCTTGATATTCTTAGCGGGTGGTGCAATAATCATCAAAAGGTTTTATTATAAAAAATAATCTTAATTAAGTACAATGAGTTTAAAAAGAATTTTTTTAGTTTTATTAATTTTAACTTTACCTTCAAAATTAATTGGAGATGCAGATATTGATAATGATAACCATCAATTCAATCTATATCTTGGGAATTTTGATTTTAGTGACGACAAACAAAAAGCAACATTGCTAGGTTTCCAGCACCAAAATGAAAAATTAAATAGAAATACATTTTTAGGGAATATTTCACCTGTAACTGGAGGTTTTATAACTGAAAATTCTGCAGCATATATTTACACAGGTGTAGAATGGAATATGGACATGGGCCCATTTTTCTTCACTCCAAGCTTTACTCCTGGACTTTACCATGAAGGTGATGGAAAGGATCTTGGACACGTTCTTGAATTTAAGTCAGAATTACAGCTTTCTTATAAAACTACCGATACGACAAATTTTGCTGTATCATATAATCATGTATCTAATGCTAGTTTAGGGGATAAAAATCCTGGGGCAAATAGTTATATGTTTAACTTCCTCAAAAAGTTCTAAATAAAATTTATGAATTTAAAAGATTGCCATAATTTTAGTGACTTTAGAAAATTAGCTCAAAAAAGACTACCATCACCAATCTTTCATTATATTGATGGTGCAGCAGATGATGAAGTTACATATGCCAGGAATACTAGTGCATTCGACGATGTGGATTTAGTTCCTAATGTTTTGAGAGGAGTTGAAGAAGTCGACCTGTCTACTACGATATTTGGAAAAAAATTAGATTTACCTTTTTATTTATCACCAACAGCTTTACAGAGACTTTTTCATTATGATGGAGAAAGAGCGGTTGGAAAAGCTGCAAAAAAATTTAATACAATGTTTGGTGTTTCTGCTTTAGCTACAGTAAGCGTTGAGGAAATTTCTTCAATGATTGATACACCCAAAATGTTTCAGTTTTATTTTCATAAAGATAGAGGTCTAAACGACTCTTGTTTAGAAAGAGCTAAAGCAGCAAATTTTGATGTAATGGCATTAACAGTTGATACTATTACTGGAGGAAATAGAGAGAGAGACTTAAGAACAGGATTTACTTCTCCACCAAAGTTAACTTTAGCAAGTTTATATAGTTTTGCTACTAAACCGATGTGGGGAATTAACTATCTAACAAAAGGTAAGTTTGAATTACCTCATTTACAAGATTTTGTGAAAGAAGGTACCGATGTTAACTCATCAATTGGAAATTATTTTTCAACTATGCTGGATCAATCTATGAACTGGAAAGATGCTGAAAATCTTTGTTCTAAATGGGGAGGTCATTTTGCTCTCAAAGGAATTATGAGTGTTGAAGATGCAAAAAGAGCAGTAGACATAGGATGTACAGGTATAATGGTATCAAATCATGGCGGAAGACAGTTAGATGGATCTAGAGCACCTTTTGATCAACTTGCAGAAATTGTTGATGCAGTTGGTGATAAATTAGATGTCATTTGTGAAGGTGGAATTCATAGAGGTACTCATATGCTTAAAGCATTATCATTAGGTGCTAAGGCTTGTTCAGGGGGAAGATTATATCTTTATGCTTTAGCAGCTGGAGGTCAAGCAGGTGTCGAAAGAGCTTTAGAAAAATATAAAGCTGAACTAGTGCGTGATATGAAACTTATGGGGTGCACCAAGATTAGTGATCTAAATAGAAGTAATTTAAGATTCAGAAAATAGTGGCTTTAAAAGATTGCTATAATTTTAATGATTTTAGAAATCTAGCAAAAAAAAAACTTCCTTCACCGATTTTTCATTATATTGACGGCGGTGCCGATGATGAGACGACCTTAAAAAGAAACACTGAAGCTTTTAACCGATGTGATTTAGTTCCAAATATCCTGGCAAGTGTTGGCAAGCCAGATTTATCAACCACCATATTTGGCAAAAAAATTGATATGCCAATTTTTTTATCTCCTTGTGCAATGCAAAGATTATACCACCATGACGGAGACAAAGCTTCAGCTAGAGCAGCTGAAAAATTTGGAACTTTTTATAGTATGTCAACAATGGCAAACAATACTATAGAAGAGATTTCAAATATTTCTGGTGGGCCAAAATTGTTCCAATTGTATGTGCACAAGGATCAATCAATAACAAATGATTTAATAGATAGATGTAAAAGATCAGGATTTAATGGAATGTGTTTAACTGTTGATACATTAGTTGCAGGAAATAGAGAAAGAGATCATAGAACCGGATTTACAACACCACCTAAATTGACTTTGCAAAGTTTAATGAGTTTTGCATCACATCCTAGTTGGGTTTTTAATTATTTAACACATGGAAAATTTAAACTAGCTAATGTGGCATCAAAGACTGATAAAGGGACTAACATCGCTAAATCTGTTATAGAATATATTAATGAGCAATATGATCCTTCAATGAATTGGAAAGATGCAGAGTACTGCGTTAAAAAATGGAATGGTCCTTTTGCATTAAAAGGAGTCATGAGTGTCGATGACGCAAAAAGAGCAATTGATATTGGTTGCACTGCAATTATGATTTCAAATCATGGAGGTCGTCAGCTGGATGGATCTCGATCACCCTTTGATCAAATTAAAGCAATTTCAGATGCAGTGGGAGATAAGCTGGAAATAATCCTAGACGGTGGAGTAAGGAGAGGGACACACGTCCTAAAAGCCTTAGCAGCTGGAGCAAAAGCCTGTAGTTTTGGAAAAATATTCTTGTTCTCTTTAGCCGCAGGTGGACAGCAAGGAGTTGAGCATTTATTGAGAAACATGCACGATGAGTTAAATAGAAATATGGTATTAATGGGTTGTAAAAATTTAAAAGAGTTGAATAGTTCAAAATTAATTTATAGAAATTAGGCTTAAAAATAAAAATTATGAAACTAGCTAAAAGTTTAGAAAGATTAGGAACAGAGTCTGCATTTACAGTCCTTGCAGAAGCGAAAAAATTGGAAGCTCAAGGTAAACCAATGATCCATTTAGGATTGGGGCAACCAGACTTTAAAACTCCAAAACATGTTGTTGAGGCAGCCAAGAAAGCACTTGATGATGGACATCATGGATATGTAATGTCGAATGGAATTCCTGAATGTCGACAAGCTGTTACGAGGTGGATAAAAAAACGTTACAATGTTGACATCAATTTTGAAAGAATTTTAATCATGCCGGGTGGTAAGCCAACAATGAGTTATGCTATTCAATGCTTTGGTGAACCTGGAGCAGAGATTATACACCCAACACCTGCTTTTCCAATTTATGAATCAATGATTAATTATACAGGCTCAACTTCAGTCCCATATGACTTAACAGAAAATAAAGATTTGAAATTCGATCCTGACAAAATATTATCCATGATAACAGATAAAACTCGTTTATTAATTTTGATAAATCCTAATAATCCAACAGGGAGCTTTGTTGATAAAAAAGACGTAGATGTTTTAGCTGATGGTCTGAAAAAGCACCCCCATGTAACAATATTAAGCGATGAAATTTATAGCAGACAAATTTTTGATGGAAAAGAAATGCCAACATTTTTTAATTATCCTGAGTTGAGAGAAAGATTAATTGTATTAGAGGGATGGAGTAAAGCTTACTCAATGACTGGGTGGAGACTTGGTTGGAGTTTTTGGCCAGAGCATTTAGTTGAACATGTTAATAAATTATTAATTAATAGTGTTTCATGTGTTAATGCTGCAGCTCAATTTGCTGGTATCGCAGCATTGGATGGACCAGATGATTCAATTGATGCGATGATGGAAAAATTTACTCAAAGAAGAGACCTAATTTATAAAGGTTTAAATGATTTACCAGGTGTAGAATGTAGTCTACCTGGGGGAGCTTTTTATGCATTTCCTAAAGTAATCGGCACAGGTATGAATGGTGCAGAGTTTGCAAGAAAGGCTATGCATGAAGCAGGAGTAGCAATAGTTCCTGGATCAGCTTTTGGTGAAACTTGCCAAAATTATGTTAGATTTAGTTTTGCTGCATCAAGAGATAATATTTCACAAGCATTGGAAAATATAAAGAAAATGCTATCTAAATAAGGTATATTTTTTTAGCATTATTTATTAATATCACTTCTTATGAACGATCAAGTACAAGCTGAGCTAAAAAAAATTTTTAATGGAAGATTCTCAACTTCTGTATCCACGAGAACAAATTATGCCAGAGGTGAAGACACCTATGATCCAATTTTATCAAAAGCTGTAGTATTCCCAGAAACAAATCAGGAGGTTTCTCAAATATTAAGACTGTGTAATGAACATAAAATTCCTGTGGTGCCATTTGGTACAGGTACCTCCTTAGAGGGTAATGTGGTTGGAAATGAAAAAGGGATAACTATAAGCCTTGAAAAAATGAATAAAATCTTAAGTGTTAATGCTGAGGACTTTGATTGTAGGGTCCAAGCCTGTGTTACAAAAGAACAATTAAATGAATATCTTAGGGAGGATGGCGTATTTTTTCCAATTGATCCAGGTGCTAATGCAGCGATCGGAGGTATGGCTTCCACATCCGCCTCAGGAACAATGGCAGTTAAATACGGCACTATGAAAACTGTAATTACTGGTCTGACTGTTGTTTTGCCTAATGGAGATATTATTAATACAGGAGGAAGAACAAAAAAAACCTCAGCAGGTTATAATCTAACTAATTTATTTATTGGCTCTGAAGGAACTTTAGGAGTTATAACGGAAGTTCAATTGAGGCTTTCTCCTATACCAGAGAGTATAATGTCAGCTGTTTGTCATTTCCCAACTTTAGAAAAAGCTGTTCAAACTGCACAACAAGTTATTCAGTATGGGGTCCCAATTGCAAGAATTGAAATGTTAAATAAAGATCAAATGGGAATTAGTATAAATTATTCAAAATTAAAAGATATTGAGGAAACACCAACATTATTTTTTGAATTTCATGGATCAGAATTATCTAATAATGAAAATATCAAAATAGTAGAGGAAATATCTAAAGATAATAATGGAAGCTCTTTTAAGTGGGCAAAAGATTTAGAGGAAAGAAATAAACTCTGGCAAGCAAGATGGGACGTTTACTATTCTGTAAAAGCTTTGATAAATAATGGAAGAGTTTATTCAACTGATGTGTGTCTACCTATCTCAAATATAACAGAATGTGTGAATTATGCAGAAGAACAAGCAAAAAAGTTTGGACTTAGAGCTCCAATGGTGGGCCACTTAGGAGATGGAAATTTTCATGTATTGTTACCTTTTGATCCTGAAAAAAAAGAAATGTATAAAAAGATAAGAGAATTTAACGATTTATTAATAAAAAAGGCTTTAGAACTTAAAGGAACGATTACTGGAGAACATGGTGTAGGCCTTCATAAAAAAGAATATCTTTTAAAAGAGCATGGAGACAATATTCCTGTTATGAAATTAATTAAAAGAAGTATTGATCAAAACAATATAATGAATCCAGGCAAGATATTTGATCTTAATTAATAAAAATATTTTATGAAAAAAATTTTGATTACAAGAAAATTAATCAAAGAAAGTGAAGACAAAGCTTCAAAAACATTTGATCCAATATTCAATTCTAATGACGAGTTATACTCTCAATCAAAAGTTATAGAGATGAGTCAAGGTTGTGACGGAATTCTATCTTCTTTAACTGATAAGATGGATAAAGAAACTATTAATAAGTTACCTGATACAATAAAAATTATTTCAAATTTTGCAGTTGGTTTTGGAAATATAGATTTGGAAGCAGCAAAAAAAAGAGGAATTGCAGTTACTAATACACCTGAAGTTTTATCAGATGCAACAGCAGAGATTGGTATTCTCTTAATTTTAGGTGCTTGTAGAAGAGCTGCAGAAGGAATCGAGTCTGCCAGAGAGGGTGGATGGAAATGGTCTGCAGATTATCTGATTGGAAAACAATTAACCGGCACAAGGCTTGGAGTTTTGGGAATGGGTAGAATTGGACAAAAAATTGCTAGGATTGCAAAATCATTAGGAATGATTATTCACTATCATAACCGGTCAAAACTGAGTGAGGAAAAAGAGCAAGGTGCCATTTATCATGATAATTTAAAAAGTCTTTTTTCAGTATCAGATGTTTTATCTATTTGTTGTCCAGCAACAAAAGAGACTGAAAATATGATAAACAAAGAGACAGTTGAGTATTTCCCTAAAGGTGCAGTAATCACTAATGTTGCAAGAGGTGATATAGTCGATGATGATGCATTGATAGATGCACTTAATAGACGAAAAATTTATGCTGCAGGACTTGATGTTTATAAGAATGAGCCAAATTTAAATCCAGGATACTTAAAGATCAAATCAGCTTTTATTTTACCTCACTTAGGTAGTGCAACTAAAGACACTAGAATAGCTATGGCAAACCTTGCGATAGATAATATTGACGAGTTCTTTAAAACAGGAAATTGCACGAATAAAGTGAATTAATTCTACTTCAGATTGAAATTAATTTAAATTCTGCGACATCTACCCCATTTTTTGGAAAGACTCTAAATTGATTCTATGCTTAAATTGTTAAAGTTAATTAACTTTAATAGGAGTAATAATGACAAAAGAAAATAAATCATTGAAGGTGAAAACATCTTCAAGACGTAAGTTCTTTAAAACTGCTGCTAAAGCTTCTGCTGTAGCTGCAGCTGCGGTTGCAATGCCAAACATAGCAACTGCTGGCGGTCATAAAACTTTAAAGATGCAAGCTGCATGGCCAAGTGGAGCAAACATCTTTTTTGAAATGGCTGGAGACTACTGCAAAATGGTAGATGAGATGTCTGGAGGTACACTTAAGATTGATCTTCAACCAGTTGGAGCAGTCGTAAAGACTTCAGAAATCGGACAAGCAGTAAGTTCTGGTGTAGTAGATATGGGTCACTGGGTGACTGCATATTGGTATGGTAAAAATCCAGCTGCATCATTATTTGGAACTGGTCCTTCATACGGTATGTCATCTCAAGAAGTTATGGGATGGATGGAGTATGGTGGAGGAAGAAAACTGTATGACGAAACTCTTGCAAAAGTAGGTTTCGATTACATTGGTTTTTTCCATATGCCTATGCCAGCACAGCCTTTTGGTTGGTTCAAAAAGAACGTAACAAAAGTATCTGATGTTAAAGGTATGAAGTACAGAACAGTTGGTCTAGCGACTAACGTTTTGACTGCAATGGGAATGGTAGTTAGACAATTACCAGGTGGTGAAATTCAGCCAGCTATGAAAACTGGTTTGATTGAAGCTGCTGAGTTTAACAACCCAACTTCAGACTCTCAATTTGGTATGCAAGACGTTTCTAAGCACTATCACTTAGGAAGCTTCCACCAATCTCAAGAGATGTTTGAGATTCCAGTTAACAAAAAAACATACAATAGTTTATCACCAGCGCACCAAGCAATATTGAAAAATGCTGCTTATGCTGCAAACAGTGATAACTACTTTAAAGCTTTAGTAAGATACTCAGCTGACTTAGCTAAGTTGATGAATGAGCATAAAGTAAATGTTTACCAAACTTCAGACGAGATTTTGGCTCAACAATTAAAAGGTTGGGACAAAGTAATTGGTGACTTTAACAAGAAAGATCCTTTCTTTAAGAAAGTTGTTGATTCTCAAAAATCTTATGCGAAGAGAGTAATGAAGTACTTGCTGATGAATCAGCCTAATTACAAACTTGCATATGAAAATGAGTTTGGTCCAATTGCAAAAGTTAAGATATAATTAACTTTTACAAATTTTAATGAGGGGGCTTCGGCCCCCTTTTTTATTTGATTAATTTAGAACAATTCAATAAGAGTCTATATCTATGATGAGATCTTACATAAAATTCGCTGATCGTTTGAGTGTCTCAATGGGTAAAGCATTCTCGTGGTGTATAGTAATTTTGATGGGGGGAACATGCTATGAAGTTTTTATGGCGTATGCTTTGAATGCCCCAACCTTATGGAATTTCGATTTTAGTCTTCAGATGTATGGTGCAATTTTTATGATGGCAGGAGCTTATACTTTATGCACTGAAGCACATGTTAGAGGAGATGTTATATACAGATTATTTTCTCAGAGAACACAAGCTTGGATAGATGTTGTTTTATATTTTATTTTCTTCTTCCCTGGCGTTATTGCTTTAGCTTTTTATGGTTACGAATATGCAGCATTAGCATGGAAAATTAAAGAAACAAGTTGGAATAGTCCTGCACAAATTCAAATTTATATGGCAAAATCTTTAATACCATTATCTGGAACACTTTTAACACTCCAAGGAATTGGTGAGGTATTTAGATGTATAATCTGTATTCAAACAGGTAGTTGGCCTGAAAGAGGAACAGAGCGTGATGCTGAGGAAACTGAAAAAGTATTAATGAGAACTTCACAACAAGGAAACAAAGAAGATGTTATTTAGTTTAACAAATCCAGAAGTAGCAATTATGATGATGGGGATATTTCTATTTGCTGTCTTATTAGGTTTTCCTATTGCGTTCACTCTAATGGCAATGGGTTTAGGTTTTGGATACTACGCTTATTTTGATCCAACTAAGATGGAACATCTATTTGATAACAGGATATTTCAACTCTTTGTTCAAAATACTTATACTGTAATGGATAACAATGTGTTGACCGCAGTTCCCCTCTTTTTATTTATGGGATATTTAGTTGAAAGAGCTGGGATTGTTGCAAAGTTATTTTTTGCAATAAGATTAGCATCTCACAAACTTCCAGCTTCAATGGCAGTTGCTGCGCTTATTACTTGTGCACTATTTTCAACTGCTACAGGTATCATAGGAGCAGTAGTAACGTTAATGGGTCTTCTCGCTTGGCCAGCAATGATTAAAGCTGGTTATGATAAAAAATTTGCATCTGGAATTATTTGTTCAGGTGGTTGCTTAGGAATTTTAATTCCACCTAGTATTATGTTGATCGTCTATTCTGTTATTGCTCAATTGTCGCCTTTACGATTATTTGCAGCTGCAATTTTCCCAGGATTAATGTTAGCAGGACTTTATATTGGTTATGCAATATTCAGGGCTTGGATGAATCCTTCGATAGCTCCAAAACCTGCAGCAGAAGAGATACCTCCTACTGCAGTAATTATGAAAGAAGTTTTGGTTTCTTTCTTACCGTTATTTTCTCTAATAATCCTAGTTTTAGGAACAATACTTGCAGGTATAGCAACTCCGGCAGAGGCAGCCGCTGTCGGTGCATTTGGTTCACTAGTGCTGTCATATTTTTATAAAACTCTTAAATGGAAAAATTTTAAAGAGTCAGTTTTTCTTACAGCAAAAACAACAGCTATGATCATGTGGTTATTTATTGGATCTTGGACTTTTGCCTCAGTATTTTCATATTTAGGTGGCCATGAAGTTTTTGAGCATTTTTTTAAATCTTTAAATTTACAACCTTGGCAGTTTTTAGTTATTACCCAATTAATTATATTTTTATTAGGCTGGCCTCTAGAATGGACAGAGATATTAATTATATTTGTGCCGATATTTTTACCATTAGTTGAATTTTTTGGTGTTAACCCATATTTTTTTGCAATGCTAATCGCTTTAAACCTACAAACCTCATTTTTGACACCCCCCATGGCAATGTCAGCATATTATTTGAAAGGAGTTCAATCAAAGAATGTTGAACTTATGCAAATTTTTGGGGGAATAATGCCTTTCTTAGGAATTGTAATTTTAGCGATGGTTCTAATGTATTTATTCCCAGGAATAGCACTTTGGTTACCAGAGACATTATTTGCAAATTAATTTTAAATGACAGATATATTTTCTTTAAGTCTTGAAGAACTAGCAAAAAAAATAAAAGATGCCCAACTCACATCAGTCGAAGTTTGTGAAAAATATATTGAACGAATAGATAAGTTTGAAAAAGATGTAAAAGCCTGGGCACATTTTGATAAAAAAGTTTTATTAGAAAAAGCAACTGAGGCTGATGATCATAGAAGATCAGGAAAACCAGTAGGACCATTGCACGGTGTGCCGATAGCAGTTAAAGATATTATTGGAACTGTTGATATGCCTACTGAGTGTGGAACTATAATCAGGAAAGGAAAATCATATTCTCAAAATGCTGAAATAATTGATTTGCTTCATGCATCAGGAGCAATTGTTATGGGCAAAACAGCAACCTCAGAACTTGCATACTTAGGACCTCCAGCAACAACTAATCCTCACGATAAAGATAGAACACCGGGGGGTTCATCTAGTGGATCAGCAGCTACGGTTGCTTCCTTTATGGCACCAGCCTCTATCGGCTCTCAGACAGGAGGATCAGTAATAAGACCAGCATCTTATTGTGGTGTGGTTGGTTATAAACCAAGCTATGGACTTATTTCAAGAAACGGAGTTCTAAGAACCTCATACAGCCTAGATCAAATTGGAATGTTTGGTCGTAAAGTTGAAGATGTAGCTATGTTAGCAAAGGTATTGATAAAGAAAGATAAATATGATCCAGCTACAATTCATTACTCTACAGAAAATATTTTAACTGAAACTAAGAAAGGTCCAATTTTTGAGCCTAAGTTTATTTTTTATAAAACTGATCATTGGAAAATAATTGATAAAAAATCGCGAGAGTCTTTTGAATATTTTATTAAATCTTTTAAAAAAAATATTGAGATATTTGATACTCCCTCATATTTTAAGGATATACACAAATATCACCAAATTATTCATGAAACAGACTTAGCAAATAATTTTTCTATTTATTATCAAAAATTTAAAAAGAAACTTTCAAAGTATATGCAGGATGCTATTTCAAATGGAAGTAAGTACACCGCAAAAGAATACGCCGAGGCAATTGATTTTATGAAAAGAAGTTACGAGTCTTATGAAGAAGTATTTGAAGATTATCACGGAGTATTATCGCCATCTAGTCCAGGTGTTGCACCTAAAGGATTAAAGAGTACAGGAACAGCAGAATTTAACAAAGTATGGTCTTATCTAGGTACCCCTTGCATATCACTGCCTTTACTTGAGGGTGAAAATAATCTACCATTAGGAGTTCAATTAATTGGCAACAAATATGATGATCATAGATTTTTAGGTGTTGCTAATTGGCTTGAAAAGGAGTGTCAGGATTAATTGTATGAATAAAATAACAACAATAATAGGTTTGTCATTTGCTGTTTTCTTTTTAATTGGTCTAGCTACTACTCTTACTAGATCAATGATGATCGGTTTTTTAGATGTAATACCGGTTTATTTGTTGATGGGTGCTGCCATCATAATGATGATTTACGAAGCCTTCTTTGATAAAAGTTAATTTGCCGTAAATTGAATAATTCGAAAAAAAATTTTTTTTCATTTTCCTTATTATTTATTCAGCCAATTTTTATGGCTAGTAATCTTGTTGTAGCTAGAGGTGGTGTCGAGTTTGTACCTCCAATATCATTAGCTTTTTGGAGATGGACACTAGTTTTTTTGATATTATTACCTTTCACATACATAACATTAAAAAAAAATTTTAAGATTATTAAAAAAGAATATAAAAAATTATTTTTTTTAGGCTCAATGGGATGTGGAGTATGCGGGGCCTTTCCATTTTTGGCAGGCGAAACTACAACTGTAACAAATATGGGAATTATTTATACATCTTCACCTGTGTTCATAATTTTGATTTCATACTTTTTTTTTCATGAAAAAATAAATTTAACGAAAATAATTGGATTAATTGCATGTTTGATAGGAGTCTTTACAATTATTATAAAAGGAGATTTAAATTTATTAATTAATTTACAATTTACTATCGGTGATTTATGGATGTTGGCTGCCGCTATTGGATGGGCATTATATTCAATTTACTTGTTTTATTGGAATTCAGAACTAAAAATTTTTGAAAGATTTACCTTAATATCATTTTTTGGAGCTTTAAGTTTATTACCGTTCTATATAGGTGAGGAAATATTTTATAAACAGACAGTTTTTATGCCTGAATTTTATTTTTGGGTAATCTTTGCTGCTATTTCACCGGGAATAATTGCTTTTACACTTTACACTGTTGCCCAAAAAAAATTAGGTGCGTCTTTAACAGGCTTTACTCTTTACGTTTTTACAGTCTATGGAGCAATTTATGGTTATTTTTTATTTGATGAAAAATTTGAAAGTTATCATTTCATCGGAACAATCCTGGTTTTTTTTGGCATATACTTAGCAAAGAAAAAAAATGTTAAAAAAGTTTAGGAATATTTTGTTGTTATTTTTTCAAATAGTTATTTTTGTCTATTTTTTAATCTTAGTTTTTTTATATTTTTATCAGAGAAATTTATTATATCATCCTAATGAAAATAATTATTCTGGTGATCAAATATCAGTCCCTATTGAAAAAGTAAAAATTAAGACAGAGGATAACATTGATTTATTGGGCTGGTTTCATGAAAAAGACTTAGAAAAATATAAAACAGTTTTATTTTTTCACGGAAATGCCGGTTCCCTTGAAAATAGAATTCATAAATTAAACCATTTCCATAAAATGGATGTTAATTTTTTAATAATTGCCTGGAGAGGGTTTAGTGGCAATAAAGGTAAACCATCTGAGGAAGGCCTTTATAAAGATGGAAGAAGTGGAATAAATTGGCTAGTTAGAAAAGGTGTAAAGGAAGAAAATATTGTTATTTATGGCGAGTCATTAGGAACTGGTGTTGCAACTCATTTGTCACAAAATAAGAATTTTGCTGGCGTTGTATTAGAAACTCCTTTTACTTCTATGATTGATGCAGCCAAAACCTTTTATCCGTATGTACCTGTAAGTTTATTATTGAAAGATAAATTTGATAATAAAAGCAAAATTAAGAATATAAATGTTCCAATTTTAATAATGCATGGTGAGGTTGATCAAATTGTTCCATTTTTTATGGGAAAAAAAATGTATGAAAAAGCTAATGAACCGAAATATTCTTATTTTACAAAACATGACAATCATATGATGGAGTATGATGAAAACCTTGTTAATGCCCTCAACTCATTTTTAAAAAGTTTAAATTAAGCCACAATATCAACAAATATACTTCAGAATTTGATTTTATTAAAAGATAATGAAAAGATTATCTGTTTTGTTTATTGCGTTCTTTGTTATTACTACCAACGTTTATTCACAAGATGAATTTTTTCAACCAGACGATTTATTTCATATAGATCATATGGATTCTCATAACAAAGAATTTAGTTTATATTTTAAAGGTAGAGAAAAATCTATTTTAGCAAGAGGCGAAAATGAAAATTATATAAATGATTATCCAAAGGATCTTTATATTTATAATCATTTAACAAAGTCCTCTTCACCTCTAATTTCTTATGAGTGGTTTCCTTCTCAAGCTAAATATCTTTTACAAGAATATGATTTTCCAGTGTTTCCAGATGATTTTGCATATTATTTATTAAAAGACGATAAAACATTAGTATTGATTAGCGCCGTGAAAAGTTTAAGGGCTAATTTTAAATATGACATTGCTAGTAAAAAACTAGAGCTTTACCCAACCACCGGTAAATTTGACTTTATAATCTCCTCATTTTCTAAAGATTGTGGTCATTATAAATTTGATGATAATTATAAATGTAATATCTACAAACCTTTGATCTCTAGCAATTTAATCAATTAATTTGAGTAAAAGCCTCGGCAAATTTTTCTGCTTCGAACAACTGTAAGTCGTCTTCTTTTTCACCCAAACCTAGTGCAATAATTGGAATTTTATATTTTTTTGCTAGCGCTAATAAAATTCCTCCCTTGGCTGTGCCATCTAATTTTGTCATCACGATACCTGTTATTGGGATGATTTTATTAAATTCTTCGACTTGATTTAATACATTTTGTCCTGAGGTTGCATCTAAAATTAAGATAACATTATGAGGTGCGTTGGGATCTATTTTTTTTGTAACATTCGCTATCTTTTTATATTCTTCCATTAAATTTTTTTTATTTTGGAGTCTCCCCGCAGTATCTATTAAAACTTGATCAAAATTATTTTTAATAGCTTCATCTAATGCTTTAAAAGCAACTGAGGCGGGATCAGCTCCTTGAGATGATTTTACTATTTGAACATCTACTTTACTTGCCCAATTTTCTAGTTGTTCAATTGCAGCGGCACGAAATGTATCTGAAGCTGCAAATATGACTTTATTGCCGTTGTTCCTTAATATCTTTCCTATTTTACCGATAGTTGTTGTTTTCCCAACGCCGTTCACCCCAGAAATTAATGTTGCATTAAGTTTTTCTTTTTTCTCGAAAAAGGATTTATTTTCTAAAGGTTTCATCAAAGAAATTATGTATTCTTTTAAAATAGAGTTTATCTCTTTAGATAGATCTTTATTTGGATCAATTTTTTTTCTAGAAATTATTTCTTTTATTTCAGAGGCAGCTTCAACCCCCACATCTGATTGAATTAAAAATTCCTCAATTTTATTTAAATTTTCGTCATTAATTTCTTTTTTGACAATTATTTCTTTAAGTCCTGATGTAAACGCTGATGCACTTTTCTTAAATCCGATTTTAAATTTATCAAAGATTCCCATTACAATTTTATATTTATTTCTTTAATATTTGAAACAGGTCCTTTCATGTGAATAGAATCATTTTCATCTATAGAAATTGATAATTTTCCAGTTGCAAACTCTATATCAGTTTTATTTTCTGTAAGATTATTTAATTTACCTGCATATGCTGTAGCACACGCTGCAGTACCACAAGCTTTAGTAAGACCGGCTCCTCTTTCCCAAACTTTTAATTTGATCAAATTTTTATTAAAAACTTGTGCAATTGATACGTTACATTTCTTTGGGAAGATTTCGTGATTTTCTATTTCGGGGCCAATTATCTCTATATTGAAATCCTCAATCCTTTTAACAAAAAAAACAATATGTGGGTTACCCACACTAATTGCAGTACCACCTAAATGCTCATTATTATTTGTATCAATAATTTTGATATTTAAGTTTTTTGTATCCATTTCTTTTGATAAAGGTATTTCATCCCATTTTAACTTTGCTTTACCAATTTCTGTTGTAACAATTTTTTTCTCTAAAATTTCAGATTTTAATTTTCCAGATAGCGTATTTAGAATTATTGACTTGTTATTTTTTTCATTTGAAAGCAAATTTGCAACACATCTAGTTCCATTTCCACATGCTCCAGACTCTCCTCCATCTGAATTAAAAAATCTTAAATTTGCATCTGCAGAACTATCTGACTCAATAAATATTAGTTGATCACAGCCAATAAAATTTCTGTCACAAATTTTAACTATTTGATCTTTCGTCAAATTGGTAATTTTTTCTCTATTATCAATTATCACAAAATCATTACCCAATCCGTCCATTTTAAAAGCTTTGATGTCCATATATAGTTATTTAACTTATTTATTGACTTTTTGAACCTCTATTATAGTTTGTGGCGGTTTCCGCAAAAACATTAAATTTGCGGTGTCTTTGGAAACAAAGAGATCGACACTAGTCAGCGAGGGTTCGCCCACTAGTGCGATTACTGCTGTGTGTAATAAATATGTTTGAAAATTTAACAAATAAATTTGAGGAAGTTTTTTCCTCTCTAAAAAAAGCCCCATCACTTGATGAAAATCAGGTTGATGAAGGATTGAGAGGAATAAGACAAGCTTTATTAGAAGCTGACGTATCTCTTGAAGTTGCTAAAGATTTTATTGAAAAGGTTAAACCAAAAGCATTAGGTCAAGAAATTATTAGATCAACAACACCTGGCGATATGGTGGTAAAAATTGTTTATGATGAATTAGTTAATCTTTTAGGTGAAAAAAATAATGATGTAAATTTAAATGCAGTTCCACCAGTGCCAATGATGCTTGTCGGGCTACAAGGTTCTGGTAAAACAACAACAACTGCTAAACTTGCGAGATATTTAGAGAATACAAAAAAAAAGAAAGTAATGATGGTCAGTTTAGATATTTACAGACCAGCCGCTCAAGAGCAGTTAAAATCTTTAGGTGAACAAAATAATATATTAACTCTTCCAATAATTGAAGGTCAACAACCCAATGATATATGTCAAAGAGCAATTAGTGCAGCAAACTTGAATGGAGCAGATATTATCTTATTCGATACTGCTGGTAGAACACAAATAGATTTGCAGATGATGAGTGAAATTAAACAAATTGAAAATGCCATTAAACCTGCAGAGACGTTTTTAGTTGCTGACTCTCTTACTGGACAAGTAGCTGCATCAGTAGCAAAAGAATTTAATAATACAGTAAATTTATCCGGAATAATTTTAACAAGAGCAGATGGTGATGCGAGAGGCGGGGCTGCTGTAAGTATGAAATTTGTTTCACAGGTTCCAATTAAATTTTTAGGTATTGGCGAAAAGATCGAAAATCTTGAAGTTTTTCACCCAGATAGAATTGCAAATAGAATTCTTGGGATGGGAGACATTGTTTCTCTTGTCGAAAAAGCAGCTCAAGATCTTGGGGAAGAAAATATAAAAAAAACAGAGGAAAATTTAAAAAAAGGACAATTCTCAATGCAAGATTATTTAACTCAACTCAGACAAATGAAAAAAATGGGAGGGATTGAAGGCATCATGTCTTTCATGCCAGGAGTTTCAAAGGTTAAATCTCAAATGGATGCCGCAGGTATTGATGAGAGTGTTATTACAAAAAATGAGGCCATAATTTTATCAATGACTAAAAAAGAAAGAGAGAACCCAAAAATAATTGATGGCTCTAGAAAAAAAAGAATTGCTAATGGTTCAGGAACCGATCCAGCCACTATCAATAAATTGTTGAAACAATTTAAAATGATGTCTGAAATGATGAAGAAGATGTCAAAAGGAAATCTGAAAGGTATGTCTGATAAAGGAATACCTCCAGAATTATTTAATCAATTAAAATAAAAAGGAGAGTAAATGTTAAAATTAAGATTATCAAGAGGTGGTACAAAAAAGAGGCCTGTTTATAAGGTTGTTGTAGCCGACAGTCGATTTGCTAGAGATGGTAGATTTATAGAGAAAGTAGGTTTTTTTAATCCATTGTTACCAAAAGAAAAAAAAGAAAGAATTGGATTAGAGGCTGAGAGAATAAAATATTGGTTGGGTCAAGGTGCACAACCTACGACAAGAGTAGCTAGAATTTTAGGTGAGAATGAATTGATGCCTATGCCTGCTAATGGAAATAACCCACAAAAAGCAATTCCAAAAAAAGATAGAAAAAAAGAAGGTTCGGAAGAAACTAAAAAGGAAGAGTCTCCAAAGGCAGATGCTGCTCCGGCTGGAGAAGCTAAAAAAGAGGAAGCGCCAAAAGCAGAAGCTAAAAAAGAGGAAGCACCAAAAGCTGAAGCTAAAAAAGAAGAGAAGAAATAAAGTAAAGGATATTAATGTTGCAAGCTCAAGTATTTACACTTTATCCAGATATTTTTCCTGGGCCTTTAGGAAAAGGTCTTTATGGAAAAGCAATGTCTAAAAAATTGTGGAGTTTGAATGTGATAAATATTAGAGATGCAGCTACAGACAAACATAAAACAGTTGATGATACTCCTTACGGTGGTGGAACAGGTATGTTATTAAAACCTGATGTTTTAGCAAATTCTATCGATCAAAACATAAATAAAGGAGATAGGATTTTGTATCTTTCACCGAAAGGTAAAGTATTTAATCAAAAACTTGCACAAGATCTATCATTAGAAAAATCCTTCTCATTAATTTGTGGTCATTTCGAAGGTGTTGATGAGAGAGTATTATCTACAAGAAATATTGAAGAGATTAGTATAGGAGACTATGTATTGTCAGGCGGAGAAACTGCTGCGCTGGTAGTGCTTGATAGTGTATTGAGACTTTTGCCTGGAGTCTTAGGGAATGATAAATCAGCTTCAGAAGAAACTTTTGAAAATGGCCTTTTGGAGTATCCACAATATACCAAACCCCAGATTTGGGAGGAAAAATCAGTTCCAGATGTGTTATTATCTGGTGATCACGCTAAAATTAAAGACTGGCGTTTATCTCAATCTGAGGCTATAACACGCGACCGAAGACCAGATTTGTGGCATAAATATAAGAAGAATTAATTTGTTAAATATTAAAATGAAAACAATAGAAGAAATAAACCAAAATAACGTTAAAAAAATTCTTTCAGAAAAAAAAATCCCTGATTTCTTTCCTGGTGATGTCGTTAAAGTTGGCGTCAGAATTACAGAGGGAAAAAAAGAGAGAATTCAATATTTCGAAGGTGTTTGTATAGCTAAAAAAAGTAGAGACATAAACTCATCTTTTACTGTTAGAAAAATATCTTTTGGAGAAGGTGTTGAAAGAACTTTCCCGTTGTATGGAACTGTTATTGATTCAATCAAAGTAATTCGTTCAGGAAAAGTAAGAAGAGCTAAACTGTATTATCTAAGAGATAGAACAGGAAAATCTGCGAGGATCGCTGAAAAAATAAGAAAAAAAATTGGTATTGATATTGACGTCAAGCCCGAGACTGTTACTGAAGAAAATCTAGCGCCAGCTGAAAAAGAAAGTGCACCAGAATCTCCAAAAGAGGCTAAAGAGGCTACCCCAACTGTAGAGCCTAAAAAAGAAGAAGCCCCAAAAACAGAGATGAAGAAAGAGGCACCCAAAGCTGAAACTAAAACTGAAAAAAAACTTGAAAATTTACAGGAAAAAAAATAATTTTTTTCTCAATGCCCAATACTCTTTACGATAAAATTTGGAACGAGCATTTAGTTCATCAGCAAGAAGATGGAACAGCCTTATTGTTTGTTGATAGACATTTAGTTCACGAAGTCACTAGTCCACAAGCCTTTGAGGGATTAAGAAATTCTAAACGTAAAGTAAGACATCCAAAATTGACATTAGCTGTTGCAGATCATAATGTTCCAACAACGGATAGGTCAAAAGGTATTTCAGACCATGAATCTAAAATTCAAGTTGAAACTTTAGAGGCTAATTGTAAAGAGTTTGGTATTAAACTTTTTGGAATGAGCGATAAGAGACAAGGAATTGTTCATGTCACAGGGCCTGAACAGGGCTTTACTCAACCCGGTACAGTTATTGTCTGCGGCGATAGTCATACAGCAACACATGGAGCATTTGGTGCATTAGCTTTTGGTATTGGAACTTCAGAAGTAGAACATGTTTTAGCAACTCAAACATTAGTTCAAAAAAAAGCAAAGAATTTTAGAATAAATGTCAACGGCACACTTCCATTAGGTGTTACATCAAAAGATGTAATTCTTCAGATAATTGGAAAAATTGGAACTGCTGGAGGAACAGGATGTGTAATAGAATATGCAGGTGATCTAATTAAATCGCTTAGCGTTGAGAATAGAATGACAATTTGTAATATGACAATTGAAGGTGGCGCAAGGGCAGGATTAATTGCTCCTGATGAAAAAATATTTAAATACTTAGAAGGTAGACCAATGTCTCCTAAAGGAGATGATTGGGATAAAGCACTAGATAATTGGAAAAATTTAAATACTGATGAAGGCGCAAAGTTTGACAAAGAGGTAAACCTAACTGCCAATGAAATTTCGCCAATGATAACTTGGGGAACCTCACCTCAGGATGTTATTACGATAGATGAAAGAGTACCAAATCCAAAAAATGAGAAAGATGAGGATAGAAAAAATTCTTTGGAACGAGCCTTAAATTATATGGGCTTGAAACCAGATATGGCAGCTAAAGATATTAAAATTGATAAAGTTTTCATTGGGAGCTGTACTAATGGGAGAATTGAAGATTTAAGAGAGGCTGCAAAAATTTTAAAAGATAAAAAAATTGCCTCTCATGTTCATGCAATGGTTGTTCCTGGATCAGGGCTAGTTAAAGAACAAGCAGAACAAGAAGGATTAGATAAAATTTTTGTAAAGTCAGGATTTGAATGGAGAGAGCCAGGTTGTTCAATGTGTTTAGCTATGAATGCAGATAAATTAAAACCTGAAGAAAGATGTGCCTCTACATCAAATAGAAATTTTGAAGGTAGGCAAGGTAGAGGTGGAAGAACCCATTTAGTAAGCCCAGGTATGGCAGCAGCAGCAGCAATATCTGGAAACCTAGATGATGTAAGGAAATATCAAAATTAACATGCAAAAATTTAACACTTTGAGGAGTATACCAGCGTATTTGCCAATAGTTAATATTGATACAGATATGATTATTCCAAAACAATTTTTAAAAACAATTAAAAGAACTGGACTGGGAAAAAATTTATTTTTTGAGATGAGATATGATGATCGAGGTAAAGAAATAAATGATTTTGTTTTAAACAAAGATCCTTACAATAACTCAAAAATTCTAATTGCTGGAAAAAATTTTGGTTGTGGTTCTTCAAGAGAACACGCTCCATGGGCATTATTAGATTTCGGTATCACGTGTGTGATAAGTGCTAGTTTTGCAGATATCTTTTATAACAACTGTTTTAAAAATGGAATTTTACCAATAATTTTGAATGATGATAAAATTAAAGAGCTATCAGAGTATGCAAAAAGAAAAGAAGAAATTTTTATAGATCTTAAGGAAGAAAAAGTTATTTTTGGAAATAATGAATTAAAATTTAAAGTAGACTCGTTTAAAAAAAAGTGTTTGTTAGAAGGATTAGACGATATAGCTCTTTCATTAAAAAAATCTGATAAAATAGAAATTTTTGAAAAAGATTTAAAAGTCAAAAAGCCCTGGGTGTTTAATGATTAAAGTTAAAAAAAGAAGAGTGTTATTGTTACCAGGTGATGGAATAGGTCCTGAAGTGATTGCAGAGGTTAAAAAAGTAATCAATTGGTTTAATGATAAAAAATCTCTAGATTTTGAAATTGATGAGGATTTAGTTGGAGGAATTTCTTTTGATAAGCACGGAACACCTCTTACTGATGAAGTTTTTTATAAAGCATTAGAGAGCGCTGTAATAATGTTAGGTGCAGTTGGAGGACCAAAATGGGATGGTGTAGAATTTTCAAAAAAACCTGAGAGAGCCCTTTTAAAACTTAGAAAAGAACTAAAACTTTTTGCTAATTTAAGGCCAGCAATATGCTTTGAACAATTGGTAAATGCTTCAACTTTAAAACCAGAAATTGTATCAGGTTTAGATATTTTAATAGTTAGAGAATTAACTGGTGGAGTATATTTTGGTGAACCAAGAGGAATTAAACCAATAGAAAATGGAGAAAGAAAAGGAGTAAACACTCATACTTATACTAGTAGTGAAATTATTAGAGTAGCTAGAGTTGCTTTTGACTTAGCTAAAAAAAGATCAAATAGAGTCATATCTTGTGAAAAATCTAATGTAATGGAAGCGGGTCAACTTTGGAAAGAAGAAGTGCAATCATTACATGATAAAGATTATAAGGATGTTGAGTTAAGTCATATGTTGGCCGATAATTGTGCAATGCAATTAGTAAGAAACCCAAAACAATTTGATGTAATCTTAACTGATAATTTATTTGGTGACATGCTATCAGATGAGGCTTCTATGTTAACAGGTTCTCTTGGACTACTACCTTCTGCATCATTAGGTGCAAAAAATAAGGATGGCGAAATGAGAGCTATGTATGAACCTATTCATGGTTCAGCTCCAGACATTGCTGGAAAAGGAGTTGCTAATCCTATCGCCTCAATTTTGAGTTTTGCCATGGCACTAAGATATTCTTTAGATTTAGATAAAGAGGCAGAGGCCCTAGAAAAGGCTGTACAAGAGGCTCTTAATGATGGATTAAGAACAAAAGATATAATGTCTGATAAAATGAAAGAAGTTTCTACTTCTCAAATGGGTGATGCGATCATTTCAAAATTGCAATAATTAATTAATTATCTTAAAGTCATACTATGCCAAGCTATAACGCTCCTGTTGACGATATGATGTTTCTATTTGAGAAACTTAGAAATAATCAAAAATATAATGAGTTAGAAAAATATAAAGAGGTAACAACTGATTTGGTAAAAGATATTTTACAGGAGGCAGCGAAGATTAATCAAAATTTAATTTTACCATTAGCTAAAGCTGGTGACGAAAATCCTGCAGTTTTAGAAAATGGAGTAGTAAGAACTCCTCCAGGTTATAAAGAAGCTTACAAAAAATATATCGAGGACGGATGGACCTCACTATCTTGTGATCCAAAATATGGGGGTCAAGGTATGCCAAAAACTGTAAGTGCATTTTTTGATGAAATGCTTTCCTCAGCAAGTCTGTCCTTTAAATTATATAGTGAACTAAGTATAGGTGCATATAATTGTATTAATCATCATGCTACAGATGATATAAAAAATAAATATTTACCTAAAATAGTTGAGGGAAAATGGAGCGGCACTATGTGTTTAACTGAGCCAGTATGTGGAACTGATTTGGGTTTATTAAGAACAAAAGCTAAGAAACAAACCGATGGAACTTATAAGATAAGTGGTCAAAAAATATTTATTACATCTGGTGATCATGATTTAACTGAGAATATTATTCATCTAGTTTTGGCAAGAGCAGATGACTCTCCAGCAGGCACAAAAGGAATAAGTTTATTTTTAGTCCCAAAATTTGTGGTTAAAGACGATGGAACAATTGGACCAAGAAATGGGATATCTACAGGATCTATAGAGACTAAGATGGGAATAAAGGGATCAGCAACTTGTGTATTAAATTTTGATGATGCTACTGGGTATATGATAGGTGCTAAAGAAAAAGGATTAAGCGCAATGTTTACTATGATGAATCTTGAAAGAATAATAGTTGGTATACAAGGTTTAGGTATTTCAGAAATCGCCTATCAAAATTCACTTACTTATGCAAAAGAAAGAAAACAAGGAAAATCAAATAATTCTGGTTCAAAAAATGGTGCAGATTTTATAATTGAACACGCTGACATTAGAAGAACCCTACTTAACATGAAATCAATTATTGAAGGTGAAAGAGCTTTATGTTTTTGGTTGTCGCAGCAAACTGAAGTAAGTTTAAATCATCCAGATGAAAAAACCCGTCAGGAAGCCTCAGATTATGTTTCCCTCATGACTCCTGTGGTAAAATCACTATTCACAGATTTAGCAATGGAAATAACAAGTGATGCTATGCAAATTCATGGTGGATATGGATACACTAAAGATCAAGGAATAGAACAATTATATAGAGATAATAGAATTACACCTATCTATGAAGGTACAAATTCGGTTCAAGCTTCAGACCTAGTTTTCAGAAAATTATCAAATAAAAACGGCAATATAATAAATAAATTTTTAGACCAGGTTAAGTCAGAGTGTGAAACCGACAATGAAAAAACTAAACCATTTTTATCAGAATTTAATAAGAATTTAGACACTCTTAAAAAATTTAGTGATTGGATGACAGATAAAGCAACTACATCAAAAGATGATGTTAGTGCAGCAGCTAATGATTACCTTAAAACTTTAGGTTATGTATCTATTGCATATGCATGGATTAAGGTTTTAGAGGTAAGTTTTAAAGATTATGAGGAAAATAAAAATTTTTATAATGATAAAATAGACACTGCTAGATTTTATTTTGATAAAGTATTACCTAGAGCTGAACATCATTATAAGTCTGCAATCTCTGGAAGTTCAAATATAATGAATTTCAAGTTCAATTAAATGAGCCATTACGAAACTAATCTTGATAAAAATGATGCAAATTATGTTCCATTAACACCTTTGACTTTTTTGAAAAGAGCTTATGAGATTTATCCCAATTATGAAGCAGTTATTTATGAAGATAGGGAATATACTTGGGCTCAAGTTTATAAACGTACTGTAAAATTTGCTAGTGCACTTAATAAAATTGGAGTTAGTAAGGGTGATACTGTTTCATTTTTAGCTTTTAATACCCCTGAAATTTTTGAAGGACACTATTCGGTTCCTATGACAGGTGCAGTTCTTAATACTATTAATATAAGATTAGATGCTAAGACAATTGCATATATTTTAGAACATAGTGAGGCAAAAGTTTTAGTTGTTGATAGGCAACTTCATGTTGAGGTTAAAAAGGCCTTAAATACTTTAAAAAGAAAAATCATAATAATCGATATCAATGATAAATTTGCAGACCAATCTAAGTGTGAGCAAATTGGAGAATTAGAGTATGAGAGTTTTTTAAACACTGGTGATGAAAATTATGATTGGAAAATGCCAGAAGATGAATGGCAAGCATTATCACTTAGTTATACTTCAGGAACAACTGGAAACCCTAAAGGTGTAGTTTATCATCATAGAGGATCATATTTAATGTCAACTGGAAGTGCAGTTGCATGGAATATGCCAAACAGGTTAAATTTTTTAACAATTGTACCTATGTTTCATTGTAATGGTTGGGGTTATCCATGGACTGTCCCTATGTTAAATGGAAGAACTATTTGTTTAAGAAATATTGATATAAAAAAAATATTTGAATTAATTGATAAATATGATGTTACCCATTTTGGTGGAGCACCGATTGTATTGAATATGATTACCGGAGCTCCAGAGTCTGATAGAAAAAAATTAAAACAAAAAGTTTATGTATTAACTGCTGGTGCGCCACCTCCAAGTATTATATTTAAAAAAATGAAAGAGCTTGGATTTGAGGTAATGCATGTCTATGGATTAACAGAAACTTATGGCCATGTTACTCAATGTGCTTGGAACGATTCTTGGAATGAATTTGATGAAGAAAAACAAAATGAGATAAAGGCAAGACAAGGTGTAAGATATCCTAATACAGAGGGGATCACAGTTATGGACCCTGAAACTATGAAAGAAGTTCCAAAAGATGGAAAAACGATTGGTGAAATTATGATTAAAGGAAACGTCGTTATGAAGGGTTATTTCAAGGATAAAAATGCTACAGACAAAGCGATGAATGGTGGTTGGTTTCATTCTGGGGATTTGGCAGTTATGCATCCAGATGGATATGTTAAAATTCAAGACAGATCGAAAGACATCATTATTTCTGGAGGTGAAAATATTTCTTCAATCGAAATAGAAAACACTTTAGCAAAGCATCCATCAGTTTCTATCGCAGCGGTAGTAGCAAAACCAGATGAAAAATGGGGCGAAGTCCCATGTGCATTTATTGAGATGGTCCAAGATAAACCAGTTACAGAAAAAGAATTAATAAGTTTTTGCAAAGAAACTCTTGCTGGTTTTAAAGTGCCGAAACAAGTTGTTTTTTGTGAATTACCAAAGACTTCAACAGGTAAAATTCAAAAATTTGAGTTAAGAAAAAAATTTTAGGAAAATAATTGATATTCCAACTAGAAAACAAAAACATTCATGCATCCGACTCTGGCCAGGGTATAGATACAAATAAAGATACGATAGTATTTTTACATGGAAGTGGTCTCTCACATATTGTCTGGTCGCTAGCTGAACAATTTTTTTCATCAAAAAATTATAATGTATTATCTATAGATATACCTGGACATGGAAATTCAGATGGTCCTTGCTTAGATAGTGTTGAAAAAATTGCTGATTGGATGGAAAAAGTATTTGATAAATTAAAATTAAAAAACTTAATTTTAGTTGGTCATTCTCAAGGATGCTTAGAAATACTCGAATATTCTTCAAGATATAAAGAGAGACTAAAAAAATTAGTTTTTGTTGGAGGTTCAAATAAAATGCCAGTACATCCGGATTTAATTGAATTAGCTCAAAGCGGACACTCAGATGCTGTTAAATTAATGATGAAATGGGGATATGAGGGTTCAAAAAAGTTTATTGGTGGTAACCCAGTAGAAAAAATCATTCAATCGCCGAGAGATATAAGTGAAATTTTGGCTGTTGATTTAAATGCATGTAACAATTATTTAAATGGCTCTAAGGCTGCAAAAGAAATTGATCTACCATCGATGCTTATATTTGGAGAATTAGATAAAATGGTTAATTTAGAATCAGGAAAAAAATTCTCTAATTTGATTAAAAATTCAACTACTCACGTGATCAAAGGATGTGGCCATATGATAATGATTGAAAAAGCATTCGAAATGAGAGAAAAGATTTTAGAATTCTTAAATAAATGAAAAGTTATCCAATAGCTAAATCAAGAAGAGTGAGAAGTACTCCGTATACTTCAAGAATTGAAAATCAAGGTGTGACTGCCTACACAGTTTATAATCATATGCTGTTACCAGCAGCGTTTGGATCTTTAGAAGAATCCTGTGATCATTTAAAAAAAAATGTTCAAGTATGGGATGTATCAGCAGAAAGACAGGTTGAAATTTCAGGCAATGATGCAGCGAAACTTGTTCAACTTATGACCTGTAGAGATTTATCCAATTCCAAAATTGGCAGATGTTATTATTGCCCAATAATTGATGAAAGCGGAAATTTAGTAAATGATCCAGTTATTTTAAAGCTAGCTGAAGATAGATGGTGGATCTCAATTGCAGACTCCGATGTTATTTTTTTTGCAAAAGGATTAGCATCAGGAAATAAATTAAATGTAAAAATTTTTGAGCCTAATGTTGATATCTTAGCAATTCAAGGACCCAAATCTTTTGATTTGATGGAAAAAATTTTTGGTAAGGAGATAAAAGAGTTAAAATTTTTTGGATTTGATTATTATGATTTTGAGGGTGTAAAACATTTAATTGCTAGATCTGGTTGGTCAAAACAAGGAGGTTTTGAGATCTATGTTGAAAATACTAAATCTGGATTAGATTTATATGATCAACTCTTTGTATTAGGAAAAGAATTTAACGTAAAAGCTGGATGTCCAAATTTAATTGAAAGAATAGAAAGTGGTTTACTTTCTTATGGAAACGATTTTGACAATAATGATAATCCATTTGAATGTGGTTTTGAAAAGTATGTAAATTTAGATACAGATATAGATTTCTTAGGTAAGGAAAAATTGAAAAAGATTCAAAAAGACGGGATCAAAAGAAAATTAATGGGTGTTCAGATTGATATTAGCAAAATTAATTTAACTAAATCTCTTAATATCAAAGATGAAAAAGGAAATTTAATTGGGGATTTAAGATCTGCCTGTTATTCACCTCATTTTAAAAAGTCTATAGGTATTGCAATGATAAATGAGCCGTATTGTAAAGCATCTGCTACAGGATTATTGGAAATTGATGGAAATTTAATAGCTGTAAAAGTTTGCGATTTACCTTTCATCTAGTATAAACCCTACATCATGAATATAGCAATAGTAGGAGCAACAGGTAATGTTGGAAGAAAAACTCTGGAAGTTCTCGAAAAAAAAGGACTTACTTTAGGAAATCTTTACTTGGTTGCTTCGTCTAGAAGCGCTGGAAAAAAAATTCATTTTCAAGGTAAAGATATTGTGGTGAGTGAATTAGAAAATTTTGATTTTTCCAAAGTTAAAATCGCCTTTTTTGCAGCGGGCGGTAAAATTTCTGAAAAATTTGCTGAAAAAGCAGCCAAGCATTGTTTAGTAATTGATAATTCTAGTTTTTTCAGAATGGATCCGGATGTTCCTTTAATAGTCCCGCAGGTAAATTCAGATGATTTAAACAATGTTAAAAAAAATATTATTGCAAATCCTAATTGTTCAACAGCACAATTAGTAATCGCATTGAAGCCGCTACATGATTTATTTGTAATTAAAAGAATAGTTGTTTCAACATACCAATCTGTTTCTGGTGCTGGTAAAGCATCAATGGATGAATTGATTAAACAAACCAAATTAGCTTTAGATGGTAAAGATATTAAATCTGAAAATTTTACAAAACCAATCGCTTTTAATGCTATTCCACATATCGATGTTTTTTCAGAAGATGGCTACACGAAAGAAGAGTTAAAAATGAGAAACGAGACTAAAAAAATCTTAGATGACAAAATCGATCTAACAGCAACATGTGTTAGATTACCAATATCTGTTTCTCACTCGGAATCGGTAAATATTCAATTTGAGAAAAGTTTTTCGTTAGAACAAATAAAAAAAGCATTGAATAGTTTTGACGGTTGCAAAGTAATTGATGAAAGAATTGATGGAGGTTACTCGACACCATTAGAGGCAGAAGGAAAAGATGAAACTTTTATTTCAAGGATTAGAGAAGATAAAACAATAAAAAATGGATTAAATTTGTGGATTGTATCTGATAATCTTTTAAGAGGTGCTGCATTGAATGCAGTTGAAATAGCTGAAACATTAATTAAAAATAATTTTTATGGAAAATAAAACTCCTTTATCGCCACATATACAAATTTATAGATGGCATATTTCTTCTTTGGTTTCCATTACTCACAGAATTACAGGAATAATAAATATTATTGGAATTACTTTTATTTGCATTTGGTCTTGCTTACTTCTTCTTGGTGAAAATAATTATGAAGCAATTAATTTATTTTTAAAATCATTATTTGGAAAATTTATAATTTTGGGAATCACATGGTCTTTTTCATTTCAAATATTAAGTGAAATCCGACACTTGATAATGGATCTAGGTTATGGTTTTGAACTTAAGATAACTAGAATTACAGGTTTAATAGTAATATTTGGATCAATAATTTTGACGATTATTTTTTTTACATTAGGAAAAAATTTTATTTAGCATGATTAGCGCGACTAAAAAATGGATCTTTTTAAAGATAAGTGGAGTTTTGCTAGTGCCATTGATGACATGGTTTATTTTAAATTTCACAATGATTTATGATAAAGAATACTTAAATTTAATAGAATTTTTTACAAAGCCTTTATCTAAATTTTTGTTTATCATTTTTATAATAAATGCTTATTTTTTTTCAGCTTTAAGTATAAGTGAGGTTTTTGAGGATTATATTAAAAATGATAAAATCAAAAGTGTCGCAAATAAGCTTTTATATGCATCAGCAGTAGTAATTCCTCTAATTACAATTATATTAATCTCTAGCTTATGAGTTCATATAAAATAGTAGATCATGAATATGACGTTGTAGTATTAGGTGCTGGTGGTTCCGGCTTAAGAGCAGCTGTTGGTTTAAGTGAAGCAGGATTAAAAACTGCATGTATTTCAAAAGTATTTCCAACAAGAAGTCATACTTCTGCTGCGCAAGGTGGAATTTCAGCTGCCCTTGGAAACATGGGCGAAGATGATTGGCGTTGGCATATGTATGATACTGTAAAAGGAGCAGATTGGTTAGGAGACCAAGATAGTATCGAGTACCTTTGCAAAGAAGCCCCTAAGGCAGTTATAGAATTGGAAAAATATGGCGTCCCATTTAGCAGAACAGAGGATGGCAAAATTTATCAAAGACCTTTTGGTGGTATGACCAAAAATTACGGAAATGGAATAGTTCAAAGAACGTGTGCTGCAGCTGATCGAACAGGACACGCAATTTTGCACACTCTATATGGTCAAGCTTTAAAACATAAGACAGAGTTTTTTATTGAGTATTTTGCTCTCGATCTTTTAATGAAAGATGGGGAATGTAAAGGATTGATAGCATGGAATTTAAATGATGGAACTATTCATCGATTTAGATCTCATATTGTTATTATAGCTACAGGCGGCTACGGAAAAGTTTACTATTCTGCAACATCTGCTCATACATGTACTGGTGATGGAAATGCAATGGTGCTAAGAGCAGGTCTACCGTTACAAGACATGGAGTTTGTGCAATTTCATCCAACCGGAATTTATGGACACGGTACCTTAATAACAGAAGGTGCGAGAGGTGAAGGAGGTTATCTTACAAATTCTAAAGGCGAAAGATTTATGGAAAGATACGCGCCTAAAGCTAAGGATTTAGCATCACGTGATGTTGTAAGTAGGTCAATGTCAATTGAAATTAATGAAGGAAGAGGAGTTGGAAAAGATCAAGATCATGTTCATTTGAACTTAAGTCATCTAGATAAAGAAATTATAGAAAGTAGATTGCCAGGTATTACAGATGCAGCAAGATTATTTGCCAATGTAGATGTTACTAAGGAACCAATTCCAGTTGTACCTACAGTTCATTATAACATGGGTGGTATACCAACAAATTATAAAGCAGAAGTTTTGACTGTAAATGGTTCTGAAAAAACTGTTCCAGGACTTATGGCTATAGGAGAAGCAGCTTGTGTTTCAGTTCATGGAGCAAATAGATTGGGCTCTAACTCTTTGATTGATCTTGTTGTTTTTGGAAGAGCAGCTGCAAAAAGAGCTGCTGAACTAATTAAACCTGGTACACCACATGAGGAGATCAATGAGTCAGAAACTCAAAAATGTTTAGATCGTTTTGATAAGATTAGAAACTCTGATGGAGATATTGGTACTGCTGAACTAAGACTGTCCATGCAAAAAACAATGCAATCAAAATGTGCGGTTTTTAGAACAGAGAAAACACTTAAGGAGGGTGTTGATGAAATACGACAAACATTTGATGGATTGGATTCTTTATCAGTTAAAGATAAATCATTAATATTTAATACTGACCTAGTAGAAACTTTAGAATTTGATAATTTAATTAGACAAGCTGTTGTGACAGTTGACTCCGCTTATAATAGGAAAGAAAGTAGAGGAGCTCATGCAAGAGAAGATTATCCAAAAAGAGATGATGAGAAGTTTATGCAACATACATTAGCTTGGTGTGATGGAAAAAAATCAAAAATAAGTTATAGAGATGTTCATAAGTCTACATTAACCAATGAAGTACAGTATTTTCCACCTCAGGAGAGAGTATATTAATGGTGCAAATCAGTTTACCTGAGAATTCCAAAACAAAAAAAGGTAAATATTTTAAGGACAAAACCGGCTCAAAAAATTTAAGAAAAGTTAATGTATACAGATGGGATCCATCTTCAGGAGAAGGTCCAAGAATCGACACTTATGAAGTTGATATGGATAACTGTCCATCCAAAGTATTGGATATTTTAAATAAAATTAAAAATGAAATAGATCCCACCCTTGCTTACAGACGATCATGTGCTCACGGCGTATGTGGATCGTGTGCAATGAACATGGGTGGTAAAAATGGTCTTGCTTGCACAACTCCTCATGAAAATATTGATGGAGATATTGATATTTATCCGTTGCCACACTTAAAAGTTAAAAAAGATCTAATCGGAGATTTAGATGGATTATACAAGCAATATAAATCTATTGAACCTTGGTTAAAATCAAGTTCAAAATCTGAGTCAGCTGAGTTAATTCAGTCAAAAGAAGATAGAGCTAAGCTTGATGGTGCTTATGAATGTATTATGTGTGCATGCTGTTCTACTTCTTGCCCAAGTTATTGGTGGAATGGAGATAAGTACTTAGGACCAGCAGTTTTATTACAAGCTTATAGATGGATTATTGATAGTAGAGATGAGGAAAGACAAGCTAGATTAAAAAAAGTAGCAGATGAACTTAAATTGTATCGTTGTCATACTATTTTGAACTGTACTAGTGCATGCCCTAAAGGTTTAAACCCTGCAAAAGCAATTGCTGAAATAAAGAAAATGTTAGCAACAGCCAATATTTAAACAATAGACTAATAAGAATTTTTACTCTAAAAGATCCTATTCATGAAATTAATTGAACATTTTGTAGGTGGAAAAATAATTCCCGGAAGTTCAGATAAAAAAGGAAAAGTTTTTAATCCCGCTACTGGCGAACAGGAAAAGGAAGTAAGACTTGCCTCCTCTAGTGACTTAGACCAAGCAGTAGTAATTGCAAAAAAAGCTTTTGAGACATGGTCATTAAAACCTTCACTTCAAAGAGCAAGGATAATGTTTAAATTTAAAGAGTTAATTGAAAAAAATTCTGATGAATTGACACAATTAATTGTTTCTGAACACGGAAAAGTTTATGAGGATGCAAAAGGCTCATTAACACGAGGATTAGAAGTTGTAGAATTTGCTTGTGGAATTCCACATTTACTTAAAGGAGAATTTTCAGAAAATGTAGGGACAGATGTTGACAGCTGGTCAATGCGTCAACCACTAGGTGTTGTTGCTGGAATAACACCATTTAATTTTCCAGCTATGGTTCCAATGTGGATGTTTCCAATTGCTATTGCATGTGGAAATACATTTATATTAAAGCCATCAGAAAAAGACCCTTCTTGTGCAGTAAGATTAGCAGAATTATTGAAAGAAGCTGGTCTTCCAGACGGTGTATTTAATGTGATAAATGGAGACAAAGAAGCAGTAGATGCAATTTTAAATAACAAAGATATTAAAGCAGTTAGTTTTGTTGGTTCAACTCCTATTGCTAAATATATTTATGAAAATTCAGCAAAAAATGAAAAAAGAGTTCAGGCATTAGGAGGAGCTAAAAATCATTTAGTAGTAATGCCAGACTGTGATTTAGATGGTGCTGTGAATGGCTTAATGGGTGCAGCTTATGGCTCCGCTGGAGAAAGGTGTATGGCTCAGTCAGTGGCTGTAGCAGTTGGTGATATTGGAGATGAATTAGTTTCTAGATTATCAAAAAAAGCAGAGGCTTTAAAAGTTGGACCAGGAATGGACAAAAACTCAGAAATGGGCCCTTTAGTCACTAAAGAACATTTAGAAAAAGTAAAAAGTTATGTTGATTTGGGTGTAAAAGAGGGTGCAAAATTAGTTGTCGATGGAAGAAATTTAAAGTTACAAGGATATGAAAATGGCTTTTACATTGGTGGCTGTTTATTTGATAACGTGAAAAAAGATATGAGGATTTATAAAGAGGAAATATTTGGCCCAGTTCTATCTGTAGTTAGAGTTAAAACTTTTGAGGAAGCTTCAAAATTAATAAATGATCATGAATACGGAAATGGTGTAAGTATTTATACAAGAGATGGAGACGCTGGAAGAACATTTGCAAGCAAGATTCAAGTTGGAATGGTTGGTATAAATGTACCAATACCTGTTCCGATGGCTTTTCATAGTTTTGGTGGTTGGAAAAGGTCTTTGTTTGGAGATAGTGCGATGCATGGGATGGAAGGAATAAAATTTTATACTAAATTAAAAACGATAACTTCAAGATGGCCCTCAGGTATTAGATCTAATGCTGAATTTGTGATGCCAACAATGAAATAATAAACAATGAGCAAAATATCTTTAATTGGAGCAGGCCAAATAGGTGGGACTTTAGCTCATTTAATTGGAATAAAAGAATTAGTAAATGAGGTGGTTTTATTTGATGTTGCGAGCGGTGTTGCAAAAGGAAAAGCGTTAGATATTGCACAATCATCATCTGTAGATGGTTTTGATGTTAAATTTTCAGGTACGGATGATTATAAGGACATAAAGGGCTCAGATGTTATTATAATTACAGCTGGCGTGCCGAGAAAACCTGGCATGAGCAGAGATGATTTACTTGGTATAAATTTAAAGATTATAAAGCAAGTTGCAGAAGGAATTAAAAAAAATTCGCCTGATGCATTTGTAATTTGTATAACAAATCCATTAGATGTAATGGTAATGGCTTTTCAAAAATTCTCAGGCCTTTCACCAAATAAAGTAGTTGGCATGGCGGGTATATTAGATAGCTCTAGATTCAAGTTATTTTTATCTGAAGAATTTAGCGTCCCGGTTAAAGAAATAGAGGCAATGGTGATGGGTGGTCATGGTGATACAATGGTACCTCTTCCAAGATTTACTAAAGTTTCAGGAAAACCTTTATTAGATTTAGTTAAAGAAGGAAAAATTTCCCAAAAAAGATTAGAGGAAATAAATCAGAGAACTAGAGATGGTGGAGCTGAAATTGTAAAGTTTCTTGAAAAGGGTTCGGCTTTCTATGCCCCAGCAGCTTCAGGAGTTGAGATGGCTAAAGCTTATCTAAGAGATGAAAAAAAAATGCTTCCATGTGCTGCGTATTTAAATGGCGAATATGGTATCAAAGATATATATGCTGGAGTTCCAATTATAGTTGGAAAGAACGGTGTCGAAAAAATAGAGGAAATAAACTTAGATGAGAAAGAAAAATCTGAATTTCTTCATTCAATTGATGCAGTAAAAAAACTCTGGGAAGCAGCGTCTAAAATAGATCCAGATTTAAATAAATAATGAATATACACGAGCATCAGGCAAAACAAATTTTAAAAAAATTTGGAGCGATTGTACCAGAAGGTGTATTTGGTTTAACGGTTGAGGAACTTTTAAAGAAATGTAAGTCATTAAAAACAGAAAAATATGTTTTAAAAGCTCAAATTCATGCAGGTGGAAGAGGGAAAGCGGGAGGTGTTAAAATTCTGAATAATCTCGAAGAACTTGAGAAATCAGCTAAAGAGCTTTTCGGAAAAAGATTAATAACTCATCAGACAGGACCTGAAGGAAGAGAAGTTAAAAGATTATATGTTGAAGTTTCATCAGATATCGAGAAAGAATTTTATTTATCATGTTTGGTAGATAGAGCTACTTCAAAAATTGCTTTTATCTCTAGTGATCAAGGCGGAATGGACATTGAGGAAGTAGCAAGCAAATCACCTGACAAAATTTTGACAACTAAAGTTGAATTAAAAGAAGAAATTTCAAATAAGGAGTGTGAAAAGATTATTCAAATATTTAAATTAGAGAACAATCCAAAAATCGAGGCAATATCTTTAATTAAATCAATCTATAAGATGTTTGTTGAAACCGACGCTAATATGGTTGAAATAAACCCTTTAATACTCACAAAAGAAAAAAAAATTATTTGTTTAGATGCAAAGGTAAATTTTGACAGTAACGCATTGTTTAGACATCCTGAAATTTTAGAACTTAGAGATTTGAATGAGGAAGATCCTACTGAAATTGAAGCTAGTAAACATGACCTAGCTTATATCAAATTAGATGGCAGCATTGGATGTATGGTTAATGGAGCTGGTTTAGCAATGGCCACTATGGATATAATAAAATTATATGGAGAAGAGCCAGCAAATTTTTTAGATGTTGGCGGGGGAGCATCAAAAGAAAAGGTCTCAGCGGCTTTCAAAATAATTTTGTCAGATAAAAATGTAAAAGGTATATTAATCAATATTTTTGGTGGCATAATGCGATGTGATGTTCTAGCTCAAGGCGTTGTAGATGCTGCAAAAGAAATGAAAATCAATGTTCCTTTGGTAGTCAGACTAGCTGGTACAAATTTTAAAGAAGGTAAAGAAATATTAGATAATTCAGGTTTAAAATTAATATCTGCTGAAAATTTAGATGACGCAGCCAAAAAAATTGTTGAGGCAATTAAGTAAATGTCAGTTTTAGTCAATAAAAATACTAGATTAATCTGTCAAGGATTTACAGGTTCCCATGGAACATTTCACTCTGAGCAAGCAATCAAATATGGAACAAATTTAGTAGGTGGAGTGACACCAAATAAAGGTGGCCAAAAACATTTGGGCCTTCCAGTTTTTAATACAGTGAAAGAGGCAAGGGAATCCGAGGGAGCTAATGCAACTATGATATACGTCCCAGCTAAATTTGCAGCCTCAGCAATTATTGAAGCAATAGATGCATCTATAGAACTAATTGTATGTATAACTGAAGGGATTCCCATTCAGGATATGTTAAAAGTTAAACAGAGATTGAATAATTCAAAAAGTAGACTGATTGGCCCCAACTGTCCAGGTGTCATAACTCCTGATGAGTGTAAAATTGGAATAATGCCTGGCAGCATTCATAAAAAAGGAACAGTTGGAATAGTTTCAAGATCAGGAACTTTAACTTATGAAGCAGTAGCTCAGACTACAGAAAATGGATTAGGACAATCAACTTGTATTGGAATTGGAGGTGATCCCATCAATGGTACAAATTTTATAGATTGTCTAGATCTATTTTTAAACGACGCGGATACTCAATCAATTTTAATGATTGGTGAAATTGGAGGAACAGCTGAGGAAGAGGCTGCAGATTTCATTAAAAATCATAAAATAAAAAAACCAATTGTTGGATTTATAGCAGGTGTTACTGCCCCACCAGGACGAAGAATGGGTCATGCAGGCGCCATAATTTCAGGTGGCAAAGGTGGCGCAAAGGAAAAGATTAAAAAAATGGAGGATTGTGGAATAACCATGGCCAACTCTCCATCAAAGATTGGAAAAACATTATTAAATAAATTGTCTAATTGAAAAATTTCTTTCTAGGTCTATATTAACTAATAGCGATGTCATCCTCTAAAAATCTTGAATTTGAAAAGACTGCTTTCTTAAGTAAATCCAATAGTGCTTTTATTGAGGAGATGTATCTAAAGTTTGTTAATAATGATCCATCTTTGCCTGATAGCTGGAAAATATATTTTAATCAGATCGGTGATGAGGCAGACATAATTGTAAATGAAATAAATGGTCCATCCTGGAGTCCATCAAAAAAAGTATCAATCAAAAAATTACAAAATTTTAATAATGGTAACGAAAATCAAGGTGAATTAGTTTCAAAACAATCTAATGCTAATTCTATAAAAGCTGTTGCTATGATTAGATCTTATAGACAGAGAGGTCATTTGATTGCTAAATTAGATCCTCTAGGTCTTTTAAAAGCCGATTATTTAGAAGAACTCCATCCTGAATCATATGGATTTAAGAAGGAGGAATATAATAATAAAATTTTTTTAGACGGAGTCATTAATAGACAATACTCTAGTATTTCTGAAATTTTAAAATTTTTAAGGGAAAAATATTGTGGATCCTTAGGTTTTGAATATATGCATATCTCAAATCCAACTGAAAGAAAATGGTTTAGAGACAGAGTTGAAAAAGCAGATGATTTTAAATTCACTCAAAATGGAAAAGAAGCCATTCTTAAAAAATTAATTCAAGCTGAAGGTTTTGAAAAATTTTTACACACAAAATACGTTGGTACAAAAAGATTTGGTTTAGATGGAGGTGAAAGCTTAATCCCCGCCCTTGAGCAAATAATTAAAATTGGTGGTCAATCAAAAGTAAAAGAAGTTAAAATAGGAATGTCCCATAGAGGAAGATTGAACGTTTTAGCCAATGTCTTACAAAAATCATATAAAAGAATTTTTAATGAATTTGCTGGAGAGATTAGTTCAAAATCAGAGGACGACACAGGAGATGTCAAATATCATTTAGGTGCGTCGTCAAACAGAGAATTTGATGGAAATCAAGTGCATGTAAGTCTTACAGATAATCCATCTCATCTTGAAGCAGTGAATCCTGTAGTTTTAGGACAAACAAGAGCTAAACAATATTTCCATAAGGATAAAGAGAGAAATAAAGTTATACCAATTTTGATTCATGGAGACGCAGCTTTTGCGGGACAAGGAGTTGTTGCAGAATGTTTTGCGATGTCCGGTCTTCCAGGTCATAATACAGGTGGAACTATCCATATTATAGTCAATAACCAAATAGGATTTACCACAAGCCCAAGATTTGCAAGATCATCACCTTACCCTTCTGATATTGCTAAAATGGTTGAAGCACCAATTATCCATGTTAACGGCGATGATCCTGAGGCAGTTGTTTATGCTGCAAGAATAGCAACTGACTTTAGATTAAAATTTAATAGAGATGTTGTTATAGATTTAATTTGTTATCGAAGATTTGGTCATAATGAGGGGGATGAGCCGTCTTTTACTCAACCACTAATGTATAAAAAAATCCGTTCACACCCTTCACCCATCAAAGTTTATGGAGAAAAATTAATAAATGAAGGATCAATAACAGATGATTATTTTAGAAGATCTATAAAAGAATTTAAGGATTTACTTGACGATCAATATAAGAATGCAAAGAATTATAAGCCTAAAATTGAATGGTTTGAAGGTACATGGTCAAGATATAAACCAGCGAGAGGAAAAGATAAAAGAGGCGTTACGGGTTATGATGTTAAAAAATTAAAAAATATTTCTGAAAAAATAAATACCATACCTAAAGAAATTAACATTCATAAAACTATCGCTAAAGTCTTAGAAAATAGAAAATCAAACGTTAATAACGAGGAAAAAATTGATTGGTCTACAGCTGAAGCTTTGGCGTTTGGATCTTTGTTAGAGGAAGGTTACCCAGTGAGATTGGTTGGTCAGGACTCAGGAAGAGGTACATTTAGTCAAAGACATTCAGTATTAAGAAATCAAATAGATAATTCTCGATATGTTCCGTTAAACAAAATATCTAAAAATCAAAAGAATTTTGAAATTGTAGACAGTTTCTTATCTGAATTAGCTGTTTTAGGCTTTGAATATGGTTACAGTTTAGTTGAACCTAATACACTTACAGTTTGGGAAGCTCAATTTGGTGATTTTGCTAATGGTGCTCAAGTAGTCATAGATCAATTTATTGCTTCAGGAGAAAGAAAATGGTCAAGAGCCTCTGGATTAGTTATGTTATTACCTCACGGCTATGAAGGTCAAGGACCTGAGCATTCTTCTGCTAGATTAGAAAGATTTTTACAATTATGTTCAAATGATAATATGCAGGTAATGAATTGTACAACACCTGCTAACTACTTTCATGCACTAAGAAGACAAATGCATAGAGATTTCAGAAAACCTCTAATTATAATGACTCCCAAATCTTTACTTAGACATAAACATTGTGTTTCAAATTTAAGTGATTTTAGTAAAAAAAATACATTTCATAGAGTTTTATGGGATCATGCAATAGATCCAAAGGTAAAGGGTTTTATTAAATTGAAAAAAAAGGAAAAAATTAAAAAGGTAATTTTATGTTCAGGAAAAATTTATTTTGATTTGCTTGAGGCTAGAGAAAAATTTAAAAGAGATGATCTTATATTTTATAGAATTGAGCAACTTTACCCTTTTCCAGCTAAGGCACTTGCAAAAGAGCTAAAACCTTATGCTAAAAAAGCTAAATTTTATTGGTGTCAGGAAGAGCCAAAAAATATGGGAGCTTGGTTTTCTGCTAGAGATTATATCCAATGGACATTAGATAATATAAAGGCTAATAATAAAAAGATTTCTTATATTGGAAGAAGTCCAGATGCATCACCGGCCACTGGTTATGCAAAAAGACACATTTCACAACAACAAGAAATTATTAAGAAGGTTTTTGAATAATTTAAAATGAGTGAAAAAATATTAGTCCCAGTTTTAGGTGAAAGTATTACAGAAGCTACAGTTGCTAAATGGTTAAAAAATAAAGGCGAAACGGTCGATGCAGATGAGCCTATTGTTGAATTAGAGACTGACAAAGTTAATTTGGAAGTACCATCTCCAGTTACAGGAAAATTAATTGAAATTAACTCTCAAGATGGGTCAACTGTTAAAGTGGGAGAAATTTTAGGTTTAGTTACTGAAATTGAAGGTGAAGTTAAAAGATCAAATAAAATAGAGAAAATCCAGCCCTCAAATTTACAAAAAAAAGAGGAGATTAAAGAAAAAGCTAATGTAATCAAGTTAGATCCAATTAAAGAACAAGCGGAATTAGGTATATTTGAAGAAGAGAATAACAGTTACGACTTAAAAGAGGAACCACTGGTTTTAACAGAGGAAATAAAAAACAGTCACATAGAGGAAAATTCTACTGAGGAAAGTCAAACATTATCTCCAGCTGTAAGAAAAATGGTAGATGAAAACAATATTGACGTTAAGTCAGTAAAAGGATCTGGGAAAGATGGACGAATACTTAAGGGTGATTTAATAAGCTTGATGGGAGTTAATCCCCCACCTTCAGAGAGAAAAATTAAATATGGTCAAGAAGAGCGCATTAAAATGACTAGGTTAAGGCAAACTATAGCAAAAAGATTGAAACAAGCCCAGGAGAATGCAGCGTTACTTACTACTTTTAATGAAGTGGACATGACAAATATAATTAACATGAGAAAAGAAAACCAGGAGGATTTCCAAAGTCGATATGGTATCAAGCTTGGCTTCATGTCGTTTTTTGTTAAGGCTTGTATAGTGGCTTTAAAAAATTTTCCAGCTGTTAATGCTGAAATAGATGGAGACACAATCGTTTACAAAAATTATTATAATATAAGTTTTGCAGTTGGAACAGATAAAGGTCTTGTAGTTCCAGTTTTAAAAAATGCAGACGAACTATCTTTTGCAGATATTGAAAAAAATATTAAAGAAATTTCTGAAAAAGCAAAAGATGGGAAACTTGTAATTGAAGATCTCCAAGGAGGCACTTTTACTATTAGCAATGGTGGAGTTTATGGGTCAATGCTTTCAACTCCAATTCTAAACTTACCTCAATCTGGAGTATTAGGGATGCATAATATTGTTGATAGACCTATTGTAGTGGATGGTGAAATCAAGATAAGACCAGTAATGTATTTAGCTTTATCTTATGATCATAGAATTATTGATGGTAAAGAGTCTGTATCCTTTCTTAAAATGATCAAAGAAAGCCTTGAGGACCCTAGAAGGTTATTTTTGGATATTTAGGATGTCGGAAAAATTTCAAGCAGTAGTTATTGGAGGTGGCCCAGGAGGTTATGTTTGCGCAATTAGACTTGCCCAACTAGGGTTAAAAACTGCATGTATAGAGTCCAGAGGATCTCTTGGTGGCACATGCCTGAATATTGGTTGTATCCCCTCAAAAAGTTTACTTAATCTATCTGAGGAATTTCATAGAGTTAAAGGTTTGGCAAATAAAGGTATTGAAATAGGAGAAGTAAAATTAAATCTTGATAAAATGATGAAGAGCAAGGACAAAGCAGTCACTGTTCTTACAAAAGGTGTAGAATTTCTTCTAAAAAAAAACAAAGTTACTTATTTTAAAGGCCATGGAAGTTTTAATTCAAAAAATGAAATCTTAATAAAAGATGATCAAAAAAAAGAAACAATAATTCAAACTGAAAAAACAGTTATAGCTACAGGATCTGTACCAGTATCTCTACCGGGCATCGAAATAGATGAAAAAATAATAGTTTCATCAACTGGAGCTTTAAAATTAGAAAAAGTGCCCAATAAAATGGTTGTTGTTGGTGGAGGTTATATCGGCTTGGAGATGGGATCAGTGTGGTCAAGACTTGGTGCAAAAGTAGAAGTTGTTGAGTTTTTGGATCATATAACACCTGGTATGGATAAAGAAATTTCATCTGAGTTTATGAAAATTCTTAAAAAACAAGGAATGAAGTTTAATATGCAAAATAAAGTTGAAACAATTCAAAAAAATAATTCAGGTGCAGTGGTCTCAACAATTGATAAAGATGGAAATAAAAATAATTTTGAATGTGATGTAGTTTTAATTTCAGTTGGTAGAAAACCAAATACAGATGGTTTAAATTTAAAGAATGCTGGGGTGAGTTTAGATGAAAAAAATAGAATAAAAACTGATAAGAAATTTAAAACAAATATTGAAAATATTTATGCAATAGGTGATGTAATTGTTGGACCCATGCTTGCACATAAGGCTGAAGATGAGGGTATAGCAGTTGCAGAAAATATTGTAGGTCAATCAGGTCATGTAAACTATGATACAATACCAGGTGTGGTGTATACCTCACCAGAGGTTGCCTCAATTGGGAAAACAGAGGAGCAATTAAAAGAATTAAATAAAAATTATAAGGTTGGTAAATTTTCATTCATGGCCAACTCTAGAGCTAAAGCTATAGATGATGCAGAAGGTTTTGTGAAAATTCTTGCAGATGCTGAGACAGATAAAGTTTTAGGCGCACATATAATTGGCCCTCATGCTGGAGAATTAATTGCTGAAATCGGTGTTGCAATGGAATTTGGTGCAAGCGCCGAGGATATTGCAAGAACTTGTCATGCTCACCCAACTTTTTCTGAAGCTGTCAAAGAAGCTGCGTTATCAGTAGATAAAAGAGCAATACACTCTTAATTTTTTTTCATATTATAAAAATATGAAATACCCGATTCTACTACCCAATATTTTTAATCATCCTTTTACCTATGAAAGTGAAATTAATCTTAAGCTAGGTGAATTTGTTCTAGTCCCTTTTGGAAAATCTAAAATAACAGGTGTGGTATGGGATGAATTTGAAAAAAACGGCAATAAAAAATTTAAAATAAAAAGTATTCAAAAAAAATTAGAAGTAGTTCCACTAAAGAAAGACACAATAAATTTTTTAAATTGGTTTGCTGAGTATAATTTAATACCAAAAGGAATGGCGTTAAAACTAGTTTTATTGAGCAGTAATGCAATAGAGAAAATGGAAAAAAAAATCTATGAACCCTATAATAATAAAATAAAAAAAAATTCCTTTAAACTATCTATCAATCAAATCAAATCCTTAGAAAAAATGAGTTATTCAAATCAAAAATTTAGAGTTCATGTTTTACAAGGAACAACAGGATCGGGTAAGACTTTAGTTTATTTTGAGGCGTTAAAATCTTTAATAGAGAAGGGTTTTCAATCATTAATTCTTTTACCAGAAATAGGTTTGACCAGTCAGTTTGAGCAAAAATTTTCAGAATATTTCGGATTTAATCCAGCGATTTGGCACTCAGGGATCTCAAAAAAGAAAAAAGAGATAATTTGGAGTGGCATTTCCTGTGGTGAAATTAAAGTTGTCATTGGTGCAAGATCTTCTTTATTTTTACCGTTTAAAAAATTAGGAGTAATAACTGTTGATGAGGAACATGATCAATCTTTCAAACAAGATGAAGGTGTTACATATAATGCACGAGATATGGCAATTTCAAGAGCATCATTTGAAAACATTCCTGTCAACTTGATCACAGCAGTTCCTTCCATAGAAACTTTTGAAAATATTAAAAAGGGAAAATATGAAGTCTCTAGACTAAGTGAAAGGTATAGAAATGCTGCACTACCTAATTATGAAATTATTAATTTAAATAATACAAAACTTGAGAAGCAATCATGGTTATCAGAGAAGATAATTGAAAAAGTTAATCTACACCTTAAAAAAAAAGATCAAGTTTTGTTTTTTTTGAATAGAAGAGGTTTTTCACCTAACGCATTATGTAACAAATGTTTTTCAAGCTTCACATGCCCAAATTGTACAATAAATTTGGTTTATCATAAGAATAAAAATAATTTGATATGTCATTATTGTGGTTTCAAATCAGAGTTAAGAAGAAATTGTAGGAAAGGTGATAATTGTGAATTTGTTTTTAGCGGACCAGGTGTCGAAAGAATTTCTGAGGAAGTAAAAAGAAAGTTTCCTGGTAAAAAAATTGAAATTTTCTCAAGTGACACGATTAATAAAAAGGACTCAAAAGAAAAAATAAGAAAAATAATAAATAATGAAATTCAAATTTTAGTAGGAACCCAATTAATATCAAAAGGTTTTCATTTTCCTCACTTGAATTGTATTGTTGTTGTAGATATTGATCTTTCATCTCATGGTCATGATCTAAGAGGGGCTGAAAAGAATTTACAACTTTATCATCAACTTTCAGGAAGAGCTGGTAGAACTGGAAAACCATCGACCGTTTATTTTCAAACCTATGAAAATAATTCTAAAAAGATCTCTGAAATAACAAATGAAAATCCAGATATCTTTTTAGAAAGAGAGTTAGAAATAAGGAAAAAAAATAAACTTCCTCCCTATCAAAGATTTATTTCTTTAATCCTCACAGGAGAAAATGAAAAAAAATTAGAAAAAGAAGCTTTTAATTTTAAGAATTTTATTGAAAACAAAATTAATGGAAAAATTTTGGGTCCTGTGAATGCACCAATATTTAGAATAAAAAAAAAATTTAGGATAAGACTTTTAATAAGAGGATCAAAATCTATGAAAATGCAGAATTCTTTAGCTAAAATTATTCCAAAATATAAATTTTTTAAGGGAATAAAACTTTCAGTTGATGTTGATCCAATAAACTTCAATTAATCAATAAAAAGAGGCATTTTTGACATATCAGTCACTTGAAGACACAAGGGTCATATGTTAATTAAAACCTGAATTTTTAATAATCTTCAACATTATATAGGAAACAAGTTGAGCAAAGATACAGGATTTTCAATTTCATCAGCTGAAAGGTATTCTCTCGCACTTTTTGAGCTTTCAGAAGAAAATAATTTATTGAGCCAGATAGAAGAACAATCTTTATCTATATTAAATCTAATTAATCAAAGTAAAGATTTTTTTAATTTGATTAAAGATCCTACAACTAGCCGAGAGGATCTCTCAAAAGTGATAAACAAAATAGCTGATATTAATAAATTTGAAAATTTATTTAAAAATTTTTTAAATTTCTTAATTCAAAAGAGACGTTTCTTTTTTATAGAGCGAATTCTAAAAAGTTTTATTGAAATTTGTTCCAAAAAAAGAGGTGAGCTAATAGCTGAATTGAAATCAGCAAAAAAATTATCAAGTGATGAAATTAAAAAGATTACAGATGAGTTATCAATGAATTTTAGCTCTAAAATAAAATTAAACTATAAACACGATGAAAGTTTAATAGGAGGCCTGGTAGTCCAAGTTGGAAGCACTATGGTTGATTCCTCAATTAAAAATAAATTACAGCAAATCGAAAATAGAATGATAGAGGCATAGATGGAAATAAATCCTTCAGAAGTTACAAAAATATTAAAAGAACAAATCAAAAATTTTGGTGAAAAAGCCGAAGTTGCAGAAGTAGGGCAGGTATTATCAGTTGGAGATGGTATAGCAAGAATTTATGGTTTGGATAATGTGCAAGCTGGTGAAATGGTGGAATTTGCAGATGGATCAAAAGGGATGGCTCTTAACTTAGAAAGTGAAAATGTTGGTGTTGTAATTTTTGGTGATGATAGAAATGTAAAAGAGGGTGATGTAGTAAAACGTACGGGTAACATTGTTGATACTCCTGTTGGAAAGGAATTGTTAGGAAGAGTTGTAGACGGTTTAGGTAATCCTATTGATGGAAAAGGTCCATTTGATAAAGATATTAAAAAAACTAGAGTAGAAGTAAAAGCACCAGGAATTATTCCTCGTCAATCAGTCAATGAACCAATGCAAACTGGATTAAAATCAATCGATAGTTTAGTTCCAATTGGAAGAGGTCAAAGGGAATTAATTATTGGTGACAGACAAACAGGTAAAACTGCAGTTGCTGTGGATGCAATTATTAATCAAAAAAAAATAAATGAATCTGGTGATGAAAAGCAAAAATTATATTGTATTTATGTTGCGGTTGGGCAAAAAAGATCAACGGTAAGACAAATTCAAAAAACTTTAGAGGAAGCAGGAGCAATGGAGTACACAACTATTGTTGCAGCTACAGCATCAGACTCTGCACCATTACAATTTTTAGCACCATATACAGGATGTGCTATGGGTGAATATTTTAGAGATAATGGAATGCATGCACTTATTATCTATGATGATTTATCTAAACAAGCTGTTGCGTACAGACAAATGTCTCTATTATTGAGAAGACCTCCAGGCCGTGAGGCTTATCCAGGAGATGTATTTTATCTACATAGTAGATTACTTGAAAGAGCTGCAAAATTAAGCGACGAGCACGGTGGTGGTTCATTAACAGCACTTCCAATTATTGAAACACAAGGGGGAGATGTTTCTGCATTTATTCCTACTAATGTAATTTCAATTACTGATGGTCAAATATTCTTAGAAACAGAATTATTTAACCAAGGTATAAGACCAGCAATTAACGTTGGATTATCAGTATCTAGAGTCGGATCATCAGCTCAAACAAAAGCTATGAAAAAAGTTTCGGGATCGATGAAACTAGAATTAGCACAATACAGAGAAATGGCAGCATTTGCTCAATTTGGATCTGATTTGGATGCATCTACACAACAACTTTTAAATAGGGGCTCAAAACTAACTGAACTTCTAAAACAAAAACAATACTCACCATTGACTGTTGCTGAGCAAGTAATATCAGTTTTCTGCGGTGTTAAAGGTTATCTCGATGATATCGATTTAAAAGATGTATCGGAGTTTGAAAGCAAAATTATTAATAAATGTAAATCAGATAAACCTGAAATAATTGAAGCAATTCAAAGCACTGGAAAACTTGATGAAGATAAAGAAAAGCTATTAGTAGAAGTAATTACTCAGCTGAAAGGAACCTTTAAATCTTAGTATAATATGGCAAGTCTAGATGATCTCAAAAAAAGGATAGCTAGTGTAAAGTCTACACAAAAAATCACGAAAGCTATGAAAATGGTTGCAGCAGCAAAATTAAGAAGAGCTCAAGAAAGTGCCGAGAGAGGAAGACCTTATTCAGAAAAAATGAATAATATTATTTTAAACTTATCTAATGGTATATCTGATAAGAAAAATGCCCCAAAATTATTATCTGGTACAGGCGAAAATAAAGTTCACTTATGTGTAGTAATGACATCAGACAGAGGCCTGTGTGGTGGTTTTAATTCTAACATCATTAAAAAAGCAAAAAGTTATTTTTCAAAAATTTTAAACGAGGGTAAACAATTAAAGATTATTACTGTAGGGTCAAAGGGAAATGACCAACTAAAAAGAGTTTATGGAGATAAAATTATTGAAAATATATCTTTTAAAGAGTCTAAAAATGCAAATTATTTTGATGCAGATAAAGTTGGAAGGATCATAATTGAAAAATTTGAGGCTGGTAAGTTTGATATATGTACTATTTTTTATAATCAATTTAAAAATGTAATTACTCAATTACCTCAAGCTCAACAGATTATACCCTTAAACAATGAAGAGGATCATAATAATTCAGACGAAAGTTATGAATTTGAGCCAGATGAAGATGAAATTTTAAGCAATTTACTACCAAAAAATATTTCAACACAAATATTTAAGGCAATGTTGGAGAATTCAGCTAGCGAACAAGGGTCCAGAATGAGTGCAATGGACAATGCTACCCGTAACGCAGGTGAAATGGTTGACAAACTTACTATCGAATATAATAGAAGTCGTCAGGCAGCAATTACAAAAGAACTAATAGAAATCATATCAGGAGCGGAAAGTTTATAATTATGAGCAAAGGAATAATTACACAGGTTATTGGAGCAGTAGTAGATGTTAAATTTGATGGAGAACTTCCAGAAATTTTAACAGCATTGGAATGTAAAAATGGAAACAATAGATTAGTTTTAGAAGTAGCACAACACTTGGGTGAAACTACAGTTAGAACTATTGCAATGGATGCTACTGAAGGTTTAAAAAGAGGTGATGAGGTAATTAATACCAATGCTCCCATACAAGTTCCAGTAGGACCCGAAACTCTTGGAAGAATTATTAATGTGATTGGAGAGCCAATAGACGAAAGAGGAGAAGTAAAAACTAAAGAAAGTTGGCCAATACATAGAGGTGCCCCTGAATTCAATGATCAATCGACTGAAACTGAAATACTTGTTACTGGTATTAAAGTAATTGATTTGCTTGCTCCTTATGCAAAAGGAGGAAAAATTGGTTTGTTCGGCGGTGCTGGTGTTGGAAAAACTGTTTTGATTATGGAGTTAATTAATAACGTTGCAAAAGCACATGGTGGCTTTTCAGTTTTTGCAGGCGTAGGAGAAAGAACAAGAGAAGGAAACGATCTTTATCATGAAATGATTGAGTCTGGTGTTATCAAACAGGACGGACCAGGATCTAAAGCAGCATTAGTTTATGGACAAATGAATGAACCCCCAGGCGCTAGAGCTAGAGTGGCACTTACTGGATTGACTGTAGCAGAATATTTTAGAGATCAAGAGGGACAAGATGTACTTTTCTTTGTTGACAATATTTTTAGATTTACTCAAGCAGGCTCAGAAGTTTCGGCACTTTTGGGTAGAATTCCATCCGCAGTAGGTTATCAACCAACATTAGCAACTGATATGGGTAATCTTCAAGAAAGAATTACCACTACTAACAAAGGATCAATTACCTCAGTACAAGCAATTTATGTACCTGCAGATGATTTGACAGACCCTGCTCCGGCTACATCTTTTGCTCATTTGGATGCAACAACTGTGCTTTCAAGACAAATAGCTGAGATTGGAATATATCCTGCTGTTGATCCGTTAGACTCAACTTCAAGAATTTTGGACCCTAGAATTGTTGGCGATGAACATTATAGAGTAGCAAGAGATGTGCAAAGAATATTACAATCTTACAAATCATTACAAGATATCATAGCCATTTTGGGTATGGATGAATTATCTGAGGAAGATAAGCTGGTTGTAGCTAGAGCGAGAAAAATTCAAAGATTTTTATCTCAACCATTTTTTGTTGCAGAAGTTTTTACAGGATCACCAGGAAAATTGGTAGATTTAGACTCAACCATCAAAGGCTTTGATGCTATTTGTAAAGGTGAATATGATCATTTACCTGAAGCAGCGTTTTATATGGTGGGTACGATTGAAGAGGCAATTGAGAAAGCTAAAAAAATGGAACAAGAAGCTGCTGCTTAATGAGTGAAGAGTTTAAAATTGAAATTGTAAACCCAGAAAAATCTTTTTTAGTAAAAGAGGATGTTTTAGAGGTTGTTGTACCTGCATTTGAGGGTGAGATGGGGATTTTAAAAGATCACATATCTATTATTTCTTTTTTAAAACCTGGGATAATTAAAGTATTTTCGAAATCAGGTGATGAAAATTACTATGTAGAAGATGGAATTATTGAATTTAAAAATAATAATTTATCTATTTTAACAAGCACAATATTCTCTGTGACAGATATAGATAAATCAAAACAAGGGGATTTACTCAAAAAAGCTGAAGCGGAAGCAAACAAATCTCAGATAAGTGATCAGGCTAAATATTTAGCAGATCAAAAAGTTGAAGTTCTAAGATCGATTAACTAATAATAACTCTAATTTTTTTTTAATTTCTTGATAGACGTGTAATTTAAAATCTACCACAACTTTTGTTAAGGATTCTAAATCAATCCATTTCCATTCAAGAAATTCAGGTTTTTTTGTTTTAATATTTATTTCACTATCCTCTCCAGTAAACTTCATTATAAACCATTTCTGTTTTTGTCCTTTATACTTACCCTTCCAAATTATACCCAATAAGTGATCTGGTAATTCATATGTTATAAAACCATCTAATTCTTTAATTAGCTCTACTTTTGTAATACTAGTCTCTTCTTTTAACTCCCTGTATGCGGCGGTAAGAAAATCCTCACCTTCATCAATACCTCCTTGTGGCATTTGCCAAAAGTTTTTTGGGTTATCTATTCTTCTGGCAACGAAAATTTTATCTTCTTGATTAAGAACAACAATGCCTACACCACTACGGAGTGGTAGATGTTTATATTGTTCTTTCATTTAACCGTTTAAAAGTTTTAATGCGTAGCTTAGTTGATTATCAGTGTCTGTCTTAATCCTAAATTCATCCGTATCTTCATCAATCTCAATGTCAGGACTTACTCCAACTTCAGAAATTGATTTGCCTGAAGGTAGGTAATATTTTGCAACAGTGAGTCTTATTGCTCCTTTATTCTTTAGTGGAATAATTGATTGCACTGAACCCTTTCCATAACTACTTTCGCCTAAAATAATTGCTCTTTTATGATCTTGTAGTGCTCCAGCAACTATTTCTGAAGCAGATGCAGAACCGTAATTAATTAATACAACCAAAGTTTTGCCATCTATCAAATCTCCTTTTTTGGCAAACCATTTTCTATTTTCAGAGGCCTTTCTACTTTTGGTAGATACAATTTCCCCATTATCTAAAAAAAAATCTGATATCCTTATAGCTTGTGATAACAACCCTCCAGGATTATTTCTTAAATCTAGTATATATGAATTTATATTTGCATTTTTTTCAAATTCTTTAATTTGCTCTCTTATTTGATCACCACTATTTTCATTGAAAGATGTTAATCTAAGATAACCAACGTTATTTTTTAAAAGATCAGCTTTTACTGATTTAATTTGAATTATTTCTCTTACGATTTCAAATGTTAAAGCTTTTTTTTGTCCAATTCTTCTTACAGTTAAAATAATTGATGAACCTATAGGTCCTCTCATTAAATCGACAGCTTCACTTAGAGATTTACCTTGTACCTGAATATCATCTATCTTTATGATGTAGTCACCAGCTTTAATTCCAGCTCTAGACGCTGGAGTATCGTCAATAGGGGAAATTACTTTTACAACTCCAGACTCCATATTTACCTCTATTCCTAAGCCACCAAATTCACCACTTGTTTCAGTCTGCATTTCGTTGAAAATTTCAGGTGACATATATGCAGAGTAAGGATCTAGTGATTGAAGCAAACCATCTATTGCAGCATCCATGCTTTCAGATTGATTTATTTCATCGACATATTCCTTATTAATTTTTTCTAATACTTCTCCAAATAAATCTATTTTCTTATAAACATCATTTTCAGCTGCAACGACAGGATTAAAAGTTGAAAACTTCAGGAAAAATATGCTGATAATAAAAAAAATTTTCCTCATATTATAAGTTTTTCTTTTGGAATAAATTCTGACCACATTTTTTCTAGTTCATAAAATTTTCTTTTTTCGGGATGAAATATGTGGACAATTAGATCTATTCCATCCACCAGTTTCCACTCAGTACTATCTTTTCCCTCGATTTTTGAGTCTTTCATTCCATAATTTTTGAATTTTTCTAAAACTTGCTCAGAAAGTGACTGGATATGTCTTGATGACGTACCACTTGCAATAATCATGTATTCAGCCATCGAACTTTTATCTTTAAGATCGATGCTAACAATGTCTAAAGCTTTATTGATATCTAAAGTTTGAATTATGATTTTTTTTAAATCAGAAATTTTGTCCATTAATTAACTAAACCATATCAAATTTTTCTCAATTGAGAAGAAGAAATATTGACCTTTTCAAATTCAATAAATTTCAAATTTTCTCTATTTAATCTTTTATATGTAGTTGAATTTAATGATTTTTTTTTATAACCATGCCTATCAAATACTATTATTTTACATTTCTGTGAAATTAATTTCCATTTATACCATTTGTGAAATTTTATTAAATTATCAGCGCCCATTATAAAATAAATTTTGTTTTTTTTGTTCTTTGAAATATGATTTATCAAATCAAAAGTTTTATTCGATTTAATTATTTCCTCATAAAATTTTACTTTAATCAATTTACTTGATCCAATAATTTTTTTGCAATGCTTGATTCTACTATCCAAACTTGTATACGTCTTTTTTTTAAAAGGATTTTTTTTTGTTATTGCCCAAATAACATTTCGTAATTTAAATCTTTTAATTGCTTCTTTTGAGATAGTTAAGTGACCTTTGTGTGCAGGATCGAAGGATCCACCTAGGATCCCAATTTTGTTTCTTCTTGCAACCAATTTACTTTCTAATTTTACCATTACTTGTTACTTGATATTTGTAGGAAATTAGTTGTCTAAGTCCTACAGGGCCTCTTGGTGGAAGAACATTTGTCGAAATTCCAACCTCACCACCAAATCCAAATTCACCACCATCTGCAAATTGTGTAGATGTATTGTGCATCGCTATTGAACTTTTAACTCCCATTAAAAATTTTTTAGCAGTTTTTTTGTTTTTAGTAATAATACAATCAGTATGCATAGTTCCATATTTATTAATATGAGAAATAGCCTCTTGTAAGTTTTTGACAGATTTTACAGAAACGGTAGCAGACAAATATTCTTTTGACCAATCTTTGATTGATGCTTTTTTGATTTTACCTTTATAAATTTTTTGTATTTTATTATCACCAATAATCTGACAACCTTTTTCCTCTAATATCTTTAATATATGAGCTCCAAACTTTTTGATTATACGCTCATTAAGCAAAATTGTTTCAGTTGCTCCACAAATCGCTGTATTTCTTAATTTTGCATTTACTATTACTTTAGTAGCAATTTTGGGATCCGCATCTTTATCTACATATGAATGACAAACACCTTCTAAGTGACCAATAGTTGGAATTTTAGAAATGTTTTTTACTTTTTTAACTAAATTTCTACCCCCTCTTGGTATGATTACATCAATAAAATTAGTCATTTTAGTGAGTAAAAAATCTACCACTTTTCTATTCTTTATATCAATGAATTGAACAAAGTTTTGATCAACTTTATTAATCTTTAAAGCTTTTCTGAATAAATTTGATAAAATTTTATTAGAATAAAAGGCCTCAGAACCACCTTTTAAAATAACTGGATTTCCAGATTTAAAACATAATGATGCTACATCCGAAGTTACATTTGGTCTACTTTCATAAATTACACCTATTACTCCTATCGGGATTGATATTTTTGAAAATACAAGTCCATTAGGTCTTTTCCATTTTTCAATAACATTATGAATTGGATCCTTTAACTTAATTATTTTTTGGATTGAATTAATAATACCCAAGATTTTTTTTTCATTCAAAATAAGTCGATTTATTAAATTATCTCTAAGCTTAATTTTGATAGCCCGATCTACATCTTTTTTATTTTCTCTAAGAATTAAATGCTTATTTTTTTTTATCATTTTAAGATAATCACTTAAAACTTTATTTTTTTTATAAGTATTTATTGGTTGAGCAAAAGCTTGTTTTGATCTTTCTCCAATATTAATTAATATCTTTCTCATTAGATTTCTACCATATCATCTTTATGCACTACCTCAGATTTCGACACATATCCTAAAATTTTTTGTATTTCATTCGAATGACAGCCCATAATTAAATTTATTTCTTTGGATGAAAAAGAGCTAAGTCCACGAGCAAACTCTTTTTTTTTATTATCTAAAATTTTAATATGATCTCCCTTATTAAATCTACCAATCACTTTTTTAATTCCAGCAGCTAATAAACTTTTTCCACTATGAAGAGCTTTTTTTGCTCCATCATCAATTATAAGTTCACCCTTAGGAGAAATTGAGCTGATTATCCACTTTTTCCTTGCATGCATTTTAGATATTTTAGAAATAAACCAAGTGCAGTTATTTCCACTCTGGATACGATCTATAGGATTAAGACTTAACCCGTTTGCTATTACCATATTGCAACCAGCCAAATTACAAATTTTAGCAGCTTCGATTTTTGTATTCATGCCACCACTTCCTAATTCTGTGATACCTTTGATATTTATACTTTTAACAACTTTGTCTAAATCAATCACTTTCTTAATTAATTGAGCGTCTTTGAATTTCTTTGGATTTTTTGTGTATAAACCATCAACATCTGAGAGCAATATTAAGGTATCTGCATTAGTAATTTGAGCTACTCTAGAAGCAAGTCTATCATTATCTCCATATTTAATTTCAGATGTTGCAATAGTATCATTTTCATTAACAATAGGGATGAAATCAAGATCGAATAAGTTTTCAAAAGTTCTTTTTGCATTAATTGATCTTCTTCTTTCCTCGGTGTCATCAAGAGTAAGTAAAATTTGAGAAATATTTAATTTATATTTTGAAAACGTTTCTAAGAACAAATTCATCAATTCAATTTGTCCTATAGATGCAATTGCTTGACTTTTATCTAGCTTGAGATTTCTTTTATTATAATTCATTTTTTTACATCCAAGGGCTATTGCGCCCGAAGAAACAATTATAATTTTTTGATTATTCGATCTTAATTTTTTTATATCTTTCGCAAAGCTAGAGAGCCATTTTTTTCTTATTTTCTTTTCTTGGTCAACTAAAAGTGAAGATCCGATTTTGATAACAATTTTTTTTGAGTTTTTAAGATACATAATTCAATAATTTTGATTTGATTTTTGATACTGAAGATTTATTGAATGTTGATAAAGCAATAACTTCTGATTTAGTATTCTTTTTAAAATCTTTAATTATGTAATTAACCTCTTTTTCATCAATAAGATCTATTTTGTTCAACACGATTAATTCTTTTTTTTTAGTGAGTTTGTTACTATATTTTTTAAGCTCATTTTTTACTTGTTGATAGCTTTTTTTTAAATCTTCACTTGTAATATCAATTAAATGTAAAAGAGATTTACATCTCTCAATATGTTTCAAAAACTGAATTCCAAGGCCTGTACCTTTATGAGCCCCTTCTACTAATCCTGGTATATCTGCTATTGTAATTTCTTTATCATCATAACTTGCTACTCCTAAATTTGGATTTAAAGTGGTAAATTGATAGTTTGCAATTTTAGGATTTGCATTAGTAACTGATGCTAATAAACTTGACTTACCTGCATTAGGTAATCCTATAATTCCAATATCAGCTATTGTTTTCAACTGAAGCCAAATTGTAAACTCTTCTCCTTGAGTTCCTTTTGTAAATTTCCTTGGAGCCCTATTGGTAGAACTTTTAAATCTTGTATTACCCAATCCACCTTTACCACCTGCAGCAGCGATAAATTCCTCACTAATTTTCGTAAAGTCGTAAATTAATGTTTTGTTGTCCTCTTCAAAAACTTGCGTTCCTAAGGGAACCTTTAAAATTAAATCTTCACCACTTTTGCCTGTTCGGTTTTGTCCTGCACCGTTCTCACCTCTCTTTGCTTTATGATGTTGTTGATATCTAAAATCAATCAAAGTATTTAAATTCTGTTCAGCTTTTAAAATTACTGAACCTCCTTTTCCACCATCACCACCATCTGGACCACCAAATTCTATAAATTTTTCTCTTCTGAAACTCGGAGAACCATCTCCACCGTCTCCTGCTTTAATATAAATTTTAACTTGATCTAAGAATTTCATAATACAACAATAGTTTAAGTTGTACTATTAATTGGGTTTTACTGAAACAAAAGTTCTATCTGACTTTGTTTTTTTAAAAACTACTTTACCTTTTATTACTGAAAAAATTGAGTGATCTTTACCCATTCCTACGTTTTCTCCAGGAAATATTTTTGTACCCCTTTGTCTTACAATAATGTTTCCAGGTATAACAGATTGTCCCCCATACTTTTTGACACCAAGTCTTCGTCCAGCACTATCACGTCCATTTCTAGATGATCCACCTGCTTTTTTTGTTGCCATAATTAATTACTAGTTATTTACTAGCCTCTTTTTTTGTTTCTGTCTTTTTTGTTACCTTAGAAACTTTTTCAGCCTCTGAAAGAATTTTACCATCTTTTGCAAAAATTTTATTTATTCTAATCGTAGAAAATTCCTGTCTATGTCCATTTTTTCTTCTTGAATTATGTCTTCTTCTTTTTTTAAAAATTAATACAGTCCTATTTTTACTATTTTTAATTAAGTCAGCTTCAACTTTTGCGCCACTTACCATTGGGGCTCCAATTTCTATTTTACTGTCATCTCCATAAGCTAAAATTTCATTAAATTCTATTTTTGAATTAGCTTTGATATCTGTTAATTTCTCAATTTTCAAAATCTCTCCAGATTTCACTTTGTATTGTTTACCACCTGTTTTTATGACTGCGAATGACATATAAATACTCTAAATTTTGTTAAGGCAATATAGTCTGAGCAAGACTATAGTCAAGTTTTATAAATCAAAAATTATCCTTTAAATCTCTTAATTTTGAAAAACTTTCAACATCTTTAGCTTTAAGAAATATATTGCATTCCATTTCATCAGATAAAATTGATGGAATGGTGGGATGGCCATTTTTTATTTTTTCTTTAATTTCTTTAATTTTGCTTTTTAAATTTGAATTATCAGGATCGTTTGACTCACAAAATTTTGAATTTTGTAATGTATATTCATGGCCGCAATATATCTGAGTATCTTTCGGAAGTTCTTTTATTTTTTTTAATGAGTTGAACATCTGTTCATAAGTTCCCTCAAAAATTCTACCACATCCTAAAGAAAATAAGGTATCGCCAGTAAAAATTATTTTTTCCAAAAAAAAATGAAAGGCAATATGCCCACTCGTATGACCTGGAATGTGATAAATTTTCGCCTCAAAATTTTCGCCTTTCCATTTTTGATTATCTTCCACAAGTACATCAATTTCTGGAATCCGATCTTTATCTTCTTTAAATCCAACTATTTTAGGTTTATATCTTTTCTTTAATTCTAAGTTGCCACCTACATGATCATAATGATGGTGAGTATTAAGAATATATTTTAACTCAATATTATTGCTTTCAACATATTTTATAATTGGAGCTGCCTCACCAGGGTCAACAACACATCCAATATTTTTAGTGTCATCGATTAACAGGTAACTATAATTGTCTTGTAAACACTTAATTATTTCTATTCTCATCTTATTTTTCAATTAAGAATATACCTAATTCTGCAAATAAATTTTTATAAAATAAATTAGAATTATTAATATTTGATATATTTTTATTTGTTAGAGCTAAAGATTTAAAAATTTTAAAGTTTATAATTTTTGAAAATTTAACAAAATCTTTAATAGTACACATATGAATATTTGGGGTGTTATACCAATCATTTGGTAATGATTCTGTGATTGGCATTGTTCCTTTGATAAGCAAATTTAATCTTACTTTCCAATGACCAAAATTTGGAATTGTTATGATTGCTTTCTTTCCAACTCTTAAAAGTTCTTTTATGACAATTTCAGGATTTACGAAAGCTTGTAAAGTTTGCCCTAGGACAACATAATCAAAAGAATCATTTGGAAATTGTTTTAAATCCAATTCCGCGTTTCCCTCAATTACAGTAAGTCCTTTTGATACACAGGTTTGAACTTTATCCTTTGAAATCTCAATCCCTCTCACATCAACATTTTTATTTTTTTTTAATGACTCCATTAATGTTCCATCATCGCAGCCAACATCTAAGACTCTTGTTTTTTCCTCTATTAAATCGACTATTATTTTATATTCTGTTTTCACTATTATCTCTCTATGTAAGATTTATCTAAAAAATTTTTAAGGGTTTTCAAAAAGTCTGGAACATCTAATAAGAAAGAGTCATGACCTTTGTCAGATTTTATTTCAACAAATCCAACATCAGCACCAATTGCATTAAGAGCGATAACTATATCTTTATTTTCTTGAGTTGGATAGAGCCAGTCTGAGGTGAAAGATATTACAAAAAACTTAGCCTTAGTTTTTTTAAATGCATTAGATAAATTACCATCAAATTGTTTAACTAGATCAAAATAATCCATTGCTCTTGTAATATAAAGATAACTATTAGCATCAAATCGATCTACAAAAACGGATCCTTGATATCTTAGATAACTCTCTATTTGAAAATCTGCATCAAATCCAAATTTAAGAGCATCTCTTTCTTGAAGTTTTCTTCCAAATTTTTCTTGTAAACCTTTTTTAGACAAATAAGTTATATGAGCAGCCATTCTCGCCACTGATAACCCTTTATCAGGAAGAGTATTATTAGATAAATATTTTCCATCTGACCAATTATGATCCGATGCTATCGCTTGTCTACCCAACTCATTAAAAGCAATATTTTGAGCAGAATGACTAGAGGTACATGCAATCGGCACTACTGTACTAGCTTTATCCGGATAATTACTTATAAATTGCAAAACTTGCATTCCTCCCATTGATCCACCAACAACTGAAAAAAGTTTTTTTATCTCAAAATGATCTAATAAATTTACTTGTGCATTGACCATGTCATTAATAGTAATTACAGGAAAATCGGTTCCATAAATTTTATTTGTATCTGGATTTTTATGGCTTGGACCAAATGAGCCCATACAACCACCTATTACATTTGCACAAATAACAAAATATTTATTTGTATCTATTGATTTGTTAGGACCCACTGCATAAGACCACCAACCATCTTTTTTTGTAACAGGATTAATACCCGTAACAAATTGATCACCAGTAAGCGCATGAAAAACAAGGATTGCATTATCTTTATTTTTATTAAGCGAACCATAAGTTTCATACGCGAGTGGAAAATTATTAATAGTTTTACCACAATCAAGTTTCAATGGTTTTTTAATAACAAGCGTTTTTATATTCTCTTTAATATTCATAATTATTAATGCTAATTATTGAATTGTGAGAAAAAAAACTTTTTTAGCGGTTTTTTTAAAGCGCTCGCAATTCAGGTAAATCAGCGCATAAATTTTGTACAAGATGTTATTTAGTATGTCAATTTTTAAAATATTTGAACTAATTCTATATGAAAAATTGATATTTTATTTATAAAGAGGCTAAAATTTAAAAGATGACAACTATAAAATTTAAAAAATTTAATATTGAGGCTTATCAACCTGGCAAATCAACTATTAAGAGTTTTAATAAAATCATTAAGCTTTCAGCAAATGAATCAGCTCTAGGAGTAAGTGTCAAGGCCAAGAAAGCAATATCAAATAAAAAATTAAGTCTTTTCAGATATCCTGATGGAAAGTCTAAAAAATTACGAAGTCAGATCTCAAAAAAATTTAGTTGTGACAAAGAAAAAATAATTTGTGGAGCTGGTTCAGACGAAGTTATTCAAATGTTGTGCCAACTTTTCCTTAAACCAAAAGATGAAGTAATTCTTCCTCAGTTTAGTTTTTTAATGTACAGAATATATGCAAAAATAGTTGGTGCAAAAGTTGTTTTTGCCAAAGAAAAAAATTTTAAAGTTTCTGTCTCTGAAATAATTAAAAAAGTAAGCAATAAAACTAAAATTGTATTTCTTGCTAATCCAAATAATCCAACAGGCACTTACTTGAACAGTTTTGAATTAATTGATTTAAGAAAAAGATTAAGAAAAAATATCTTACTTGTTGTCGATGATGCTTATGCAGAGTACATGCAAAATAGAGACTATAAATCTGGTTTAGATTTATTCAAGAATAAGCAGAATGTTTTTATATTAAGGACATTCTCAAAAATCTATGGACTATCATCTTTAAGAATTGGTTGGGGATATGGTTCAAAAAAAATTATTGATGCTTTGAATGTTATTAAACCTCCATTCAATGTTAATGAAGTAGCTCAAAAAGCAGCTATTGAGTCACTTAAGGATAAAAAATTTATTTCACGTTCAGTAAAACATAATCATATTTATGCAACAAAACTGAAAAATTTTTTGAGCAATTATGATATTAGCTCAAATAAAGTTTCTGCTAACTTTCTATTATTGAATTTTAATAAATGTAAACTAAGAGCTAATAGTTTCTATGAAAAATTAAAAAAAAAGGGAATTATTTTAAGGTCTACTGAAGAAGGTTATAAAATAAAAAATATGCTACGATTAACGATTGGGTCAAAAGAGGAAAATATGAAATTTATCAAAGCAACACAAAATATATTTAGAAAATGAGAAATATATTAATTATAGGCTGTGGGTTATTAGGCTCTTCTTTAGTAAGGAGGATTTCCAAAAAAAAAATAGCTAAAAAAATATTTATTTATGAAAAATCAAAATCTAATATCACTAAAATAAAAAGACTCAAATTACCTGGTACAATTATTAAGTCACTTAAAGATGGTTTGATAAATTCAAACCTAGTGATTGTTTGCACATCAACGAGTGAATATAAAAAACTCATTTTCAAAATTAATAAAACTATTTTGCCAAAGACACTAATTACTGATGTTGGATCTTCAAAAATAGAGTCATCAAAAATTATTAAAAAATTTTTGAAGCGTGGTATAAATTGGATAAGGAGTCACCCTATCGCTGGATCAGAGGTGAGTGGACCAGAATTTGGAAAAGCTGATATGTTTGAGGATAAATGGTGTGTATTAATTAAGGACAAAAAAACAAGTTCTAAAAATTTAAAATTTTTAAGTTCTTTTTGGAAAAAGATGGGCTCAAAAACTGTTGTTATGAACTCTGAAAAACATGACAAAGTTTTTTCTATCACAAGTCATTTACCACATTTAATTGCATATAATTTGGTTAAATCTGCTCAAGATTTTGAAAAAATACTCAAATTTGGTCTTATTAAATACAGTGCCGGGGGATTGAGAGATTTTTCAAGAATAGCTGCTTCAAATGAAATTATGTGGAGAGATATTTTTTTTGATAATAAGGTTAATGTTACAAAAGCGATAGACTTATTTATCAAAAACTTAAAATCTTTCAAAAAAGATATAAATTCTAAAAATAATAGATCAATTTTAAAAAAATTATCTCAGACTAAAAAAGTTAGGTCTAAAATTATTAAATTAAAACAGGATGTAAACAAACCTGACTTTGGCAGAGATTAAATATTACTAATATTACTTACTTTTTTAACTTTCAGATTTGCGGTTTTATCAATTAATTTAATTGTTTGTACTGTTGGCATTATTAACACCTTCTTTTTGGGTCCATAAGCATGAATAAATCTAGACTTATCAAGACATATACCAACATGCCCTTTCCAAAATATGATGTCTCCTTTAAGCTGATTTCTACCTCTTTTTCTTTTACAGAATCTTATTTGATCTTTTGTATCTCTTGGAAAAAATATTCTATTGTAATAAAAATAGATTTGAATTAATGCCGAACAATCAATTCCAACACAGGTTTTTCCGCCCCATAAGTATTTTGTGTTTAAAAAAAATTTGAATATTTTGATATAATTTTTTTCATAATGATTAATATTTTTGACATCACTTTTTTTGATCCATTTATTTTTTTCAAATTTTATATACTTTTTATTTTCACTTCGTTTACAAACACCAGATCCATAATATAGATAATGGTTTGAAGACAAAAATCTTTTTCCTCTTTTAAAGTAAATTTTAGATTTAATTTTTGAAATTTTATGTGAGGGTTTAAAATTTTCTAAAAACTTATCTTTTTTTATATATCCAATATAATTGTCATAATGAGTTTTTATTTTTATATATTTTTTTCTTTTCAATAAAATCTTAAATTTCTCTCCATATAAAATTTGTGAAACTACCTCAGAATTATGAGATGGTTTAAAGTAAATGTTAGCTACAGATTTATTTAAAAAATTATTTTTCACTTAGTTGTAGTTTATTTTTCATAATCCAAAGGATTATTAATGAAGGAATTACCATTAGCGCAGTCAAAATGAAAAATATTCCCCAATCACCATTTAACCAATCAACAAGGGCGCCAGAAGAGGAGGCTAAAGTTGTTCTACCAGCGGTGCCTATTGATGCTAAGAGCGCATATTGAGTTGCTGTATAGGCCCTGTCTACGAGCATAGATATAAAGGCTACAAATGCTACTGTTGCAAATGCAGCAGCTATATCATCAAAAATAACTGCAATAGCAAATAAAAATTCTGATTTATCGCTCCAGGCCAATACACTAAACAAAAGGTTTGTACTTGCCATCATAACTCCAGCAAAAAACATTGCTTTTAAAACCCCGGATCTTATTACAAAAAGCCCACCTAAAAGAGTAAACGTCACAGTAGTGATCCAACCTAACGTTTTAGAATAAATAGCGATATCCGATTTACTAAAACCTATTTCTTTATAAAAAATTATAGACATCCTTCCAAGAAATGCCTCTCCTACTTTAAATAAAAAAACAAATCCTAAAATTCCTAGAGCAATTGAAAAGCCATTTTTTTTAAAAAAACTAATGATCGGGCCACTTATTGTTCCAGCAACCCAGGTTATCAATTTTGTAAATATATTTTCTTTTTTAAATTGAGATGATATCAATTTGTCATTTTCTTTTTGTTGATTTTGTCTCTTTAAATTTCCAGACTCATCAATGAACATTAAGCCAATGTTCATTAAAATTACTAAAATCCCCAAAATTAAGAAAGTTAGTTGCCAATAATTTTCAAAACCAATGTTTTGAAGAATATCTGCTGCAAATAATGATAGTACCCCACCTAACTTATATCCTGTCCACCAACCGACAACCGCCATTGCGGCTCCAGCAGCCATGGATTTTCCCTCATCCTCACCAATTTGTTCAATTCTTAAAGCATCAACTGTTATATCTTGAGTTGATGATGCTATAGCAATTATTAAGCCTACTGAAACAACTAAAGCTAAATTTTCAGATGGATCGAGTAAACTCCAAAGAGCAAGTGAGAGTAAGATGATAATTTGCATCAAAACAATCCATCCTCTTCTGTGACCTATTTTTTTTGTTAAATATGGTATTTGTATTCTATCTATTAAAGGTGCCCATAAATAATTAAATGCATAAACTGCAAAAATTAATCCAGCCCATCCAACAGTTGATCTACTTAGTCCATCTTCTTTTAACCATAAACTTAGACTACTTCCAATCAAAACCCATGGAAAACCTGATATTGCACCAAGCAATAAAATTTTGAGCATTCTTTTGTCAAAATAAACCGAGAACATTTCAGACAAAGAATTTTTTTTAATTTCTATCAAATTTAATTCCTCCAAAAAGATGGTAAAAATAATACAAGGATTGCAAATAATTCCAATCTACCCAAAATCATACCAAAGCTTAAAATCCACTTAGAGATATCAGGTAGTGATGAGAAATTTCCGTTTGGCCCAATAGTTGAACCTAGGCCAGGTCCTACATTTGAAATAGATGTTGCAGCACCAGAAATTGAGGTAATAAAGTCAAGACCCGTCAAAGATAGTAATGCTGTAATCGCAAAAAAAATTACCAGGTACATATAAATGAAAGAGATAATTGATGCAGTAAATTTATCATCAACAGGACTTTGATTATATTTTAGAACAAAAATCCCCTTAGGATAAATAATTTTTTTAAGTTGATTCAAAACAAATGAATAAAGTATTTGAAATCTAAATATTTTAATACCACAGGTTGTTGAGCCAGCACATCCACCAATAAACATTAGACCTATAAATATAATTAAAGGAAATCCACCCCAGTTATCAAATTGTGCATTTACATATCCAGTTCCTGTCAAAATTGATATTACATTGAATAAAACTGTTCTGAAGTTTAGTTCAGAAGATTTATCTAAAAACAAATAAATTGATAAGACCAGAATACTTATTAAGATTATTTTTAAAAAAGTTCTAATTTGAATATCTGAAAGAAATATTCTTCTATTACCGTTTAAGAATTTGATATAAGCGATAAAAGGTAAACTTCCCAAGATAATAAAAATCATTGCTGAAATTTCTATTGAAAAACTGTTAAAGAAACCAATGGACTCGTTATAGTTTGAAAAACCCCCAGTTGCTATTGTTGTCATAGAATGGGTTATACTATCAAAAGTATTCATCCCAAGAATTTTATATGATATTGCGCAAAGAGTAGTGAGACCTGAATAAATGTAAATTAATCTCAACGCAATTTCTTTCGATTTAGGAAGAATTTTTTCTGATGAGTCACTGTTAGAAATTTTGAATAATTGCATACCACCAACATTCATTATTGGCATCAAAGTGATCGCCATAACAATTATTCCAATACCACCCAACCATTGAAGAATTGCTCTCCAAAGCAAAATTGCTTTGGGCATCTCCTCTAAGTTTGGAATGATTGTTGAACCAGTTGTTGTAATGCCTGACATACTCTCAAAAAATGCATTGGTAAACGAAAAATTGACTTCAGAAAATATTAGAGGAAGTGAACCAAAAATTGCGATACTTAGCCAAGATAACGCGGTCAATAAAAAAGCTTGCTGTAAATTTAACTTCTTATCATGATCAAGATTAGATAAAAAAAATAGCGTACCAAAAATAATTGTAATAATTGAGGCACCAAAAAAAGAGGAGTCAATTTCATTAAAAAAAAATTGAACAAATATTGGGATCAACATAAAAATTCCAAGAATTATTTGAAGAATTCCAAGTGTAAAAAAAACAGTTTTATAATTAGACATTTTGATAGAACATTATTTTATGGTAAATAAATTTCAACTCTATAAGAATAAGTTAAAGCGTTAATTTAAGATTTTATTTGAATTAATCATGATTAAAAAAGAGAATTTTGATAAAACAAGTGCATGGCCTTTCGTTGAAGCAAAAAAAATGCTTCGAGAGAGAAAATCTTTTATAGAAAAAAAAGGCAAAATAATTCTCCAAACAGGTTATGGTCCTAGTGGCCTTCCACATATAGGAACTTTTGGAGAAGTTGCAAGGACATCAATGATTGTAAATGCACTAAAACATTTGACTGATTTACCAACTGAAATCATTACTTTTTCAGATGATATGGATGGTCTTAGAAAAGTACCTGACAACGTTCCACAAAAAGAATTATTAGAAAAAAATTTGCACAAACCGCTTACTAATGTGCCTGATCCCTTTCAAAAATTTAATAGTTTTGGTGAGCATAATAATGAAATGCTAAAAAAATTTTTAAACAATTTTAAATTTAAATATAATTTTAAAAGTTCAACATCACTTTATAAATCAGGTTTCTTTAACTCTTCTCTCCAAGTTATTTTAGAGAATTATGATGGTATAATGAATATAATACTTCCTACACTAGGAAAAGAGAGACAAAAAACGTATAGTCCATTTCTTCCAATTTGTCCGGTTACAGGTCATGTTCTAGAAATACCTGTAAAAAATATTAATAAAGAAAAATCTATTATTGTTTTTGATAATAATGGAAAAGATTTGGAAACAAGCATTTATGATGGAAATTGTAAATTACAGTGGAAAGTCGATTGGGCTATGAGATGGTATGCACTAGATGTTGATTTTGAAATGTATGGAAAAGATCTTATAGAGAGTGCAATACTTTCAACAAAAATTATCAAATTGATTGGAAAAACAAATCCCTCAGGGTTTGCATATGAACTATTTTTGGATGAAAAAGGAGAGAAGATTTCAAAATCAAAGGGAAACGGCATTACTATTGATCAATGGCTAGAGTATGCTTCTCCTGAAAGTTTGTCGCTGTATATGTATCAAAATCCAAAAAGAGCAAAAAAACTTTACAAAGAAATAGTTTCAAAAACTGTCGATGATTATTTGGATCTGATTGAGAAAGCAAAAAATCAAAATGAGTTGCAGCTACTTATGAATCCTGTGTGGCATGTTCATAATAGTTTGGTGCCTAAAGAAAATATGATTATGTCGTTTTCGATGTTATTAAACTTGGTTGAAACAAGTAATGCTGACAGCAAAGAACTTCTTTGGAAATTTGTTAAAAAATATAAAAAAGACATTTCTGAGAAAGATAATCCTATCTTTGATAATTTAGTAGGCTATGCAATAAAATATTTTAACGACGTAATAAAATTGAAAAAAAAATATAAAAAGCCTAATGGTGAAGAAAAAAAAGCTTTAGAAGCTCTGGTAAAAACTTTAGATAAATGTGACGACAAAATGAAACCAGAAGATATTCAAACAATGATATATTCGACTGGTAAAGAAAATGGATACACTGAGAACCTTCGAGATTGGTTTAAATTAATTTATGAAGTAGTTTTTGGAGACGAAAATGGACCAAGGATGGGTTTTTTTATAAGTTTTTTTGGTGTGAAAGAAACAAAAGATCTTATATTAAATAAAATTAAATAATGTTTTCAAATTTAAGATCTTTAATTTTTAAATTAGATCCCGAGACGGCTCATAGTTTAGCGATAAAGTCACTAAAATTTAATTTTATTCCAAATATTTTAGATGAAGAAAAAAATAATCCTCTTTTTAAGACTAAATTATTTAATAAAGAAATAGAAAATCCAATTGGTATGGCAGCAGGATTTGATAAGAATGCCGAGGTATATAATTCATTGTTCAATTTAGGGTTTGGTTTCGTCGAAGTAGGAACTGTTACACCATTAGAACAATACGGAAATCCCAAACCTAGAGTTTTTAGACTAGTAGAAGATGAGGCCCTGATAAATAGACTTGGTTTCAATAATCTAGGTTCAAAAAATATTGCAGATCGAATTAAAAGAAATAATCCAACTGGATTACTTGGAATAAATATTGGACCTAATAAAGACTCAGAAGATAGAACAAATGATTATATACAGTGTTTAAAAATGTTTAATGGGTTCTCTGATTATATCACTGTTAATATTTCCTCACCAAACACCGAAGATTTAAGAAACTTTCACGATCAAAAAAAATTAGATGATCTTTTAAAATTAATAGAAAAAGAGAAGAGAAATCTTAACTCTAAAACACCTATAGCGGTAAAAGTATCACCAGATATTAATGATAAAGAAATTATGAAAATTTCTGAAGTGCTTTTAAATAACAAGATAGAAGCTGCTATAATTTCTAACACATCTGATACAACAAGAGAAAATTTACAAAATACTCAAAGCCATCAAAAAGGAGGATTATCAGGGAAACCTATTGAGTTAAAGTCCTCAGAGTTAATCAGAAAATTTTATAAAGTTTTAAAAGGCAGAATTAAAATTATAGGCGTAGGTGGTGTGGACTCTGGCAGATCTGCTTATCAAAAATTTTTAGCAGGAGCTGATTATTTACAACTTTATACAGGCATGGTTTTTAGAGGTCCAAATATTGTTGGTCTAATTAAAAAAGAACTAAAGGAAATATTATTAAAAGATGGTGTAAAAAACTTTAATGAAATAGTAGGAAAAAAGGATTAGAATAATCTAATAAACTTGACGCCATCAATATCTCACTTTATATAGTCGAACAAATTATGACAAAAAAATGTGAATTAACTGGGAAAAATCCAATGAAAGGTCATAACGTTAGTCATGCTAACAATAAGACAAAAAGAAGATTCTTACCTAATTTAAAAAAAGTAAAATTTACAAGTGAACTTTTAAAAAGAAGCTTAAAATTAACGGTGAGTAATGCAGGGGTTAGATCAGTAGATAAAAAAGGTAGTTTTGATGAATTTCTAAAATCTGTAAAAAATAAAAATTTATCTCCTAGATTAAAAAAACTAAAAAAAAGTTTATTAATTAAATCTCCATTTCAAAAAAAAACTGCACAATCTAAAACAGCTTAATGAGTAAATCATTTTTACTTCTATCATTTTTGATGGGTGTTGTTGTCCTATCCTCAAATTATCTTGTTCAATTTCCAATTAATTATTATGGTTTAAATGAAATATTAACCTACGGAGCTTTCTCTTATCCGATCGCTTTTTTAATTACAGATTTAGCTAATAGATCTTATGGAAAAAGAGTTGCAAGAAAAATTGTATATTTTGGCTTTGTACTAGGAATTGGTTTTACAGTTTTATTTTCTACTGATTTTGCAGATCTTATATCTATTCGTATAGCTATTGGGTCTGGAATTGCATTTTTAACTGCACAATTATTAGATGTCCAAATATTTGACAGATTAAGAAAGAAAGAATGGTTTGTTGCACCATTAACATCCTCAATGATTGGCTCAACAATCGATACATTTTTGTTTTTTTCAATATCATTTTATGGGACTGGCGTGCCATGGGTTACACTTTCTCTCGGAGATTTGATTGTGAAAGTAATAGTAGCTTTGATCATGTTAATACCATTTAGATTACTCTTAAAAACTTTTAAGCCAATTAAAGCTTAAATCAAAAACTTATAAGACAATATTTTATAAGCGAGCTTTGCAACAAGAAAGTTGTACGAATTAAAACCTTTAATAGGTGCTAATTCATTGATGTCAGCACCAACAATGTTTGAATTTTTTGCAGCAATCTTAATTATATTGAGTGTTTCATCCCATAATAATCCACCAGGTTCAGGAGTCCCAGTGGCTGGCATGATACTTGAGTCGAAACCATCGACATCAAATGTTAAATAAACTGTCTTATTTTTTATAAGTTTTTTAAATTTTGTTAAATTCCACTTTGATTTATCTTTTGCCCAAAAAATATTTATTCTTGATTTATTCTTTTTTAAAAATGGAATTTCACTCTCAGATATATTTCTGATCCCAAAAGATATTAATGATATATTTTTATGGTCTAAGCACCTTCTTATTGCTGATGCATGAGAGAACTTTTCACCATTGTAACTATTTCTTAAATCAGCATGGGCATCGAAATGTAAGAGACAAATTTTTTTGTATTTTTTAACAAATGGATAAATACATCCGGGTGTAATTGAATGTTCTCCACCAAACGTAATTGGAAAAAGTCTTTTATCTAAAATTTCTTTATTTATATTTGACATTTTCTCGAGAGCTTTTTTGATATTTCTATGAATCTTAAAGGGCTTTAATGTTTTAATCCCGATTTTTTTATAAGGTTCACAATTTAGCTCTTCATCATATAATTCCACTTGATGAGAAGCCTTAATAATTTCTTTAGGTCCGTTTCTGGTGCCACCACCATAACTAACGGTTTTCTCAAGTCCGAATGGAACCACAACAACCTTTTCTTTGAAATTAAATTTATTGTCGATTCCCAAAAATCCATTTCTATTTGATAAATATTTCAATTTTTACTCAAAAATTTTTGTGAATTTTTTCCTATCCCTATTTTTCCACTCACCTCTGTGATAAGCGTCGCTAGCTATTAGGGGTAGTACACTAGTGGCTTCAGCAAATACCATTTGTTCTTTTGTAACATCAACTTTACCCCATGAACTTGCTTCCTTTAATGTTGAACTACTGCATGCACCGTCTCTAGAGTCTGCAACTGTGATTTGCACTGCATATTTATGCATGTCAACTTCCTTGCCTAATAATTCAGCACAAATTACGGTGTCTTGAATAAAATTTTTTGGAACACCACCACCAATCATAAATAAACCTGATCCCTTCGAGCGTATTTTAATTTCAGTCAATTCTCTAAATTCTCTTATAGAGTCAATTGTCATATGCTTTTTTGGATTTTTTTCTTGATGTATAACTAAACCAAATCCAGCACTGGAGTCGGTGAAAGCTGGGCAAAAAATTGGAACATCATTATCGTATGCTGTTTCAATCAAAGAGTCTTTTTTAATAGAATTTTTTTTTAAATATTTACCCATTTCTTTAATAAATTCTCTGGATGTGTAGCTTCTAGGTTCTAAGGTATCCGCGATTTCACATATTTTTTTATCACAAATCTGTAACTCATCTTCGTCTATGTATGTGTCGTATATTCTATCGATATAATTTTTTCTTAATTCAGTATCATCTTGGAATTGAGACCCTTGATAGTGTCTAAAACCAAGAGCTTCAAAAAAATCCATATCAATTATTGAAGCGCCAGTCGCTACTATTGCATCAACCATATTATATTTAACTAAATCTTTGTAAATATTCATACAACCCGCAGCAGATGTTGAACCTGCTAATGTTAAAAAAATTGTACATTCCTTGTCTTTCAACATTTCATTATAAATATTGGCTGCGTTTGCTGTTTCTCTTGAAACAAAAGACATTTTTTCCATGGAAGAGATAATTTTTCTAGAATCGAATGATGTAATATCAATATGCTCTATAGGTTTATTTAAGAAATCTTTTTTACTGTTATGACCAAGATTTTTATTTTCTGACATTAAGCAACTAGAGTAGCTTTGTCTGAATTCTTATCATACATAGACATTATTGGTTTATCCTCAACCTCATAAATCTCGTTAGAGTAATAACCATTAAATTGAGTTCTAAAAGTTAAACCATATGATCCTAATTGACCAAGTTCGATGTAATCATTTTCTTTAATATTATTTGGAAGTAGGAAGGGACCTTTCATATAATCCATACTATCACATGTTGGTCCATAAAAATCAAATGCAGTCATTTTCTTGGAAATAATCTTACTCGAATTTTCTTTAATTAATTTTGATGGAAAAACTATATTAGGTGTTCCAGCATCAAAAAGTGTACCGTAAGTACCATCATTAATATAAAGTTTTTGTTTTTTTCTTAAATTAACTCTCACGATTGTTGATCCACTTTCTGCAACCAAAGCTCTACCAGGTTCACAAATTATTTGAGGCATATTATTTAGATTTAAATTTTCTAAACTTTTTTTAATTTCCTCCATATAACTTTCCAAAGATAGAGGCACAAGATCAGGATAGATTGTCGGGAAGCCTCCACCGATATTAATATAATCTGGAATTATTTTAGTTTTTTTAATTATATTTCCCACTTCATTAATTCCTTTAGAGTATGAAATTGGGTGCATACATTGGGAACCAACATGAAAACTCAAGCCAATTTTTTTTGAATGAAGTTTTGCAAGTCTTAACAGTCCTGAAGCTTCAGAATTCAAAGCACCAAATTTTTTTGATAAATCTATTTCAGCATGCTCATTGGAAACAGCAACTCTAATAAATAATTCTAAATCTTTAGCATTGTCTGTTGTTTCGATAATTTTAATTAATTCATCTTTAGTATCTAAAGCGAAAGTTTTTATTCCAAAACTATAATAAGCTTCCTTTATACTTTCTCTGCTTTTAACAGTATGCATAAAAGAACATTTTGCAGTATTATTAAATTTCCTCACTGCTTTGATTTCCTCGATAGATGCAACATCAAATTGATTAATTCCACTTCTTATCAAAGTTTTGATAACTTCAGGATGGGGATTAGTTTTTACAGCATATAATACTTTTCCTGGAAATTTCTTTTGAAAGAATTTTGAAGCAGAAAGAATAGAATTCTTCCTTATACAATAAACAGGTTTTTCTGGTTTCAGTTGACTTACTAATTCTTCAACTGACTTAAATTTTTGCATTTTAAATGCCCCCCAAAAAAAATTTAACAAAAAAAAAGTCTTTTATTTAAAAAAAACTTTAATATTCGAGCAATTAATTGAATAGTTATTCAATGTAAAGCAAATAATGGCCTATTGAATTGTGGAAAAAAACATCCATATAAGGCTTATGAAAAACCAAGCTCCATTACAAAATCTGGCTGATTTTGACAATAAATCCTTATTAATAGTGGATGATGACAATCCTTTTAGGGAGAGATTAGCGAGAGCAATGGAAAAAAAGGGGTTTGAGGTCTTACAAGCTGAGAGTGTGCAAAAAGGTAAAGACATGGTTAAAGTGAAAAAACCAGGTTTTGCGGTAGTTGACCTTAGGTTAAATGATGGAAATGGATTAGAGGTTGTAAAAGAAATTCAATCATCAAATTCACTAAGTCGAATCATAATGCTAACTGGATATGGAAATATTCCAACTGCTGTAGCTGCAATCAAAGAGGGTGCTATTGACTATTTAGCTAAACCAGCAGATGCGGACGATGTAGAAAAAGCGTTATTAGCTGATCCATCAAAAAAAGCTGCACCACCTGAAAATCCAATGTCAGCAGATCGGGTTAAATGGGAACATATTCATAGAGTATTTGAATTATGTAATAGAAACGTATCTGAGACAGCAAGAAGGCTTAAAATGCACAGAAGAACTCTTCAAAGAATATTATCTAAAAGATCGCCTAAATAAATTTTCTAAATTTAATAATTTTTTTTGCTATTAAAGTAAGTAGACAAATTTTGAAAATCTCAGCAACTAAAAAAGGCAATACACCTAATTTTAAAATAGGTTTGTCCCAACCAATTAATGTACCTAGCCACAGAATACCCAGGATATAAATTGTTGAAACTGAAAATATTAATTTAAAAAAAATAAAAAAATAATTATCATCATTTTTTATGAATGAGGCTAAAAAACACGCTGATAAAAATCCAATTAAATACCCCATTGTTGGACCTGTAAAATAAGCCAAACCAATTCCTCTTTCAGGAGAATTAGAAAATACTGGTAAACCCAATATACCTTCTAATAAGTATAAACTTACAGTGGCTAGAGCTATTTTATATCCAAAGCTGATACCTAAAAATAAAACTATGAATGTTTGCATAGTCATTGGAACTGGATAAAAAGGTATCTTGATTTTAGCTGAAATTGTAAGAATTATTGAACCTATAAAGATAATCAATAATGATTTTACAAGCTTGTTTTGAGTATTTTGCTTTATAAGTTCCATAAAAAATAATACTCTTATTTTCATCTTTAATCTATATTAAATTTTAATGAGTAAGATTCAAAAAACAGATCATTTTTATCTAATTGATGGATCAGGTTACATATTCAGAGCATATTATGCCTTACCACCATTAACTCGAAAAAGTGATGGATTACCGACTGGAGCAGTAAGTGGTTTTTGTAGTATGTTGTTTAAACTTCTTGAAGACTCAAAATCAAATGAAAATCTTCAGAAGCCAACTCATTTTGCTGTCATTTTTGACTCAGCTAGAAAGACTTTTAGAAATGAAATCTATAGTGATTACAAAGCTAATCGATCTGAGGCGCCAGATGACTTAGCACCACAATTTGAATATATAAGAAAATCAGTTTTAGCCTTCAATTTACCATCTGTTGAATTAGTTAATTATGAAGCAGATGATTTAATTGCAACTTATGTTGATAAGATTTTAAAAAATGGAGCAAAGGTAACGATAGTTTCATCAGATAAAGATTTGATGCAATTGTATAGAAAAGATGTTCGTATTTTTGATCCAATGAAAAATAAGTTCATCTCTAATGAGGATGTAAAAAATAAATTTGGAGTAGATCCAGATAAAGTTATAGATGTTCAGGCTCTAGCTGGGGATAGCAGTGATAATGTTCCTGGCGTTCCTGGTATTGGTGTAAAAACTGCAGCAGAATTGATTAATAAGTATGGTGATTTAGAGACACTTTTAAAATCGGCAGATGAAATCAAACAAAATAAGAGAAGAGAGACTTTATTAAACAATAAAGATAAAGCTTTAATAAGTAAAAAATTAGTAACATTAAAGCACGATGCTCCAATTGAAATGAAACTCAATGATTTTGAATTAAAAAGAATTGATAAAGATAAACTTTATAAATTTCTAAGAGAAATGGAGTTTAATAGGTTACTTAGCTCTGCTATTTCTGCTTATGGGGAACCAGATTTTAATGGTGAAAAAAAAGATATTCAATTAAAGGAAAAAAAAGTTGAAATTGATAAGAAAAATTATTTTTTAATAACAGAACACAGTAAAATTGATGCATGGATTAAGGAAGCTGAGGAAATAGGAGAAGTTGCAGTTGATACAGAAACAAATTCTTTAGATCCTCATCAAGCAGATTTAGTTGGAGTATCTTTGAGCTCTAAGATTGGAAAAGCTTGTTACATACCAATAGGACATAATTCAAAAAAATGCATTGATAAAGACATAGTGCTTAAAAAATTAAAACCTTTACTTGAAGATCCAAGTATCAAAAAAATAGGTCAGAACATTAAATTTGATTTTATTGTATTTTTTAATCACGGGATAACACTATCAGCTATGGAGGATACCATGCTCATGTCTTATGTGCTAGATGCTGGAAAAAATAGACACAATATGGATACGTTATCTGAAATTCATCTGAATCATAAAACAATAAAATTCAAAGAATTAGTTGGTTCTGGAAAGAAACAGATAAATTTTAGTGAAGTCGATTTAGAAAAAGCAAAAGATTATGCCGCTGAGGACGCTGACATAACTTATAGACTATATAAAAAATTCTATAAAAGTTTGAAAGAAGAAAAAATGATTAATATTTATGAAATTTTTGAAAAGCCATTACTTAGAATTTTAGCTGATATGGAAATACAGGGTATTAAAGTTGATAAAAAGTTTCTCAAAACATTATCTACAAAATTTGAAAAAAAGATTGAAAAAATTCAGAAAGAAGTTTTTAAACTCTCTAAGAAAGAGTTTAATATTGCTTCTCCAAAACAACTGGGTGAAATTTTATACAATGATCTTAAGATTGCAGACTTAAAAAAAACTAAAAAGGGAAGTTTTGCAACAAGTGCCTCAGTATTAGAAGATCTCGCTTTTAAAGGTCATAAATTTCCACAATTAGTCCTGGACTGGCGGCAAGTTTCAAAACTTAAAAATACCTATTCAGACTCATTACCCGAACATATTAATCCTGATACAAAAAAAGTTCATACTTCTTTTTTATTAGCAGCAACGACTACAGGAAGATTAGCTTCAAGTGATCCTAACTTGCAAAATATTCCAATTAAGTCAGAAGATGGCAGAGATATTCGCAAAGCTTTTGTTGCTGACAAGGATAATATTTTGATTTCTGCAGACTATAATCAAATTGAAATGAGAATTTTAGCTGATTTGGCTGATGTTAAAGAATTAAAAAAAGCTTTTCAAAATAATGAGGATATACACTCTCTAACTGCTAGCCAAATTTTTAATATTGATATTAATAAGGTGAATCAAGATCAAAGAAGAAAGGCTAAAGCCATAAACTTTGGAATAATTTACGGAATTTCGCAGTATGGATTAGCGAAGCAAATAAATGTCTCTAATTTTGAAGCTGAAGAGTTTCTAAATTCATATTTCTCAAAGTTCCCTGAAATAAAAGTTTATATGGATCGAACAATTAAATTTTGTAGAAAAAGTGGTTATGTAAGTAATATTTTTGGAAGAAGATCTCATTTTATAAATATAAATGATAAAAATTATAATGTGAGAAACTTTCAAGAACGTGCAGCAATTAATGCTCCAATACAAGGGTCGGCTGCTGAAATAATGAGATTAGCAATGATAAGAATTGATAAAAAATTAAAAGAGCAAAAATTCAACAAAACAAAGATGTTACTTCAAATCCATGATGAACTAATTTTTGAAAGTCCCAAAAATGAAGTAAAAAAAATATCCAAAGTGATAATTGAAGAAATGTCTAGCGTTGCTGAGAGTGATCAACATTCTTTCTCAATACCTCTCACAGTAGATTTAAACACTGGAGAAAATTGGGGTACATTACATTAATTTATTTGCCCAAATTAGAACAATTTAGTATTTTTATAATTAAGTATGCAAAAACAAACAATTGCCTTAGTAGATGATGACAGAAATATTCTAACCAGCTTAAGTATTGCTCTTGAAAAAGAAGGGTTTAAAGTTCAGACTTACATTGATGGAGAGAGTGCATTAATTGGATTAACCAGGACACCGCCAGATCTAGCTATTGTTGATATAAAAATGCCAAAAATGGACGGTGAGGAATTGCTTAAGAAATTGAGAAAAAAAACCTCATTACCAGTTATTTTTTTGACTTCCAAAGATGATGAAATTGATGAATTACTGGGACTAAAATTAGGTGCTGATGATTTCGTAAAAAAATCAGGTGGTTTTTCAATTAAAGTTTTAATTGAAAGAATTAGAGTTCAACTTAGAAAAAAAGATTCCAAAGAAACTCTTGAGGAAAATAAAAGTATTATATCGCATGGAAAATTAAAACTTGATCCGTCCCAATTAGAGTGCGAATGGAATGGGAAACAATTGCCTGATAAATTGACTACCACAGAATTTTTACTTGTAAAGGAGCTAGCCAAAAGACCAGGAATTATAAAAGAGAGAGCTCAATTAATGGACATAGCTTATAGAGAAGATACAGATATTGAGGATAGAACAATTGATAGTCACGTTAAAAGAATTAGAAAAAAATTTAAAAAAGTTGATCCTGAATTTTCAGCTATAGAAACTAGATATGGAAGCGGATATAGATGGAATGTTAGTTAATGCTCAGCAATTTTCTTAAGAACTTATCAATTTTAAAAAAATTTTTATTCATAAATTCTATTTTTTTCACAATAATAGGCCTGTTCACATTCGTTTATTTGAAAAATGTCCAACCAAATTTAATTAAAAAAAAATCCTCAAATCATATTGAGGTTATCAATAATACAATTGATAATCTAACAAGATTAAATGTAAAATTTGTTGAAAAGGATATTAGAAAATTTTTGTTTTCAACAAGATTTCTCTTTCAGAACTTAGATAGAGTAATATTTTTTGATAATAAACTTAATCTAATAGGAGACACTGATACATTAGACTTAGATCCAAGATCATTTTCACAAAGGTTGGATACTATTGAGCTAGAGGTGTTGGACTCAACAACAACAAAAAAAATCACTGAAGAAAAAAATATAGATATTGGAAATGAAAATAATGTGTCTTTAAATGATGTTCTTTTAAATTACGCAACGTCTAAAAATTTTGGAATCCCTTTTACATTTACCGAGGAAGAATTTAATAAATTTAAATTGACTACTATCAAAAACGTGATGAAGGATGGAGAAAATATAGGATATTTAGCAATAACAGAAAATGCCAATGATATAAAAGCTGCCATAGATGAAAGAAAAACTTTTGTAATTAGGACTGCAATTGCAGTTGGTATCGTAATATTGATTTTTTCGTTTGTTTTAAATAGATATTTTTTAAAACCAATTAAAAATTTAGTCAGTTATACCAAAATCATAAAAAATAAAGACACAAAAAAAACAAATATAGATACATTAAAATTAAGAAATGATGAACTTGGTTTACTATCTAATTCTTTGGATGATATGACTTTAGAATTACAAAAAAGAATTTCACATGCAGAAAATTTTTCAACTGATCTTGTACACGAAATTCGTAATCCATTGGCATCATTAAAAAGCGCATCAGAAATTTTACATGATGCACAAGATACTGAACAGAGACTTAAATTAATTAATATTTTAAGCCACGATGTACAAAGAATTGAAAGATTGATTACTGATTACTCACAAATGTTAAAAGATGAAGTTGCATTAAGTAAAGAAAAAATAAAAAAAATAGATATTGAGCCAATAATTAAGTCAGTAGTAGATGATTTTAATAATATTTATAAAGTAAAAAGAGGGATTAATATTTCTTATAAAAATGATGGTAGAAATAAATATTTAATTTATGGAATCGAAAACAGAATTGAACAAATCATTGCAAACCTTTTAGATAATGCGATTTCTTTTAGTGATGATGATAAAGATGTAATTGTACAAGTTTCGAAATCAGAGGATAATAAAGTATACTTAAAGATATTAGATGAGGGACAGGGTTTTAAAGAAAAAGACACAAATAAAATATTTAAAAGATTCTACAGTAACAGACCAGACAAATTTGGACAGCATTCTGGTCTAGGGTTAAATATAGTAAAAAATTTAGTTGATTTACATAATGCCACAATCAAAGCAACTAATAGACAAGATAAAAAAGGAGCGAGTATGGAAATAGAATTTCCAAAAGTTTAAAGAGTTTTATTGATTAATTAATTTTTAATTGTTAGAAGAGCCACGATGGAAGATTATAAAGTAAGAGATTTATCACAAGCAGAATTTGGACGAAAAGAAATTTCAATTGCTGAAAGTGAAATGCCAGGACTTATGGCTTTAAGGGAGGAGTATGCTGGAAAATCTCCTTTAAAAGGTGCAAAAATTATAGGTTGTTTGCATATGACAATACAAACTGCAGTATTAATTGAAACCTTAGTAGATTTAGGTGCAGAAGTAAGATGGTCATCTTGTAACATTTTTTCTACTCAAGACCATGCAGCAGCAGCAATAGCAAAAGCTGGTATTCCAGTTTATGCGTGGAAGGGAGAAACAGAGGAGGAATATGTTTGGTGCATAAAACAAACCATTGAAGGCAATAAAAGCTGGAAACCTAATATGCTTTTAGATGATGGTGGGGATTTAACAGCAATGATGCACAATGAATATAAAGATTTATTAAAAGATGTTAAAGGAGTTTCGGAAGAGACAACTACAGGGATAAAAGCTTTAAATAAAATGGAAAAAGAAAATTCTTTGCTGGTTCCAGCAATAAATGTGAATGATTCTGTTACCAAATCAAAATTTGATAACTTATATGGGTGTAGAGAAAGTTTAGTTGATGGAATAAGAAGAGCCACTGATGTAATGATGTCAGGAAAAATTGCGATTGTTGCAGGATTTGGTGATGTTGGGAAAGGAAGTGCTGCATCATTAAGGCAGAGTGGGGCTCGTGTGTTGGTTACCGAAGCAGATCCAATATGCGCATTGCAAGCTGCAATGGAAGGTTACGAAGTTGTTTTAATGGATGAAGCAATTAGTAAAGCAGATATAGTTGTAACTGCGACTGGTAATAAAGATATTGTTACAGCTGATCATATGAGAGATATGAAGGATAGAGCAATCTTATGTAATATCGGACATTTCGATAATGAAATCCAGGTTGAAGCTTTGAAAAATTACAAATGGACTGAAGTAAAACCCCAAGTACATGAAATTGAACTACCTAGCAAAAAAAGAATAATTTTATTGGCAGAGGGTAGATTAGTAAATTTGGGTTGTGCTACAGGGCACCCAAGTTTTGTAATGAGCGCTTCTTTCACAAATCAAGTTATTGCTCAAATAGAACTATGGAATAATCATAAAAATTATGAAAACAAAGTTTATGTTTTACCAAAACATTTAGATGAGAAAGTAGCTACACTTCATCTTAAAAAGGTTGGTGCTAAATTAACTAAACTTTCTAAAGATCAAGCAGATTATATTAGTGTAGGGGTAGAGGGACCTTTTAAACCTAATGCCTATCGCTACTAAAAGTGATTTTATCAATTTATCTTCAGAAAAAAAAACAGAGGAACTAGCTGAGAAGATTTCAAAGAAATTGAAATTAGGACAAGTAGTTTTTTTTGTGGGTGAGATGGGTGTCGGGAAAACTACTTTTATTAGATATCTAATCAACAATTTTCAAAAACAAAACGGACTTAAAATAACTGAAGTAACAAGTCCTACATTCAATATATTAAATGAATATCAAATTAAACAAATCAAAATTAATCATTATGATTTATTTAGAATAAATAGTTTAGATGAAATTCACAATCTAGGATTATTTGATGATATTACTAATGCTATTACATTAATTGAATGGCCACAAAAAATAAAACCAAAACCAAAAAATTTGATAGAATTAAATTTTGAATATGAAAATGATTACAAGAAACGAATATTAAAAATTAAGGGTTTAAATTTGTAATTATAGATAAATGAAAAATCTTAAAAAATTAAAAGGAGACGCGTCACATAGAAAGTTTTTTAGAAAAAAATCCAATTATGGTAATTCTATTGTTATTCAAGCAAAAAAGGATAAATTTAAAAATCTTCTTGTTTATGATGCAATTAGTAAGATTTTAAATAAAAACAAAGTTCTAGCTCCAAAATTATATCTAGAGAATTATAAGAATAATTATATTGAAGTTGAGGATTTTGGAAATAAGACACTTTTTCAAATTTTAAAGAAAAGTAAAAATAAAAAATTATTATATTTTAAAGATATAATAAAATTGCTTAATCAAATACAGTCAATAAAAGATAAAAAAATAAGAAATTTTAGAAATAAATATTATCGAATACCTGATTATAAAAATGAAATATTAATTCAGGAAGCTAATTTATTTTGTGATTGGTATGTGAAAAAAAATTTGTCAAAAAATAAGAGACAAGACTTTAGTAAAAAGTTTAAAAAAATAATTAAAACTTTATCTTTATGTCTCAAGATGAAAAAAAATGTATTTGTTCATAGGGATTTTCATGTATCAAATTTAATGCTTGTTAATAACAGAATAGGTGTAATTGATAGTCAAGATGCTTTAATAGGAAATAGAACTTATGATTTAGCTTCTTTAGTCGATGATGTAAGATTAAAAACCTCAAAAGTTCTAAAAAAAAAGATTTTTAATTTTTATATAGGTACTCAAAAAAAAATTGATAAGAAAAAAATAAAAAATGATTTTGAAATTTTATCTATTTTAAGAAACCTGAAAATAATTGGAATATTTACACGTCTGGCAATCCGAGATAAAAAAAAGGATTATTTAAAATTAATACCTTATGCGTGGGAATTGATTTCTTTAAGAATCAATGAAAATGAAATTTTCTTAGATTTAAAAAAATTACTAAATGATAATTTTAAAAAAAATTTATGAAAATTAATAATGCTTTTATTCTCTGTGCTGGATTTGGCAAAAGACTAAATCCTTTAACACTTGAAAAACCCAAACCATTACTTCAGATCAAAAATCAAACAATTTTAGAGGATTGTATTAATACTGTAATAAAACTGAAAGTTGAAAATATTTTTTTAAATACTTTTTATTTAAGTGACCAAATTATTGACTTTTTTAAAAATAAAAATTTTTCAGTAAAAATAAAAATTATAGAGGACGGTAAAGAAATTTTAGATACTGGTGGAGGAATTTTAAATTTGATCAACCACTCAGATTGTGAAGATTTTTTTGTTTTTAATCCTGATACTATTTGGAATGAGAATCATGTGAGTGAAATTAATGATATGCAAAAATATTATTTTCAAAATAAATTAAATAATATTCTTTTATTAGTTAATAAAAAACTAAGTTTTGATAATAACTTAAAGGGCGATTTTGATTTAGAAGATAATATAATTAAACAAAGTTTTGAAAAAAACTTTATATATACTGGTTGTCAAATTTTGAATAAAAACTTATTTAATGAATATGAGGTAGAAAACTTCTCAATTGCTAAAATTTGGAATAAATTATTAATGAAACAACAGTTAAATGGATTTGAGAGTACCAATAAATTTCACCATTTAACGAACTTAGAAATTTTTAAAAAACTAAAAGGTTCTTAGATCTCTCTTTATCTAGATATTTACATTCATTTATTTTCAAATTTTCACCGAAATTGATTATTAAGGGATTTCCTGTTGGAATTTCTAAACTTGTGATTTGATTGTTATCTAAATTGAACAGGTATTTACATAAAGCTCTTATGGAGTTTCCGTGTGCTGTAATTAATATATTTTTATTTATTAGTTTAGGCTGTATTTCATTTTTGAAATACTCCAAAACTCTGTTGTATGTATCTTTTAAAGACTCTGTGTCAGGAATGAGCTCTTTAGGGATTTCCTCATATGTTTCAATATTTAGGGGATGATAAGAGCTTTCTCTACTTAGTTTTCCAGGTTTGATATCCCAAGATCTTCGGAATTCAAAAACTTTATCTTCACCAATTTTTTTTGCAGTCTCAGTTTTATTTAACCCTGTAAGCTCACCATAGTGTCTTTCGTTTAGCTGCCATGCTCTTACAAAATCCTTTTTTGATTTTAATACTTTTTGTATTATTTTAAGAGTATGGTTTGCTCTCACTTGAAACGAAGAATAATAAAAATCTATATTTATATTTTGATTTTTGATAAGTAAACCAGCTTTCTCAGCTTCTATTTTACCTTGATCTGTAAGATCAACATCAACCCAACCGGTGAATCTTTTTTCAAGATTCCAAATACTCTGACCATGTCTTACTAATATTAAAAAACTCATCTTGTCATATCTAAAAATTATTTATAAAAAAATCATTTAACTAAATGTCAAAATTTTTTTCTACATATAAAGTAATATTTTATATAATTAATGTCCTTTTAATTATTTTATATCTATATCCTGGAAGTCTATTAGGCTGGATAATTTATGACAATAAAAGTATACAACCTCAAATAACACCAGATTTTGTTATATCATCAAATCATTTTTATGTATTTGTTTTAATTTCAATTATTGGTTTTTTAACTTTTGCTAATTCCAATAAAAATATCTTATTATTATTATATTTAATTTTTCTTTCTATAGCGCTTGAAATTTTTCACCTATTAATACCTGAGAGAACTTTTCAATGGTCTGATTTATTTGGAAATTTATTGGGTGTTATTGTTGTAATTCTTCTTAATAATTTTATAAATAAATATGGTAGATTTAAAAAATAAATTATTAATTTTTATTTATTTTTTTACAATCGGCTGCTCATCAATTCCATCAAACACTTCTAACAGTTGTTCAATTTTTAGCGAAAGATATCTATGGTATAAACATACCAAAAAAGTTGAGCAAAAGTGGGGCACACCTATTTATATTCAATTAGCAATAATAAAAATGGAGTCTGATTTTGATTGGCTTGCTAAACCGGCAAGACAAAAAATTTTTAAAGTGATACCTTATAAACGACCCTCTAGTTCTTTTGGCTATTCGCAAGCAATTAAAGGAACTTGGGAGCAATATAAAAAAGAAACTGGTAATAAATTAGCAACAAGAGCAAGATTTAAAGACAGTGTTGACTTCATTGGATGGTATACAAATAAATCAGAAAACATTTTAAAGATATCAAAGAAAGATGCTTTCAAACAGTATCTTGCATATCACGAAGGATGGGGAAATTATAAAAATTATAAAAAAAATAAAAAAGTAATTGGACTAGCTAAAAAAGTTGAGAGACAATCTAATAAATACAAAAATCAATTATTAAAATGTAAAAGTAAATTAAATAAAAAAAAATATATTATTTTTTAGATAATTCTTTTTTTAGTTCTAAGTCAACTATATCAATCCTTTTAGTATTTTTTGCTAATGCGAGATACATTGAAGGAGTGACATATAAAGTAAAGAAAGTTGAAATAATCATTCCTCCTAATATTGTAGAACCAACTGCTAATCTTGAACCCTCTCCTGCACCTGGACCAAAATTTCCAATTACTAATGGCATCATTGCAATCATCGTACTCAGTGATGTCATTATAATTGGTCTAAACCGAACAGCGCACGCTTCTTTAACAGCTAATTCAATAGTTTTTCCACTAGATCTAATTTGGTTTGCGTAATCTACAATTAAAATACTATTTTTAGTTGAGATACCTATTAGTATAATTAATGCTATTTGAGAAAAAATATTTACTGAGCTATTTAAAAATAAAATAAACACTAATCCTCCAAAAATAGCCAAAGGCACAGTTAAGATTATTACAAATGGATGAACGAATGAGTTGAATGTTGCAGCCATAACCAAATAAGCAGTTAGTAAAGCTAAAGCAAAAATTATAAATAATTCATTACTTGTTTCTTTTATTTCCTCTGATTTTCCCTTCCAAGTAATTTGGTTTTCTGGTGCTAAATCAACCATCACATTTTCGAAGTATTTAATCGCTTCTGTTAATGTATAACCCTCACTAATATTTGCAGAAATTGTTACAGCCCGTTGTCTATTATATCTAGCAAGTTCTTTTGCTGAACCTTCTTCCTTAAAACTAACAAGATTTGCTAAAGATATTAATTTTCCATTGGTTTCAGAGCGAACAAATATTTTCGTAACACCCTCTTTATTTCGTCGATCAGATAAATATTGTTGAACAATTATTGGATATTCTTTGCCTAGTTTATTAAAAGTCGTTATTTTTTTACCCCCATAAAGTGTTTCAAGTGTTTCACCAATTGATTTAGTTGAGACACCTAGATCTTTGGCTTTATTTTTATTTATTATTAATTTTACCTCTGGTTTGTTTCGATTGTAATCGGACTCAATTCTTGAGAGATTTTTATTAGATCTGAGGGTTCGTATAACTTTTTTTTGTATCGCCTCAAGTTCCTCATAAGTATTTCCATAAATTACCATTTGAACTGGTTTGTTGTAATTTGATACTCTTATAGATTGAGGAGATATAGGAAAAGCTAGGGCTTGGGGTAAAGTTACTATTTTCCCAATCGCTTCTCTAAGAACAACTTGTTGACCTTTTTTACGATTTTTCCAATCATCAAGGAGAGCGATTATTATAAAACTATTATATGAATTAGCTGAATTTCCAAATCCTGGAACACGCATTATAAATCTTGAATATGGACTATCCTCAGCTTGTAGCAAAGGAATAAGTCTTGCCTCTACTTTTTGAGCTTGTTCTTGAGTATATTCAAAAGAACTTCCCTCATCAGTTGAGCCAATTATTAGATATGCTCCTCGATCCTCCATAGGCAAAAGTTCTTTTTTTGAGAAACTAAATAAAAGCACTGAAGCAATTATTATAAAAACAATAAAAAAACTTACAGTTTTAGTTTTATTAATAACGTTCACTAAAGTTTCCTCATAAAATTTTGCGAAGTTGGAAAAAATTTTTTCAAATTTTTGAATAAAAATTTTTTTTGATTTTTTTTTGTATAAAAATTTACTTGCAAGCATTGGTGACAAAGTTAATGCAACAAAAGAAGAAACTACAATCGAAAAAGATAATGCAATCGCTGTTTCTCTAAATAATGTTCCAGAAATTCCCTCAATAAATATTAACGGTAAGAAAACTGCTACTAAAATTAGTGTTGTAGCAACGATAGCAAAAGAAATTTGTTTAGAGCCTTTATAAGCTGCAACGAGCGGGGTCTCACCATTCTCTATTCGTCTGTATATCGCATCTGTCATAATTACTGAGTCGTCTGTGATTATCCCAATCGCTAAAATAAAACTTAAAAGGACAAAAATATTAATAGAAAGACCAAATATGTATAAGCCTAGAAAGGATGCTATTAAACTCACGGGTAGTGCAATAGCAGGTACGATGACTGCCTTTAAATTCCCTAAAAATAAATAAATTATCAATACAACTAAGACAAACGCAATGACCAAAGTTTTATATACTTCTTCAATTGCAGCCTCAACATAGTTAGCTCTATTGAACGAAACCCTTAAATCCAATTCTTCTGGTAAAGATTTTTTTACTTCAACAATTTTTTTTTTGATATCATTTGAAAGCTCTACCGTTGAAGCACCACTTCTTGCATAGATACCTATTCCTACGGTTTTCAAATTTATTTGATCTTTAGTTTGAGCTTTAAAAAGAGTTTTCTCTGATACTGGACCGAATTCAACGTTTGCTACGTCTGATAATTGAATTACACGATTACTAGTTTTTTTGATGGGTATTTGCTTTATAGTTTCAATATCGTTGTATGATTTATCTAGATTTAGTGTCAAGTCGATATTATCTGCTTCTAAGGTTCCTGCAGGCAAACTTACATTTTCTCCACGAATTGCAAATTCAACTTCTTTAATAGTTAAATCATTAGCTGCAAGTTTAATAGGATCAACCCAAACTCTAATGCTTAATTCTCTTAATCCACCAACCCTTATTCTTCCAACATTTTTAACACTTGAAAATTGGTCTACAAGATATCTCTCCGCATAATCTCCTAACTCAAGGTCGCTCCATGAAGATGAGGATAATGACAGCCACATTGTTGTTGTAAACCCTGCAGCTCGTTTAAGTATTTGTGGTGGATCTGACTCTGTTGGCAAGTTATCCACTACTCTTGCAACTCTTTCTCTTATATCATTGGCAGCATTATCTAGATCAATACTCGTATCAAACTCGACATTAATTGTACTTCTTCCATTTTCAGATTTGGAGTCTATATTTTTTATACCCTCTGCCCCACCAATAACATCTTCAACAACTTGTGTGACCTCTTGATCTACTATTGAAGCTGATGCAGACTTGTAGTCTACTTGAACTTGAACAACAGGTGGTTGAATTCCATTTGGCAATTCTCTAACGGGCAATTTCCAAAAAACAAATAAACCAAATATGATCAGTATCAGTGACATAACCCAAGATACCGTCGGTCTTTTAATACTTAATTCAGTAATAAACATTATTTATTAATAGGTTTTATTTTTCCACGAGGCCTTACCTTTTTTAGACCCTCAGCTACAATTATATCACCCGCGATTAAGCCTGAAATTATTTCAATGTTACTATCGCCTCTAAGGCCAGTTTTTACCTCAGTTTTATTTGCAATATTTTCTGCACTAATTTTGTAAACATATGATTTATCGCCCTCTATCATCACACTTGTATCAGGTACACTTAAAGAATTTCTCAAATCAAATTTTACTCTTACCTCTAAAAGTGAACCTGAAATTAATTCTAAATTTTCGTTTTTCACTTTTATTCTTGATAATAAACTTCTGGTGTCCGCATTTATTCTGCTTGAAACAAAATCTATTTCACCTGAAAAAGTTTTATCTTTAAAACTAGATAAGGTAACTTCGACTGGAAGACCTTTTTCTATAAATGTAGAGTAGCTTTCTGGAATTTTAATATCTGAGTAAATTATTGAGTTATCATCAAGTGTAATGATAAATATGTTATTTGAAACAAGAATGTCCTCAGTTAAACCTGTGTAGCCAAGAACCCCACTAAATGGAGCCAATATATCCCCACTTTTTAATTTAATTAAAACATCTCCTTTTTTAACAAAATTCTTAAGTTTTAAATCCTCAAAAAGATCATCTTTTTTAATCTTAAAAGTTTTTGATTTTTTAGAAATTGCTGTACCATAAGTTTCTATTTGTTCAGAGAATTCTTTTTCAATAACCTTAGTTACAATTATTCCTGGTGGTGGCCTCTTACTGAATTTTTTTTTAAAATGATTGCCAATCATGTATCTTCCAACAATTACAATTGTAATTATTAAAAAAAACACAAATATTATTGAAAATGTTTTCGTAGATCTTTTCATATTAAATTTAAATTAATCCGTATTCAGCCCAAGAGCCATCATATATACAAGGAAGATATTTATCATTAATTAAAGAATAAGCTAGTGCCAAAACACACGCTGTAACACCTGAACCACATGAAAAAACAATCTTTTTTTGCTCTAAATTTTCAGTGCTTGTTTTAAAAATTTCTTTAAGCTGATCTTTATTTTTAAAAGTTTTATCGTCATTTAGACAGTCATTAAACGGTATACAAAAAGAGTTTTTTATACATCCGCTTCTAAGACCTTTTCTGGGTTCAGGGATTTTACCTTCAAATCTTTCTCTACTTCGAGCATCAATTAATGTGAATATTTTTTCGTTTATATTTTTATCAATTGCTTGTTTACTCTTAACAAGATCTTTTCTCTCGCTACTTTTATAGTCTGATTTATCTATATTTGAAATTTCATCAGTTACTTTCTTTTTTTCTTTAAGCCATTTCTTTAAACCACCATTTAAAACATTTATCAATTTTGGATCATGTCCGTAATAAATAAAATTAAACCAACCACGACATGAGCTTATAACATCTGAATTATCATAGATGACTATTTTATCATTTTTTTTAATTCCCATATTTGAAACAATTTTATCCCAACTCATTTGGTCAACTAACATATGTGGTAAAGCAGTGTCTTTTCTTGAATTTTCGTCTATATCAAAAAAAATTGCGCTTGGTATATGAAGGGATTTATATTCCTCAAATCCATTTCTTTGCGTTTGAGGCATATGCCAAGAGCAGTCAATAATTTTCACCTTAGTAAGGTTTTTTTCTAACCAATCAGTTTCAACTAAAGACATGTTATCGCTTTTCCAAGTATTTTTGATGATATTCCTCAGCTGGACAGTAATTTTTAAGTAAAGATATTTTTGTTACAACTTTTCCAGATAAACGTTCGTTCACTTCATTTAATACCTTCTCAGCAATCATTTTTTGATTGTCATTTAGATAAAATATTTCACTTCTATACTGAGTTCCAAAATCTGGTCCTTGAGAATTTAGAGTAGTCGGATCATGAATTTGAAAAAATATTTTTAAAATTTTTTCGTAAGAGATAATTTTTTCATCAAAATCTAGTTTAACCACCTCAGCATGATTTGTATTACCAGTGCAAACCTCTTTATATGTGGTAATAGAGCTATTACCTCCACAGTAACCAACTTCTGTTTTGATTATGCCATCTATTTTACTGAATTTAATTTCAGGTCCCCAAAAACATCCAAGTGCTAAAACAGCTATTTCCATTGAATAAGATTTAATTTAATTTACAAATTATTCATATGCTAAGTAAAAATCAATTGGGATTTTTGTACATGTTTTTGTCCATTTGTGCATTTTCATTAATGGATTTAATTGTTAAGTGGTCTGTAGATTATCCTATTGGGCAGGTTTTGTTTTTTAGGGGTTTTTTCGGGATAATCTTTTATTTTTTTATAATTCCAAAAGAAAGATTTCATAATTTTTACAAAACTCAACGACCAGGATTGCATGCTTTAAGATGTGGCTCAGGATTAGTTGCTCTAATTGCAATATTTATTGCTTTAAGGCAGTTGCCATTAGCAACCGTTGTAAGCATTTCTTTTGCTGCTCCAATATTTACAACAATATTATCTATTTTTCTATTAAATGAAAAAGTTGGAATCTTTAGGTGGTTAGCAGTTATCATAGGTTTTGTTGGAATTCTCATAATTACAGAACCTGGGATTACTGAATTAAACATTTATTATATTTTTCCGATTATATTTTGTTTAGGTCTATCTTATGTAGCCATAACTATTAGACAACTGTCAACTACCGAACCAGTGTGGTTAATTTCTTTTTATTTTTCCTTAGCAATTACATTATTAAGTTTTTTAACTATCCCTCAAGGCTGGGTTATGCCTACTTTAAATCATTTCATACTTTTATCTTTGATAGGTATTTTTGGAGGTGTTGCAAACTTGTGGTTAAGTCAATCATATAAATTTTCAGAGGTTTCTTTAGTAACTCCCCTTAAATATTTGGCTTTAGTTTTCGCTATTATATTTGGATATTTCATTTGGGACGAGATACCCACGTTCAAAACGTTAATGGGGGCTTTATTGGTGATTTTTTCAACACTTATAATCTTTAGACGGGAGATTTATAAGAAAAAAATTATAACATCTAGGTCAATTAATGAGTAAAGTACCTAAATACTGGAACAAAGCAAAAAAATATTTATCAAAAAAAGATCAAACTCTTTCTAAGTTAATCAAAAGTTATGAAAGTCCCTCAGAAACTATTTTAACTTCAAGGAGAGATATTTTTTTTTCGTTATGTAAAAGTATAATTGGACAACAAATAAGTGTTGCAGCAGCGAATTCTGTCTTTTTAAAATTTAAAAAAAAATGTAAAAATAAAATTAATGCAAAAACAGTATCTAGACTGACTTTTGCTCAATTGAAAAGTTGTGGATTAAGCAGACAGAAAGTATTAGGTATAAAGAGTTTAGCGAAGCAAACAATAGAAAAAACTTTTAATCCTAAATTAATTAATCAAATGTCAGATGAGGAGGCTATAAATTATTTATCACAATTAAGACAAATAGGGAGATGGTCAGCTGAAATGATTTTATTATTCACATACAATAGATCAAATATTTGGCCGATTCAAGATATCGGCCTTCTAAGAGCAATTTCAAAAAATTATAAAAAAAAATATTTACCACCTGATAAATTTGTATCTTTATTAAAAAAAAGGTTCAGTCCTTATTGTTCTGTTGCAACGTGGTACTTATGGAGAAGCATAGATCCTGAGCCTATTCAGTACTAAACCCCTCAACCACTTGCATATGTCTTTTTGTAGTTTTTTTTGCTACTGCCCAACTATCTTGATATTCTTTAGAGGAGTGACACTCTAATGCTTTGGCATAACTTGGAAATTCCCATACAACAGTCCTACTAAAATCATCACCATTAAAAGTGTCATGCTTACCACCTCTTATTAATGGCACACCACCGTAACTTTTGATAACTGGTGTAGCTAGCTCTGAATATTTTTTCAGATTTTCTTGATTATCTATTTTAAAATATAAACTAACCCAATATCCTTTTTTCATATTAATCAATCCATTCTTTAAAATGATTTAAATTTTCCTGTAAAAATTTTGGTAATTTGTTAAAGGGATATATTTCCAACTTACTCCCATCTCCAATCTTGTTTATCCTTTTATCAACTTTCAAATCATAAATTGCTTGTTTATTTTTAATTATGTCATCAATCTCTTTAGCTGACATTGGGTTTAAGTCAAATTCTCGATGATGAAGATATGATTTCAATTTATGTTCTATTTCAGATGCAGTTTTTATATTTGAAAAATGCCATCCACCATTAGATATAATTTTTACATCTATAAATTTAGTATTAGAAAAAAAGGTATCAATTCTATAAAAAGGGTACTTTCTATCTTTTATATTTCTTAACCATTGAGGTGACACCAAATTCTTTTTTTTGCAAGCCTTTGTTCCAGTCCAAATCAAATTTGGTAATTTAAGATTAAATTTATAATAGAACATCTCTTGCTTAAAAAGTATTATTTTATTATTTATTTTAGTAATATCTATAGTTTCTAAATTTGGGATTTCATCAACATCTGAAATTAAGATTAAGTCATCATTATTGGCTTTTTCTAATGCATTAAAAATATAATTTCTTTGACTATTTTCTCTTTTAGCAGCATTAAGAATATGTTTTCTTGATATCTCTGAGGGGTTATCATTCTTTAAAACTTTTTCAATATTCTGAGGATTTTCATCATAAATTAGATAAATAATTTTATTTTTAAATTTTTTAAACTTATTTATATTAAAAAGTAATCTTCTTTTATCGCCTCTGTGATTGTAGGTGCTTTCAACTATAACAAAATAATCTACATATTTATTAAGTATATTAAGCCTTACTTCTAAAACTACTTCTTCATCAAAGTACATAAAACAATCAAAAATTTTCATAATTACTTTTTAATCTTTTTTAATTTTTTTTATATGATAAAAAAATTCATGGCAGATAAATTGATAATTAGTTTTGAAGAATATAACAAAATTGTCGAAAAATTAGCTATTGAAATTCATAAAAATTACAATCCCACTGTTTTAGTAGGCATAATGAGGGGAGCGGCACCTATAATTGATATTCTCTCACGGATACTAAAACTCCCAATAGCTTACATTGTTATTCAAAGTTACACAGGAAAAGGATTAGAAGACCAACAAGGCCAATTAATGTTTGCTAGAGAAATAAGCTCATTAGCTAAAGAAGAAGATTTTGAAAAAATCCTTTTAATAGATGATTTATCAGATACAGGACTAACGCTTAATAAAAGTATTGAATGGCTAAAAGGTTACGAACCGACAAAAAAATTTATTAAAGAAATTAAAACCGCTTGTTTATGGAAAAAAAAATCATCTTCTTTTGAGCCAGACTTTTGTCCAATTAAATTAGACTCAGATCCTTGGATCGTTCAGCCCACAGAACATTATGAAGAACTTTCTATTGAAGAAATTATAAAAAAAAACTAATTAACGGAGCTAGAAAACTAGCCCCGTTAAATCCTATTTAGCTTACAGCAAAACTCACAACACTAAGTATAGCAATAACCCATATTGCTGGAGAAGTACTTGAAAATTTTCCAGTAAATATTTTAATCAAAGCGTATGAGACAAATGCTAAAGCAATTCCATTACTGATACTATAAGTAAGTGGCATAGCAATCATCGCTAAAATTGCTGGAGCTGACTCTGAGATATCATTCCATTCTATGTCTGTTATATTTCTTATAAATAAAACAGAAACAAATAATAGGGCAGCACCATCAATTTGTTTTGGTAAACTTGTTGCAAGAGGTGCAAAAAATATACATGCTAAAAACAATATACCTATTACAAGGGAAGTCATCCCAGTTTTACCACCAGCTTTTACACCAGCCCCTGACTCCACATAACTAGTAACGGTTGTTGTTCCCATCATAGCACCTGCAACAGTTCCAACGCTATCAGACAACATTGCTTTATTAATGTCCTGAACTTTTCCTTGTTTATCAACTTTACCTGCGACGTTGGCTACAGAAGTTAATGTTCCAGCTGTATCAAAGAAATCTATAAATAATAAAGTAAATATTACTGTAGACATTCCAGCAGTCATAGCAGCGGACAAGTCAAATTCAAAAAGGTATGTCATCGGAGGAGGCGCACTTGCTAATCCATTAAATTTAGCTAGACCAGTTGCCCAAGCGATAACGCTAAAAAACAAAATACCTATAATGATATTTCCTTTTACATTCATTTTTTCAAGTACAATAATTGCAATAAAAGTTGCACATCCAAGAAGAACTAATGGGTCACTTAAATTTCCAAGCTGTACTAGTGTTACAGGATTATCAACTACAACTTCCATAATTTGTAGTCCAATAATTGCAAGAAACAATCCAATACCCGCACCTATTCCTAGTTTTAAACTTTTTGGAATTGAGTTAATTAACCAGGCTCTTATCGGTGTAAGTGATATAATTAAAAACAATACCCCTGCAACTAAAACTGCACCAAGAGCTTGTTGTGGCGTATAACCCATGCCAGCACAAACTCCAAAAGCAACAAATGCATTTATACCCATACCTGGGGCTAGTCCAATTGGCCATGTTTTTCCGTAAAAAGCCATTATAAAACAAGCTAAAGCTGTTGCCAAAATAGTTGCTGTGTATACTGCGCCGAAATCAAAGAAACCTTTTTCAGGACCGGCGAACTCCCCTGATAAGATGAATGGATTTAAAAACATTATGTAAGCCATTGTTAAGAACGTAGTCGTTCCAGCAATTACTTCAGTTTTAAAATCTGTTTTATGTTTTTTATATTCAAAATATTTTTCAAGCATTTATCCTCCTATAAATCGCAAAATATTTGATTCTTTCCTGTATTACCCGTCAAAACTAATTCTTATTAACAATTTTCAACCCAGAAGTTTATATTTATGCCATATTTAGGTTGTTATTATAAAATTATGAAAAAAATTAAAATCTCAATTTTAAGTTTACTTATATTATTTTTTTTATCAGGTTGTCAGACAATTAAGCAAAAAACTGACGCTATTGTTGAGAAGGAAAATAAAAAATTAAGTGCATTTATAGGTAAGTCCTCTCAGGATTTAAAAAGCAGCTTAGGTAGTCCAGATGAAGATTTTAAAAATGAAAAAGGAAATTTAGTTTTAGTTTATAACACCAAAAAATATGGAATACCTTGCGAAAGAAGGTTTGAAGTAAACGCAAAATTGATTGTTATTGGATTTGTTTCTAACGGTTGCTTTTGATTACCTGCGGAGAATTTATCTCCGCAAGTAAGGTATACTTATTTAATTTCAATAAGTTTTCTTTTTTTATGCTCAGGAACAATTCTTTCACAAGATATTGTTAAAAGACCATCTTTTAACTCAGCACCATTAACTTTCACATCGTCAGCTATAGTAAATGATCTGGCAAATTGTCTTTGAGAAATACCTTTGTGAATTATTTCTCCATCAGCATTATTGTTTTCAGATTTATTAATTTGTTTAGTTCTTACAGTTAATAAATTATCTTCAAACTCAACTTCAACATCGTTTTTATTAAAACCAGCTAAAGCAACTTCGATTGCATAATTGTCCTTACCAGTTTTTCTGATGTTATAAGGCGGGTAGTTTGACTGCATAGTCAAAGAACCATTACCAAGCATATTTTCAAATTGGTCAAACATGTCGTCAAAACCAATTGAAAAAGGTCTTAGTGAGTTGAATATAGATAAATCCTTACTTGTCATAATATCCTCCTTTGTTAAGCAAGTTTATTTATTGTTAGCCCCATTAGGCGACCAACATTATTTATATGGGAATTATTTGTTTTTTTTCAAGATATCAAATTTAAATTTTTTCAGAGATCTTTAAAATAAATGCGTAGTCAAAAGCTATTTCTTCAATGGCACCATCTCTACCTGATTTACCTCCGTGGCCTGCGTTCATTTCAGTTTTTAACAAAAGCAAATTATTATCAGTTTTTAAATCTCTAAGTTTGGCTGTAAATTTTGCTGGTTCATCGAATAGCACTCTATTATCACTTAAGCTTGTGGTAATTAACATGTGAGGGTAATCCATTTTTTTAATATTATTATATGGAGCATAAGAATAAATATAATCAAAATGGTCTTTCTTATCTTTTGCATTTCCGAATTCATCAAATTCTCCAACAGTAAGGGGCAAAGAATGATCCAAGTTAGTTGTTAATGAGTCAACAAACGGTACTGCCATAACAATTCCAAGAAATAATTCTGGGGATTGATTGACTACTGCTCCCATTAACAAACCACCAGCTGATCCACCCATACCAATAATTTTTCCTTTCGATGAATATCCTTTTTCAATCAAAAACTTTGCTACGTGTATATAATCTTCAAATGTATTTTTTTTATTTAGAAGCTTTCCTTCTTTCCACCATTTCATTCCTTTTTCCATTCCCCCTCTAATATGTGCAGTTACCCAAATAATATCTCTGTCAATTAAACTCAATCTAGTTGAGGAAAAATCTGGAGTCATTGAACTTCCGTATGACCCATAGCCATATAAAAGTAAATTTGCTGAACCATTAATTTTTGTTTTTTTGTGTCTGGTAATTGTAAGTGGAACTAATCTTCCATCATGAGAAGGGCACTCTAGTCTTTCGACTATATAATCATCTGGATTATGACCAGATGGGATTTCTTGTTCTTTTACTAATTTTTTTTCTTTTGTTTTTAAATTGTATAAATAAGTTTTACCTGGTGTTTTTGGGGACGAGTATGACAAGTAAACTAAGTCAGTATCTTTATTTCTTTGTATTAATGAAACACTAGGCACAATCACAGATTCGTTAGTAAATTTTAATTCTTCCTCGATTCCTGTTTGTTTATTTCTTACAAATAATTTTCCTAATGCATTTGATTTTTCTCCTCTGATAATCCAATCGTTTAAAAATATTAATCCTCCAATTAAAACCTCCTCTTTGGCAGCTATATAAATTTCCCACTTTTGATTTGATAAATCATCACATCTTTCGATTTTGAAATCCTCAGCATCATCATTAGTATGACAATAAAAATATCCACCCCAAGAATTGACTGAATAAATTACACCTTTTTTTCTTTTTTTAATTAATTTTGGTTTTGGTTTTTTTTCCGTTACTTCAAAGTAGTATTGTTCGGAAGTATTATGATCTGATGTTGTTATAAAAAAATATTTTTCGTCTGAACTCAAACTTATGCCCACAGTAAATGCTTCACTTTTCTCTTCAAAAACAAGCTCATCATCTTTGACTGATGATCCAATTTTGTGTCTAAATATTTTTCTTGGTCTATGAAATTCATCAAGCTTTGAGTAAAAAAAATATTGGTCGTCCAAACTAAAAGTAATACTTCCACTTGTTTCTTCTATTTTTTCGGTGACTAATTTTTCTGAAGCAATATTTCTTATGTAAATTGTATAATATTCTGATCCTTTTAAGTCTAAAGAATAACCTAAAAGTTTGTCATTATAACTTACCTCTAAATCACCCACCCCGAAATATTCAGTTTTTAATTTTTCTTTTTCTACATCACCATTCCAAAATTCTTCAACTGCACTACTTCCAATCTTCTTTCTAAGTTTTATTGAATAATTTCCTACTGCAGTTGTTTTAGTCCAATATTCATATTCTTTGTCTTTAAATTTTAATGATTCATCATCTAACTTTATTCTACCTTTAATTTCATCAAATAAGATTTTCTGACATTTTTTTGTGTCTTTTAAATTATGCTCTGTAAAATTGTTTTCTTCTTCAAGATATTTCCTTACATCTGGAAGTAGCTTGGAACTATCTTTTAAAACCTCGAGAATATTATCCTGATGGATCCAACTATAATTATCTTCCCACGTGGTATTGTGACAAGATTTAAGCTCTGGTTTTTTTTTAAGTTGTGGTATTTTCATCAGATCAAAAATATATGAATATAATAATTTATACAGTGGTTATATTAACCATTTTTTATTTTCTATTACGTTTAATAACCAACATTTCATCTAGGAAAATTTCAAAAGGCCTAAGATTTTTTATTATATTGGGATTATTTGCTTTAGCAGTATTGTTTGCTATTGGCGGAAAATTTTTATTAACCCTACCTCTTACTTTGGCAAGTTTAGCTTTATTAAAATTAAAAGGTTTATCTATTTTTCAATTAATTTCTCTTTTTAGACTTATTCAGACATTAAGAAGATCTGGTCGCTTTTCTTTTAACCAAGCAGGTACCAATAACGTATCGTCTATATCAGTTTCAGAGGCATATAAGATTTTAAATTTAGATATGAATAAAAAAGTGACCAAAGAAGATGTTAATAAAGCATATATAAAAATCCAAAAAAAGATTCATCCTGATATATCTCCTGAAACTTCAAGATTATCTTCAATTGTGAATGAGGCTAAAGATATTGTGCTAAACGATATTTCTTAAGCAATAATCTCTAAAAATCTCTCAAAAATTTTTTGTGGATTAATTTTATCTTTACCCAAAGTATTATGCGTGACTGTGCTTTCTCCCTCTGGAATTATTGGGAACATTCTTGAGCTATAATTTCCATAAATTAAGGGAGTATCAGCCATTAAAGTAATTGTTTTAATACCTAAAGCTGAGGATAAATGACTAAAGCTCGAATCATTACAAATGGATACATTACAATTCTTAATTAATGGTAAAATTTCACTGATAGTAAAATTATCTAAACGAGTACAAAAATTTTTAAATTTAGACTGTAAAATTTCGTTTAATACTTCCTGTTCTTCAGTTGCCTTACCTGTTGCAAGAAAAAATCTGCAATCTTTTATATTTGATATTTTATCAATTACACTTAAGAAAGTTTTCGCAGGAATTCTTTTTGTAGGTCCAGAACCGCCTATGCCCAAGAGAATATTTGTAGTATTTTTGTCTATCTGAAATTTTTGTGCTGCTTTAGAAATTGAATCATTATCAATTTGTACTTCAGGATCTTCATTAATGTCTAAATTTAAATTTTCTTTTAAAAATTTTTTAGGAGCCTCAATTATATGTTGTTTGTTTTTTGCGAACAATGGATATTGGTAAATTTGTGGAATACCAGATATCTTAGCAACTAAGTTAAATCTCAGAGATGAATTAAAAATAAAAATTTTATCAAATTTATATTTTTTTAAATCGTTTGCTAATTTAAAAATACCAAAAAAACCACCATGTCTATTATTTGTTTTATTATCTCTTTCTAGAGTAAGAATTTTATCAATATATTTTGTCTGGTGTAAATATTGATTGGCTTTAGAGTTTTCTTTTACCAATATACTAATTGGTGAATTAAATTTTTTGAACAAAGCCTTCATAAATGGTAAGAAAATTACGGTATCTCCAATACCCATTCTGCTCTGAACTGCTAATATTTTCATATAGTATTTATAAACTTTACTGAGTATATTTTTATATAAATTTTTATTATGACAAAAATAAGTGGAATTTTTGCTGCTTCAATGTCAGTGCTTAACAATGATTTAAGCCTGAATGTTGAAAAAACAATAATGCATGCTGAGAAGCTTGTCGATCAAGGTTGTCATGGCACTGTAATATTTGGCAGCACAGGTCAATCTCAATTAATACCTATTTCAGAAAAAATTGACTTACTTAACAATCTCTCAAAAAGCAAATATCAAGATAAACATATAATTGGCACAGGTCTTAACTCTTTAGGTGAAACAATAAATTTTATGAGGATAGCAATTTCATTGAAACTAAATAAATTTTTAATTATGCCTCCTGCTTATTATAGTTATGGTGATACAGAGGTTTTGGATTTTTATTCTAGAATAATTAATTCAGTGCCAGATTGTAAAATTATTCTTTATAATTTTGAAAAACTTAGTGGTTATAAATTTAGTTTGAAGTGTGTAGAGACACTTGTAAATAAATTTCCAAAACAAATAGTTGGGGTAAAAGATAGCTCTTACAATTTATATGAAAATTTAAAACTTAAAAATTTTTCAATTTTACCTGGTTCAGAAATTAAATTGTTAAAAGGATTGGAATTAGGATGTTCTGGTATAATAACTGCAACATGCAACGTTACAGCAGAATTATCTAGGCAAGTTTATGATGATTTTTTTGCAGGAAAAAAACAATTATATAATGATAAGTTATGCGATGTGAGAAGCACTTTTGATAAATATAATCTAATTTCTGGTTTACATACTTTTTGTGCACAAAACGACAATGTGTACAAAAATATTTTACCACCACTAAGTCTCTTAAATAAAAATGATGAAGAGGAATTGATGAATAGATTAAAAGATTTAAAATTTTATAACAAACCAACACTGGCAGCATAAAATGCAATTAGCAAGATTTCTTAACAAAGTTTTTAAAAATGGTGGTTTTGTATTAACTGATGCTAATTCTAAAGACTATATTATTGGAGAACCAGACAATAACCCTATTAGAATAAAAATTTTAAATAAAAATCTTCATTATAAATTGTTATTTCATCCTGATTTATATTTTGGCGAAGCATATACCAACGGTGAAATTGTAATTGAAAACGGCACACTTACAGATTTTTTAGATCTTGCCTTAATGAATTTTGGAAGGGGAGAATTAAACTTTTTCAGTTATTTAATTAATAAATTAAGGGGATCATATAGATATTTAACTAACTTTAATTTTATTAAAAAATCCAAAATGAATGTATCTCACCATTATGATATCAAGGACGACTTGTATGACTTATTTTTAGATCCAAAAAGACAGTATTCTTGTGCATATTTTAAAAATGAGAATGACAGTTTGGAAACAGCTCAAAATAATAAAATTCAACACATAATTAAAAAATTAAATATAAAACCCAATCAAAAAGTTTTAGATATTGGATGTGGCTGGGGTTCACTTGCCATCGATATAGCCAAAAGTGCTCAATGTGAAGTAACTGGTATTACTTTATCAAAGAACCAACTTAATTACTGTACCCAAAAAGCTAAAGAATTGAATTTAGAAAACCAAGTTAAGTTCAAATTAATGGATTATAGAGAGTTAAATGAAAAATTTGACAGAATTGTAAGTGTTGGGATGTTCGAACATGTTGGAAGGAAATTTTATAAAAAATTTTTCAAACAAATCGAAAAAATGTTGAAAGAAGACGGGGTTTCACTAATACACACTATTGGATCTGTAAATCCTCCAAGAGATCCTCATCCATGGATTACGAAATATATTTTTCCTGGTGGTTATACTCCAAGTTTAAGTGAAGTAACCAACCCTATTGAAAAAGCTGGCTTAATAGTAACAGATATTGAGGTTTTAAGGCTTCATTACGCACACACGTTGAGACATTGGAAAGAAAATTGCTTAAAAAATAAAGATAAAATTATCCAAATGTTTGATGAAAAATTTTTTAGAATGTGGGAGTTTTATCTTGCTGGTTGTGAAATGGCATTCAAGTGGGGAGATCAAGTTGTATATCAATTTCAACTTACTAAAAATTATAGTTCAACACCTGTGACTAGAGACTATATTTATCAATAAATTATTGATAGGGTCATTTCTTCTTAGAAATGAAAAAAAAACAGAAAAAATCAAAAAAAAAGACAAAAACTAAAAAGAAAAATAAAGCTAAGAGAGCTAAAAGAAAAATAAATAAAATTAGAAAAAGCTCAAAAAAACAAAGAAAAAATAAATTAAATAAAAAAAAGAAAAAAAATAAGTATAAAAAACCAAAAAAAGTTAATTACCAACCAAAAATAAAAAAAAAACAGAAAGATAGCCTAGTCTTAAAACTAGTTAAATTTCAATTATCTCTCAAACCACAATTTAATTTCAAATTTAATTTTGGTTTGGAAAAAAGCATTCAGAGTTTTTTTGACAAGATTTCAGAGACAATTTCTAATTACAAGATGTTAAAAACCGATGAAAAAAGAAGAATAAAAATAGAAAAAATTGAAAGGGAGAGAAAAGAAAAAATTGAAGAAGCAGAGAAGAAAAAAGAAGAAGAAAATTTAAGATTAAAGCTGAGGGAGCAAACGCTAAGAGAAGAGGAAAGATTAGAAAAACAGAGAACGAAAGATATAAAATTATTCTTAAGAAAAGAACAAGCGCTTTTAAGAATCGAACAAGCAGAAAAGCAAAAACAATTTTTAAAACAATTAAGATTAGATAAACAAATTGAAAAATTCAGAATAAGAGAAGTTAAAGAATTAGAAAAACTTGAGAAAATTTCCCTAAAAGAAAAAAGAGAAGATTATTCTGGGCTACAAGAGAGAATCGACAAACTTAAAGAAAAATACAGATTACTAAGAGATCAAAAAATCAAAGAAAGAGTTGAGGCGCTAGGTGTTAAACTTCAAGGTGACGAAGACAGAGAAACTTTATTAGAAAAAGAAAAAGAATATACATTAGCAAGACAAAAAGTTGAATTTGCACTTGAAAGTTTTTACAGAAGCGCAAGTAGTTTAGTATTTCAACTCAATAAAAGACATATTACACGAGATATGTCTATTTTTCGATGTATAGATAGACGATTTGAAACTGGAGAAGTTTTTATTAAATGGGACGAGTCATCAGATGATGAGTGGTTATTATTAATTTACATCAAAAATAACTCTCCAGATGAAGGAATTGTCATTGAGGATAAAACAAACCCTGAAAAAAATCTTTCCCATGAGTTTAGAAATGTAGACATCTTTAAAGCTTCAGACACCATGGTAGACTCTTTAACACAGCTCATTGCAAGGAAAAGAGCCAAAAATAATAATTAAACATTTATATTTAATTAGATATTATCTTATATGATTTTAGGATCTGTATTTTTAATAATTTTATATTTAGTTTTCAGATACATTATTGCGTGGATCACATATTATAATAATTTAGACCCAAGACTTGGTGAAAGTACGTGGCGATTTACTTATGATTATCCAGTAGTTGGTGAGAGAGACATTTCTGATCTGGATGATAAGGATTTTGTTAGATTAAGAAGAAAAAAAAATAAAATTATATTACTAATGTACTCAATAGTCTTAGTAATGTTTGTATCCTCCATGTCTTTATTAAGTAAATTTTTATTATTTTTCACAAGTTAGATTTTTTTAGTTGCTTTTTATTTTTTAAGTAAAGAAAAAAGGCTACTATTTCATATACAACTGAAAATATATTAAAGATGATTGGTAATTTAAAAAATTTATAGAGAAATTTATATTTTGGCATTTTTTTCCATAATAATAAAAATGCCTCTGCACCTTCTAAAACTTTCTCACCATCTTTGATATGAAGCCTTCTTAAAAGTTGTTTACTGTCTTTAGAAGTTTCCTTTTCAGCCAACTCATTATCTGTAATATCAACCCAATCGATTTCATCTATTTTTTCTTTTTTATAAAGATCAATTTCGGCCTTACAAATTTTACAAGAATTATTAAAATAAACTTTCATAATAAGTGAATTTATTACTAATTTGTCTCAGATATGTACATGCGTAAAATACTCTAGTTGAAAATTTTATGAAACAATCTATTTAATATCTCATATGAGTAATTTCTTTGAAAAATCTGACGTATCTAGAAAAGAGGCTGAAAGTATTATTTCTGACACTTTGCAAAAATGTGATGATGGCGAATTATATCTGGAAAATTCAAAATCTGAGTCGATACTATTAGATGATAACAAAATTAAAAATTCTAGTTATAATTCAGATTTAGGATTTGGTTTTAGAGCTATATCTGATGAAGTGGTCGCTTATTCTCATTCTAATGAGATTTCTAAGAACTCTTTAAAACAATCTTCAGAAAATTTAAAATCAACTTTAAAATCTGTCAAAGGTACTTACAATCATGAAATTCCTAAATCAAATAAAAAGTATTATGACAATATTAATCCTATTGAGCAAAAATCTCTTAATGAAAAAATTAAAATATTGAACGATGTAAATGATTACTTACGATCTAAAGGTGATAAGGTTAAACAAGTTACAGCTAATTTTTTGGGAGAGCAAAAGTCTGTAGAAATAATTAGATCTGGTGGAGAGACTTTATCAGATGTCCGTCCTTTAGTAAGATTTAATGTGTCAGTTATGGTGGAGAAAGATGGCAGAAAAGAAACAGGCGTATACGGTGTTGGTGGAAGACAATCTTATGACTCATATTTAAAAGATGAAAATTGGAAAAGTGTTTGTGACGAAGCTTTAAGGATAGCATCAGTGAATTTAGAGAGTAAACCCGCGCCAGCAGGAGAGATGAAGGTTGTACTCGGACCTGGGTGGCCAGCAATATTAATTCATGAGGCTGTTGGTCATGGTTTAGAAGGAGATTTCAATAGAAAGAAAACTTCAGCATTTCATAATCTAATGGGCCAAAAAGTTGCAAGTGAAGGAGTTACAATTATTGACGATGGTACCATTGATAATAGGAGAGGCAGTCTTACAATTGACGATGAGGGAACACCAACAGAAAAAACTGTTTTAATTGAAAATGGAATTTTAAAAAATTTTATGCAAGACAGGCTCAATGCACGTTTGATGAAAACAAGATCTACTGGTAGTGGAAGAAGAGAAAACTATAGACATATAGTTCTACCAAGAATGAGAAATACGATGATGCTAAGCGGTAAGCAAACCCAAGAAGAAATGATTAAGGCAGTCGATAAAGGTATTTTTGCAGTAAGTTTTGGTGGTGGACAAGTTGATATTACATCTGGAAAATTTGTATTTAATTGCACTGAAGCTTATGAAATTGTTAATGGCAAAATTGGATCACCAATTAAGGGTGCAACATTAATTGGAGACGGTCCTTCAATTTTAAAAGAAGTTTCTATGGTAGGCAATGATATGATGATGGACCCTGGGATTGGAACATGTGGTAAAGCTGGACAGGGTGTTCCCGTAGGTGTAGCACAGCCATCAATATTAATCGATAAGATGACTGTAGGCGGTACGAAACTTTAAATGGTTAAAGATCAAGAATTTTTAGAGAAAAAAGCATCATATTGTTTAAGTTTAGCAAAGAAATTAGGTGCAACAGACTCAAGTGTGATTGTAAAGAACTCGATTTCTGAAACTGTAAATTTTAGAAATAAAAAATTAGATGAGTCTAATAGATCAGATGATCTAGGCCTAAGCATCACTACGTATATTGGTAAAAAAAAATCATCAATCTCTTCCTCTAATTTGCTTAATGACAATTTAAATATTTTGATTGAAAAATGTATTGAGACTACAAAAAATACACCTGAGGATGAATTTAATTCTTTACCAGATAGAGATTTATTTGCGAAAGAAGTTAAAGACTTAAATCTTTATGATGAAACTCATATAGAAAATAATCAAAAAATAGATTATCTAAAAAAATTAGAAGCTGCAGCCTCCAACGATAAAAAAATTGTTAATACTGAGTCTAGTTTTACTCAAAATAAATCTAATTTTGTTTTAGCTAACAGCGAAGGTTTTTGTGATGGTTACAAAACATCTTCATTTACAGCTTCAAGTGTAACAGTTGCAAAAGATGAAAAAAGCATGGAAAGAGATTATGAATATTCTAGTAAATGTTTTCTTAAAGACCTTGATGATGCAGATGAATTAGGCAATTTTGCTGCTAATCAAACCATTAGAAAATTAAGTCCAAAAAAAATTGGGAGTGAGAAAATTGCTATAATTTTTGACAAAAGAATAGCTAAGGGAGTATTAAGTACTTTTGCAAGCGCTATTTCCTCATCAGCAATATCAAGAGGAACTTCTTTTTTAAAGGATAAAGTTAATCAAAAAATATTCTCAGATAAAATTAATGTATTTGACAAACCTGATATGCTCAAAGGATTAGGCTCAAGAAATTTTGATAGTGAAGGGGTAAAAACCGACACACTTAAATTAGTGGATCAAGGAATTTTGAAACATTATCTGATTGACACTTACAATGGAAAAAAATTAAATCTTAAATCTAATGGAAGATGTGGAGGAACAAGTAATCTTTATTTTGAAAATGGAAATATTAATTTTAAAGATTTACTGAATTCACATTCAAAAAGTCTTTATATTACCGAAACTATAGGACATGGAAGTAATATTGTGACTGGAGATTATTCAGTTGGAGCAACCGGGTTTTTAATTGAAAATGGTGAGTTTAAATATCCAATAAATGAAATTACTATAGCAGGTAATTTTAAAGACATGTTTCAAAATATTACCTTAGCAAATGATTTGGAGTTCAAATATGCAACTAACTCACCAACCATGTTAATAGAGGGAATGGTTGTTGCTGGTAAATGAGTGAATTTTGTATAATTGGTTCTGGAATATCTGGATCCACAATTGCAAACCTTCTTAATAAAAAATATTCAGTAATTTTGTTCGATAAAGCAAGAGGTCCTGGGGGTCGTGCATCTTTTAAAAGAATAAAAGGCAAAATAGGCTTTGATCATGGCACTCAGTATATTTCACCAAAAACTAAGGAATTTAAAAAATTTACTAAAGATTTAATAAAAAAAAGAATTTTAAAAGTATGGAGAGGCAAACATGTTTTTCTTAATTCAAAAAAAAAAGAGGATAAAAAACATTTAAAAGTAATTGGTAAAAATGGAAATAATGATATTAGCAAACATTTGCTAAAGAAAATTAATTGCAACTATCACAGTGAATTAAAAAAAATCTATTATAAAAATAAACTCTGGTATTTGTTATTTAACGATGGAAAATTAAGATCCTTTAAAAACTTAATTTTGACTTGTCCTTTTCCACAATTAAAAAAACTTTCTAAGAAATTTATTAATAACTCTTTTTTAAGAAAATCAATAAAAATGGATGCAAATATTACTACTATGATTGCAATAAAAAAAAACAAGAATTCAAATAGTAGCTATCTTTTTGAAGACTCAATTCTGGGCTGGGCAGGAAATGAAAACTCAAAAAAAAGATTTAAATCAAAATATGATTTATGGACTCTTCAAAGTACATTTAAATGGGCAAATAAAAAGATTAATAAAAACAAGAATAACAAAAAAGAAAATTCACAAATTATGATCGATAAATTTTTTAAACTTTCAAATATCAAAAAAACAAAGATTTATTATTCACTTAATCACGGTTGGCGGTATTCTTCAAATTCGAGACCATTTAAAATTAAGAGTTTTTGGGATCCTAGGAAAAGATTGGGTGTCTGTGCCGATTGGTTTGTAGGACCTAGATTAGAGTCAGGATGGATAAGTGCACATGATTTATTTAGAAAAATCTCAAGAGAAATTAATTAAAATTCTTTAATTTATATTCCCAGTTACCCATTCTTGAATAGGATACCTTTAATATCATTAAATTTTTACGATCATACCAAACGTCAAAATCTAATCTTTTATCTTTCGGTATACTCATGTCTTTAGACTTTAGTATAAAATGATCAACATCATAAACTTTTCCATAAAGATCTATTTTTTCTTTACCTAAAAAAGTTACAACTTGATCCTTTATACTCCCTGAGATAGGACTTATTTGAGAACTCGCTTGTAAAATTTTATGATTCCACCAATTTCCAATCACGTTATCAGCTGAGGCTTCTCCACTATATGAAGAGCCTTTGATATAAAATTTTTTATTTTTTTGGTCAAATGTTAAATTAACAAACTTCTTTTTGTCATTTTGTAAAGTTTTAGAATTATAAGAAACTAATTGATCTTTGAAATATTTTTCCTCGCCATAACCCTCAACTTGGAAAACTGTTGCTCCAAAAAGTTTAACTACAAACTTAATTTGATTAGTAACAATAGTTTCAGATCCATTTCTATTGAAAAAATAATGATTATAGCCAATAAGCTCTCCATTTCGAAAAATCTCCATCTCAATTTTGTTGTATTTAATGTAATGTCCAATATGAGCGATTGAATTCGTTGAATAAATAAAAAGAAATAAAATGACTATAATTTTTTTCATTTAACAACTAGTTTAATAGACTTTATTAACAATAGAAATAATTTATTAAAATGTTTTTAAAAATTAAGAAAATACCAAGGGTCAATTGGAGCTCAGATAAGCCTTATAATTTTAAACCAAAATCCTCTACATTCTTTTTTTTATGTTTTGGCTTGATGTTATTTGGTCTTGGAGAAGGTTTATTAATTGTATCTTTTACTGGTGCTTCTCCATGGAGTGTTTTAGCTCAAGGTATCTCTTTAAATGTTAACTTGAGTATAGGAACAATAACATTTTTGATTAGTGTTGCAGTTTTAATTTTGTGGATACCGCTTGGTCAAAAACCAGGGATGGGAACAATACTTAATGCAATCATTATTGCATTGATGATAGATCTTTGTATAAAATTTGTTCCAACCCCATCTAATTACTTTAATCAATTAATTCTGGCAATAATTTCAGTGATAACTGTTGGGATTGGTGGAGGTATTTATCTAGTATCTAATCTTGGAGCTGGACCAAGAGATGGTTTGATGATTGGTCTCCAAAAAAAAACAAATTTACCAGTTGCTGCCGTAAGAGCTTTCTTAGAAATTTCTGTTGTAAGTATTGGATGGTACTTAGGTGGAACTGTGGGAGTGGGAACTTTATTATTTGCTTTTGGAATTGGTCCTTGTGTTGCCTTAGGCCTGTATTTAGTTGATAAAATTTTCGATTAAGCTGCAGCGCCTGATTTTTCACTTCTCTTTCTTTCATGCGGATCGAGAATGGCTTTTCTTAATCTACAAGAGGCTGGAGTGATTTCCAAAGCCTCATCAGTATTTAACATGCTTAATTGCTCTGCTATGGACATTTTTCTTACTGGTGTTAGAACGACATTTTCATCTGTACCTTGTGTTCTCATATTAGTTAATTTTTTGCCCTTCATAACATTAATAATCATATCTCCAGGTTTAGGAGATAATCCCACAATCATACCTGGATAAACAGGATCATTGTGAGTTACAAACATCTCACCTCTTGCCTGTAAATTAAATATCGCGAATGCAACAGCTTTTCCTTGTTCCATTGAAATAAGTGCACCATTTCTTCTACCTTCCATTTCTCCCTCAAATGGTCCATAGTCATGAAAAATTCTGTTTATTACACCATTACCTTTTGTAAGTGTTAGAAACCGACTTGTGTATCCCATTAAACCTCTTGTTGGTGCATGAAAGATTAATCTTTTTTTATTTTTACCAGTATCTTTTAGTTCTATTAATTTACCCTTTCTTCTATTCATGGAGTCTATAATTTTTGATGAGTGTTCCTCATCTAGATCCATAGTTATTTCTTCTATTGGTTCAAGTTTGTTACCATTTTCATCTTTTTTATAGAGAACTTTTGGGGGACTAACAGTCATTTCAAAACCTTCTCTTCTCATTTGAGTTAGTAAAATTTCTAACATTAATTCGCCTCGACCGCTTACAACGAAAGAATCGTTTCCTTCATTTTCTGTAAAAGTAATTCCAACATTATTCTGCGCTTCTTGAGTCAATCTGTCTCTTATCTGAGTACTTGTAAGCTTTTTACCCTCAGTTCCTGCAAGAGGGGATGTATTTACAGTAATAGTAATTGACATTGTTGGTGGATCGATTGGAGTAGCTTTAATAGGATCATTTACCTCAAGATCACAAATTGTGTCAGCAACATTTGCTTTTTCTAAACCAGCGACAACTACAATATCTCCCGCCTCACCGATTTCGATTGGTACTTTTTTTGTGCCCTCATACCTAAAAATTTTAGTAAGTCTTCCTTCATCAACTTTTTCACCTTTTAGATTTATTGCCTTGATCGATTGATTAGCTTTTGCGGTTCCTTGAGCAATTTTTCCGACCAAGCTTCTCCCTAAGAAATTGTCAGCGTAAAGAAGAGTAGACAACATTGCAAAGGGTTTTGTTTTATCAAGTTCAGCAGGTTTTACATGATCAATAATTTGATCTAATAAAGGATTTAAATTTTCTTTTGGACCATCAATTTCTTTATCAGCCCAACCAGATCTTCCACTCGCATATAAAACAGGAAAGTCTAGTTGTTCTTCATTTGCATCTAAACTTACGAATAAATCAAAAGTTTCATCTAAAACTTCATTGGCTCTTTGATCTGATTTATCCAATTTATTGATTACAACAATTGGTTTTAAGCCTTGTTTTAAAGCTTTAGATAAAACGAATTTTGTTTGAGGCATAACTCCTTCTGCAGAATCAATTAGAAGTAATGCTCCATCTGCCATGCTTAAAACTCTTTCAACCTCCGCAGCAAAATCACGGTGACCTGGGGTATCAATAATATTTATTCTTGTATCTTTCCAATTGATAGATGCAGGTTTTGCTAAAATTGTAATACCTCTTTCTTTTTCAAGCTCGCCTGAGTCCATTAATCTTTCGTCAACAACTTCATTTTCTCTGAATGAACCGCTTTGTTTCATCAGATTATCAATTAATGTTGTTTTGCCGTGATCAACGTGTGCGATTATAGTGATGTTTCTAATATTTTTGCTCATAAATCCTGGCTCTTATACCTTAAAAAATTTTTTTGAAAACTTTAAAAAAACCAAATAAATAAAAGGATTTTGGGCAAAATATGACGTTATTTTGTTTTTTTTGCCTTTTCTCTTTTTAATTTTCTCTTTTCTTTGAGGCTAAGTTTTGGTTTTTTATTAACACTAGAATCTTTAAAAGATTTTCCACTATACCTTTTAGACATAAAATTAATTTATACACAAAATAAATGTGACTTAAATGAAATATTAATAGATTTATTATTTATTTTCTATAAATCTTTACAAATGGGAAAAGTTTTTGTCCATTTAGGATCAGGAGCAGGTGACCTTGATAGTAGACAGAATTTTAGATGTGGCTTTACGGAATTTATTAAAAAAAACTCAAATTCTAATGATAAAATATTCTGTGTTGAGGCTAATCCTTTTAATATAGAAAAATTAAAAGACTCATATAAAAATTTTCGAAATGTAGAAATTTTTAACTTAGGTATTTCTCTTGAAAAAACTGATCAAATTAAATTCTATTATACTGATAAAGATGCTCCTCATTTCCAGGTAACGTCAATTAAAAAAGAACATGTTGAAAGACATTATCCAGGTGAACAGATAAAAAATTTTATTATAAAAGCTATTGAGATAAATGATTTCTTTAGAAAAATAGACCAATCTAATATTGATTATTTGAGCATTGATCTTGAAGGAATAGATTTTGAAGTATTAAAATCTATCGATTTAGAAAAGTATAATATTAAAAATATATCAATAGAATATTTACATTTAAAAAAATTACAAAAAAAAGATTTGATAAAATATCTATCAAAAAAAGGCTACTCGTATTGTGGGTATGGATATGATCACAAAAATTTTGATTATTTGTTTAGAAAGAAAAAAATTTACTGGAATATATTTCTTTCAAAATTGTTTTTGTGGATTATAAGCACTAAACACTACAAGTATTTAAATAATATCATAATCAAAAAATAATCGCTAAAGATTTCAAATTAGTGCAAAAAAAAGGGCAGTAAAAACTGCCCTTTTTGAATTTTTGTTTGAGATTAACGGGGATTACATTCCCATTCCACCCATTCCTCCCATGCCACCCATGCCACCCATTCCTCCAGGCATTCCAGCAGGAGCTGCATCTTTTTCCTCAGGTTTATCAGCTATCATTGCTTCAGTAGTTACTAATAATCCTGAGATAGAAGCTGCATCTTGTAGAGCTGTTCTAACAACTTTTACTGGATCAATAATACCTTTAGCGAACATATCACAATACTCCTCGTTTTGCGCATCATATCCATGTGTTTTTTTATTCTGTTCTAGTAGTTTGCCAACAACTACAGATCCGTCTACACCAGCATTTTTTGTAATTTGTCTAATAGGAGCTTCTAATGCTCTTCTCACTAAATCAACACCAGCTTTTTGATCTTCGCCTTTAGCTTTCACTTTTTCAAGTTCTTGAGCCGCATACAATAATGCACAACCACCACCTGTAACAATACCTTCCTCAACAGCTGCTCTGGTTGCATTTAAAGCATCTTCGACTCTATCTTTTCTTTCTTTAACCTCAACTTCTGTAGCACCACCAACTTTAATTACCGCAACACCACCAGCTAATTTTGCTAATCTTTCTTGAAGTTTTTCTTTGTCATAGTCTGATGTTGTCTCATCAATTTGTTGTTTGATTGAAGAACATCTAGCTTCTATGTCTGATTTTTTACCAGAGCCATTAACTATAGTGCTATTATCTTTATCAACTTTAATTTTCTTACAAGAGCCAAGGTCATCAAGTTTCACATTTTCAAGTTTAATCCCTAAATCCTCAGAAATAACCGAGCCACCTGTAAGAATTGCAATATCCTCAAGCATAGCTTTTCTTCTGTCACCAAATCCTGGTGCTTTTACAGCTACAACTTTTAAACCACCTCTTAATTTGTTTACTACTAAAGTAGCTAATGCTTCACCCTCAACATCTTCAGATATAATCATTAATGGCCTTCCAGCTTGAACAACTGCCTCTAAAAGAGGAACCATTGGTTGTAGGTTTGTTAATTTTTTTTCGTGTAATAGAATAAAAGGATTTTCTAACTCAGTTGTCATTTTATCACTATTTGTAATAAAGTATGGAGACAGATACCCTCTATCAAACTGCATACCTTCCACAACATCTAGTTCAGTTTCAATTCCTTTATTTTCTTCTACCGTAATTACACCCTCATTACCAACTTTTTGCATTGCTTTCGAAATCATAGTGCCAATTTCTTTATCGCCATTAGCAGAAATAGTTCCAACCTGAGCAATTTCATCACTATCTTTTACTTTTTTAGCTGAGGAAACAAGATTTTGTTTTACTACATCTACTGCAGCATCAATACCTCTTTTTACATCCATAGGGTTCATTCCTGCAGTAACATATTTTACACCTTCTTTTACAATAGCTTGAGCAAGAATAGTTGCTGTGGTTGTCCCATCACCAGCCTCATCATTTGTTTTGCTAGCTACTTCTTTAACCATTTGAGCACCCATGTTTTCAAATTTATCCTCAAGATCGATTTCTTTTGCAACAGAAACACCGTCTTTTGTAATTCTTGGAGCACCGTAAGATTTGTCCATAACCACATTTCTCCCTTTTGGTCCCAATGTTACTTTAACCGTATCGGCAAGGATATTTACTCCTCTAATCATTGCTGCTCTAGCTTCTGCATCAAATTTTACTACTTTTGCCATTTTTTTTCTCCTTTAAATTAAATTACTTGCTTGAAATACCCATTATGTCTGATTCTTTCATTATGCTATATTCTTTGCCATCAATTTTGACTTCAGTTCCTGACCATTTGCCAAATAAAACTTTATCTCCAACCTTCACATCCATTGGTATGGTTTTACCGTCCTCAGTTTTAGCACCGCCACCAACTGCTACTACTTTACCTTCTTGAGGTTTTTCCTGTGCTGTATCGGGTATGATTATTCCTCCAGCAGTTTTTTCACTGCTATCCAAAACTTCAATTAAAACTCTATCGTGTAACGGTCTAAATTTCATAAATTCTCCTTATTAATATGGTCTTCATATAGAGATTGACCTTACTATTTCAAGATATAGTTAAAAATTAGTTGGTCAAAAAATAAAGGAAATTAAGGGTTTTATGGTTTATAGATTGATTTGATGACTAAAAATTTAGATAAAGAGGGTCTAAGTTCTATAGTGGACAATTATCAGCTATTTTATGTTGACTTGTGGGGAGTAGTCCATAATGGGGTTACTCTACATCTTGAAGCGATAAAAGCGCTTAAAGAAATAAATAAAAAAAAAAAGAAGTATATATTACTCACAAATGCACCCAGACCTAATCATGCAGTAAAATCTTTTTTAAAAAAACTAGGCATGGAAAAAGAAATAAGAGAACATGTTTTTACCTCTGGTGAGGCAGCTCTCATTTATTTAAAAAAAAATTTAGTTAATAAAGCTTTTTTCCACGTCGGCCCACCAAGAGATTTTGATTTATTTAAAGATTTTGCAAAGATGAAATTAAATAACATAGATAAATCTGATTATATTTTATGTACAGGATTATTTGATGATCATCACGAAGATTTAAAATACTATAAAAATTTGTTTGAAAAAAATATTGAAAAAAAAATGATTTGCACCAATCCTGACCTGATCGTTGACAGAGGAAGCACTAGAGAATTTTGTGCTGGTTCGGTTGCAATGATTTTTGAAAAAATGGGTGGAGAAGTTGTTTACTTTGGCAAACCTTATCCCGAGGTTTATAATCAATCTGCCGATAATAAGAATAAAAAAATTCTGTCCATAGGTGATAATTTAAATACTGATATAAAAGGGGCAAATCTTTTAAATTTTGATTCTTTAATAATTTCAAATGGAATTCATAGGGATGAGATCAAAGAAAAAGGAATTGAACAAGTTGCAAAATCTTACGAAGCAATTTGTAATTATATTCAATCAGAATTGAAATGGTAAAATCAAAAAACATATATAAGAATTTTAATATCAACAATAGACACAAAGACTCAATTATCCTGATTGGTAACTTTGATGGGGTTCATAAAGGACATCAAAAATTATTTTCGTTAGCTAAGAAATATAAAAAAAAATATTTCTTAAAAATTGGTGTGTTGACTTTTGAGCCAATGCCAAAAATGTTTTTTAATAAAAATTTAAATAATTTTAGAATTTCTAGTTTACAACAAAAAATAAATAATCTTAAAGATCTTAATGTTGACTTTATAATTGTAAAAAAATTTGATAGAAAATTTTCAAAAATAAAATCTTTAATTTTCATTAAAGAAATATTAGGTAAAAAGTTAAAACCAAAATTCATTTTTGTAAGTAATAATTTTAGATTTGGGAATAAGAGAGAAGGTGACGTTAGACAATTGATTAAATTTGAGAGGATGTGTGGTTATAAGGTGGTAAAACCACAACCTTTGTTAACCAATAAGAAAATAGCATCTTCATCATTAATTAGAAAACTTTTACAAAAAGGAAGATTAGAAAAAGCCAATAAAATTTTGAATAGAAATTGGTCAATTGTCGGAAAAGTTCAAAAGGGAAGACAAATAGGAAAAAAAATTGGTTTCCCAACTGCAAATATTGATATCAAAAATTATGTTTTAGCCTGCCCGGGCGTATACGCGGTAAAAGTAAAAAGGAGTGATCAAAACAACTACTTAAAAGGAATTGCTAATTTAGGCTATCGTCCAACATTTAATGGAAAAAAATTATTATTAGAGGTTCATCTATTTAATTTTTCTGGAAATCTTTATAATAAGTATTTAACAGTAGAGTTTAAAAAATTTATTAGAAAAGAAAAAAAATTTAAAAATGTTAAACAGCTTAGAAGACAAATTAAAACTGATTTATTGATAGCAAAAAAATAAAATGAGCAAATCCCAAATTAATCTCCCTAAAACTGCTTTTTCTATGAAAGCAAACTTGCCAACACGAGAACCAGAAATTTTAAAATTTTGGCAAAAAATAAATCTTTATGATGAATTAAGAAAATCGAGGAAAGGAGAAGAAAAATTTGTTCTTCACGATGGTCCTCCCTATGCGAATGGCAATATACACATGGGAACAGCTTTAAATAAAATTCTTAAAGATATAATTGTGAGGTTTCATCAAATGGATGGAAAAGACTCTGTCTATGTTCCTGGATGGGACTGTCATGGATTGCCAATAGAATGGAAAATTGAAGAACAATACAAAAAAAATAAAAAAAACAAAAATGAAGTACCAATCGTTGAATTTAGAAAAGAGTGCAGAGCCTTTGCAGAAAAATGGATAGATATTCATAAAGAACAATTTAAAAGGTTAGGAGTTGTAGGAGATTGGGATAATTATTATTCTACAATGAGCTTTGATGCTGAAGCTCAAATAGTAAGAGAATTAGGTAAATTTTTAAAAGAAGGAAGTTTATATAGAGGTTTTAAACCTGTTTTGTGGTCAACTGTTGAAAAAACAGCTTTAGCAGATGCAGAGGTTGAATACCAAGATCATAAATCAGATACTATATATGCATCTTTTCCCGTAAAATCTTCAAACATCAAAGAATTAAATGATAGTGAAATAGTAATTTGGACAACTACCCCATGGACTATTCCGGCCAATAAAGCATTAGCTTTCAATGAAAGCTTAGAATATTTGCTAATTGAGTTAAATGACGATGGAGACTTTAAAAATAAAAAAATTGTAATTGCAGATGCATTAATAGATTCAGTTATAAAAGATACTAAAATTCAAAGTTTCAAAAAATTGAAAAATTTCAAGGGTAAAGATTTAAAAGGGACAATATGCAATCACCCTTTTTTAAAACTTGGTTATGAATATGACGTACCTATGCTGCAAGCAAGTTTTGTTACTACAGAACAAGGTACTGGAATTGTTCATTGTGCGCCAAGTCATGGTCCTGATGATTTTAATTTGTGTATGAATAATGGAATTAAAGCAATTGAAACAGTTGATGGCGATGGAAAATATACAAAAAATGTAGCCCTTTTTGAAGGGATACATATTTTTAAATCTAATTCAATTGTGATTGAAAAATTAAAAGACCAAAAAAAATTATTATCAAGTGGTGAACTTGTTCACTCATATCCTCATTCATGGAGGTCAAAAGCACCATTAGTTCACAGAGCAACACCTCAATGGTTTATTTCTATGGATAGTCATAAGCTTAGAAGCAAAGCATTAAAGGCCATTGATGAAACAAATTTTTATCCTAGCAAAGGAAAAGAAAGATTAAAATCGATGATTGAAACAAGACCTGATTGGTGCGTTTCAAGACAAAGAGTATGGGGAGTTCCATTACCTATTTTTATTAACAAGAAGACAAGTAAAATTTTAGTTGATGATGAGGTTTTTGATAATATTGCAAAAATTTATGAAAAAGAGGGATCTGATTGTTGGTTTTCGGATAATCCACAAAAATTTCTTGGAAAAAAATATAAAGCTAAGGATTTTGAAAAGTTAAGTGATATCGTAGAGGTATGGTTTGATAGTGGATCTACACATTCATTTGTTTTGGAAAAAAGAAAAGATTTAAAGTGGCCTGCATCTATGTATCTTGAGGGCTCTGACCAACATAGAGGCTGGTTTCATTCATCTCTTTTAGAGTCATGTGGAACAAGAGATCGTGCACCTTTTGAGTCTATTCTTTCTCATGGTTTTGTAGTTGATGGCAAAGGTTTAAAAATGTCAAAATCTTTGGGAAATGTAATTGCGCCCGAAGATATCTTAAAAAAATATGGAGCTGATATACTTAGAATTTGGGTTGCCTCTTCAAATTATGCTGAGGATCTTCGAATAGACTATTCAATACTAGATCAGCATGCTGAGTCCTATAGAAAAATAAGAAATACATTTAGATATTTGCTTGGAAATCTTAATGATAATTTTGAAGAACTAAATCTAGAAAAAATTAAAATTGAAGACTTACCAGAATTAGAGCAATTTATGCTTCATAAAATTTACAATTTAAATTCTAAATTTAATAAATATTTCAAAGATTATGATTTTCATAATTTGTATAAAGAATTATTAAATTTTTGCACCGTAGACTTATCTGCTTTTTATTTCGATATAAGGAAAGATACTTTGTATTGTGATCCAATAAATTCTGAAAAAAGAAAATCTACACTTATATTGTTAAATGTTATTCTTAATTCTTTAATAAGATGGTTTGCACCAATCTTATCTTTTACAACTGAAGAGATTTATCAACTTATTTCAAAAAACAAAAAAAGTATTCATCTTGAAAAATTTTTAAATTTTCCTGAAAAATTTGATAATTTTAATCTCAATTCTAAATGGCAACAATTAATCAAAATAAGAGATATCTGTAATCTTAGTATTGAGCAAAAACGAGCTAGTAAAGTTATAGGATCTAGTTTGGAGGCAGCATTAATTGTTAAATTAAATAATGAGAGCCAGAAGTTTTTGAAAAATATTGACCTTTCAGAACTTTGTATAACTTCTTCAGTCAAAATCGAGAATGGTGATACAAATGAGATAATTGTAGAGACAAGCAAAGCGACAGGTGAAAAATGTCCAATATGTTGGAAAATCAGAAGCGCACCGTGTGAAAGACCGAATTGTAAATAAAATGTTTAAAAAACATTTAATAGACTTTTCTATAATTATTTTTATTTTTTTAATCGATCGAGTAAGTAAATTATTGATCATAAGTTCTCCAAAAACTTATGAACAATATGGGATTAATGTTACATCTTTTTTAAATTTTAATTTGATTTGGAATGAAGGTATTGCTTTTGGCTTATTTTCTTTTGATGAAAAATTATATTATAATTTTCTGACAATCATTATTTGCGTAATAACTGCAGTTATTATCTGGCTAATGTTTAGATCCAAGGGATTTGAGAGGTTAAGTTATGTAATGATTATTGGAGGTTCTCTCGGAAATATTTTTGATAGAATATTTTATTCTGCAGTGCCAGATTTTATAGATATTCATATTAACAATTTTCATTGGTTTATATTTAATGTTGCTGATATATTCATTACTATAGGCATAATTTTTTTAATAAGTTTTGAAATGTTTGGTAGAAAAATTAAATGAGATTTATTTATAATATAATTTTAATTTTTGCAGTATTCTCATTTTTAATTTCTTGCGGGGGCTTTCAATTAAAAAAAAAAGCTACTTCAGGTGAAGAATTTTTAATAGAAAAAAAAGATCCTTTAGTTTTACCTCCGGACTTTACTAAATTACCAAAACCTAATGAACAACCTGAGACAGTTGATGAGGATGTTAATATAAAGTCTGTATTTGATGGAGACCAAAATAGTTCCAAGGAATATAACAATCAAAATTCCCCAAAATCAAATATAAAGGAAATTATTTCAGAAAAAATTCAAAAACAATAATGTTGACTAAAAATTTTTCCTCTGAAAACTTTGCAAATAAGAAAGCAAATTTAAAATTAAAAAAATATTTAAAGGAATTAATTTTTTCAAAAAATGAAATTATAAACTCTTTATCAAAAAGTTATAAATATAGTTATACAAAAAAATCTATTCAAAAGTTAAAAAAATACAAAGATGTCAGAATTTTTGGTATGGGTGGGTCGTCTTTAGGAGCAATGGCAATTTATGATTTTTTAAGTCATAAAATTAATAAAAATTTTTATTTTCTTGCTAATCTAAACCAAAAATTAAAATTTCCGAAAAAAAAATATCTAAATTTAATAATTTCAAAATCTGGAAACACATTGGAGACAATTGTTAATTCTAATTTATATGTTAAAAAAAATGACAGGAATATCTTAGTTTCAGATAATAAAGAGAGCATCTTAAGAGAAATGAGCATGAAGCTAAAAGCAGACATTATTGATCATAATAATTTTATAGGTGGAAGATATTCAGTATTATCAGAGGTTGGAATGTTGCCAGCAGAATTAATGGGTTTGGACTCAAGTAAATTTAAAAAGTTTGATAATTTAGTGGCTAATAGGAAATTTTTAAATTCACTAATAATTAATGTTTCAAATATTCTAGAATTAATAAAGAGAAAAAAATTCAATTCAGTAATTCTAAATTATGATGAAACTGCTGATAATTTTTTAAAATGGTATCAGCAACTAATAGCGGAAAGTTTAGGAAAAAAAGGAAATGGTATATTTCCAATAATATCGAACATGCCTAAAGATAATCATAGTTTAATGCAGTTGTATCTAGATGGTCAAAAAAATAATTTTTATACATTTTTTTATACAAAGGATCAAAATTACCAAAAGTTAAATCAAGATATGATTCCTGGTTCGTTAAAATTTTTAAAAAAAAAGGATTTGGGGAACGTTCTTCGTTCCAAGATTTTAGCAACAAAAAAAGTTTTTAAAAAAAAAAAAATGCCATTTAGAAGCTTTTATATAAAATCAAAAAATGAGGAGTCGCTTGGAGAATTATTTACATATTTTATTTTAGAAACAATTCTTTTAGCAAAGGCTTTAAAAATAAATCCTTATGACCAACCAGCTGTTGAACTCATTAAAATAGAAACCAAAAAAATTTTAAAAAGTACTTAATTTGCAAAATATACTTTAGAGACTCCATAGGTTCGAGTATCAAGAATGTCAATTTTTTCGGTTATTACTATTTTATCTTTTTTATGTCTGTGAATAATAAAAATACCATTTTTTTTAAGAAGTTTTCTATAAATAATTTTTTCTATTAACATATTAATTTTTATTTCTTTGTAAGGGGGATCTATAAAGATTATATCGAATTTTTTATCTATCTTTTTGTCGGAATTAAAATATTCAAAACAATTATCTTTAAAAATTTGAAATTTTTTTTCATTTTTAAAAAGAAGTAAATTTTTTTTTAATACTTTAATTGCCTCGACATAATTCTCAAAAAAACACACATGTTTTGAATCTCTTGATAAACATTCTATTCCAAAAGACCCAGAGCCAGAAAATAAATCTAAGATTGTAGAATCTTTTAAATTTACATTCACTTTTTTTGAATGTTCTAAAAGATTGAAAATTGATTCTTTTACTAGATCCTTTAGGGGTCTAGTGTTTTCATCCCTAGGTAATAATAACTTTTTACCTTTAAATCTCCCAGAAATTATTCTCATTACGATATAATCTTATAACCAATATCTTTTCTAAAATATCCATTTTGCCAATTTAATTTAGTAATTAAACTAATGGCTTGATCTCTACCAATTTTTAAATTGCCTGATTTAATAACAAAATTCAATACTCTCCCACCGTTGGAGTATATTTTTGAATTATTTATTTTAGTTCCTGCATGAAAAATGTATTCATTATTCTGAAGTTTAATTTCTTTAAGGCCTTTTATCTCTAAATTATTTTTAAATTCATCTGGATACCCCTTTGAGGCTAAAACAACGCAAATACTTTTTTCCTCAAACCACTCTAAATTTATATTTTTTAAATCTTCATTAACAGTGGCAACTATTATGTCTAAAAAATCAGTTTTGAGTCTTGGAAGTATCGTCTGACACTCAGGATCACCCATTCTTACGTTGTATTCAATTAAAAAAGGCTCACCGTCTAGGATCATTAATCCCGCGTAAAGAAAACCCTTAAATTTGTTATTTATATCTTTTAAACCTTTTAATGTTGGTTCAATTATTTTTTCTATTATTTTTTTTTCTAGTTTTTTGCTTTCCAATCGAGAAGGTGAGTAAGCCCCCATACCTCCTGTGTTTTTACCTTTATCTCCCTCCAAGGCTCGTTTATGATCCTGTGCAGTTCCAAATATTTTATAACTGATGCCATCAGTAATTATAAAAAAACTCATTTCTTCACCCTCTAAAAATTCCTCGATTAAAATTTGTTTAGCCTCTCCAAATTTACCCCTGAAAATTTCTTCAACTGCTTTTTTTGATTGATCATTATTTTCGCAAATATAGACGCCTTTTCCTGCTGCCAAACCATCAGCCTTAACGACTATAGGAAATTTGCACTCATTTAAGAATGAAAGACTGTCTTGAATACAATCGAAGACACCAAATTTTGCAGTGGGGATATTATATTTTTTACATAAATTTTTTGTGAAAATCTTTGAACCTTCAAGTTGTGAAGAAATACGATCTGGACCAAATACTTTAATTTTGTTTAGTTCTAAGAAGTCGACTATACCATCTACCAGTGGTTTTTCAGGACCTACTATTATTATGTCTATACCTAGTTCTATTATAACTCTTCTTAATTTCTCAAAATTATTCAGTTCGATCTCAATATTTTCTGCAATAAAGCTAGTACCTGCATTTCCTGGAAAACAGTAAATTTTGTCAATATTTTTTGATTTTTTTAAAGACATACATATGGCATGCTCTCTCCCACCGCTTCCTATTACTCCAACTTTCATATAGTTATATATAAACTAAAAATCATGAAAAAATTAGCTAAATTAAAATATTTACCAAATAATTTTAAAATAATTGAAAATGGCGACCATGTTTTATGTGCAGTCTCAGGTAAAAAAATTTCTTTAGATAATTTAAATTACTGGAATGTGGAAACTCAGGAAGCCTATTTTTCTTATAAAGAAGCTCATCAAAAAAGAGAGTCAGAAACCTAAATTGTTATATTTTCCATCTATTATGTGTCCAAATCCATTGTTTTGGTTTTGCGATAATCATTTTTTCCAAAATTTTATTGAGTTCCAGTGTAATTTTTTCAACAGAGTCATTTTTAGAAAATTGAATGTTATCAAAAATTTTAATTTTAAAATTATCATCTATTAATCTTTCTATATTAACAGGAACTACTTCAGCATTAAATTTTTTGATGAATTGAGCTGGTATTGTAGTTGTGAGAGCCTCTTTACCAAAAAAATCACATTTAATTCCTTCGGATACTCTTTGATCAATCATTAAAGCAATAGATGTCCCGTTTTTGAACTCTCTAAGCAATTCCTTGGTACCAGAAATTCCTTTTTGAATTTGTTTTTTACAAATATGATTTTTTCTTATTTTTTCCATTAATGGATTTAAAAATTTATTATTCAAAGGTCTATAAATTGCAGCTAAATCAATACCAGACTTTTCAATGTGCATTGCCATTAATTCAAAATTATCGAAATGCCCCGATATGAAAATTACTGGTGTATTTTTTTGTTTTATTTTTTCTAAGCCATTTTGATTTTCTATAATGATTTTTTTTGAAAATTTAGAGGATTGTCTAAAATCTTTTATAAAAATATATTCAGCAAAGATTTTACCATAAGAAGCCCACATACTGTTTACAATCTTGTCTTTTTCATTCTCATTTAATTCCGGAAAGGCTATAGTTAAATTAGAATGTGAAATCTTTTTTGATCTAAAATAGGGTCCAATTGTTTTGAAAATAAAACTTGATAAGGATTTAGATAATCTTTGTCCTAAAATCTTAAATAATAAAAATAAAAAAATAATAAAAATGAACTGTATAAAATATTTAATTAATTTCATTTATCTTGGTTTTTAAAAATTGAATAAGTTTATTTTCATCTTTAATTTTCATATTTATTTCTAAGAAATTAATTTTTTCTTTAAAATTTTGAGGAATTCTTTTGAAATCTTTTTCAGTTGTAATGATTTCTGCATTATTTGAATTTGCTTTATCTATAATTTTTAAAATATCTTTATCTTGATAATTAAAATGATCTGGAAAAGTAATTTCTTCAATTATTTTAAATTTATTTTTAAGTAATAACTTTTTAAAGTTATCTGGATTTCCAATTCCTGAAAAAATAATATAACTTTTATCAATATTAAATTTACTAATATTTTTTATCTTAATATTTGACTCAAAAACTTCAATATTTGGATTTATTTCTCTGATCTTATTATAAATATAATCTAAATTTGAGTCCTCATTAACTGTTTTTAAAAATACTCCATGATAGTTTTTTAAAGCATTCATTTTTTCTCTTAGTGGACCAGATGGTATTAAATGACCATTTCCAATCCATTTCTCACTATCAAAACAAGCAAACTTTATATCATAATTTATCCATTTTTCTTGAAGCCCATCATCAAAAATTATCATGTCAAATTTCATCTCAATAGCTTTTTTTACTATTTCCTCTCTATCATTAAATGAAATGAAATTTGAATTATCTTTTAGAAATTTTTGTTCGTCCATTTGATTTTTGTAAAATTTTTTTGCAGTCACAGGATTAATATTCATTTTCTTTAAAAGATTATATAAAAATAACGAAGTTGGAGTTTTTCCAGTTCCTCCAACATATAAGTTTCCAACACATAAAGTTTTTATTTCAGTGAACTTTTTCTTTGGTAAAAGACTGGTGATAATATTATTAATTTCAACAAATATTGTAAAAGGATAAAGTAAATATGCAAAAAAATTTGGTTTTTTAAAATCCCAAAATTTTGGTTTTTTTAAAATCATTTGTTAATTTCTTTATAGGTTTTATTTAAAATATTAGTTCCTAGCAAATATAAATCTTTAATTATTTTTTTAGAGTTATTTTTTGAATTGAAATATTTGATAATATAGTTTGTTAATTGGTCTTGATTATTTATTTTTCTTGATAATTTTTTTTTATTTAGAAATTTATAAATTTCTCTAAAATTTGAAACATTAGGACCATGCAAAATTTTACAACCATATCTAGCTGCTTCCAATGGGTTTTGACCACCATGTTTAATTAATGATCCTCCTAAAAAAATATTTTTACAAACTTTGTAAAACAATTTAGTTTTTCCATAAGAATTTACCAAATAAATATCAGCATTAGCGTCAATTTTCTTTTTAGGTTCATCTAAATGAACTTTAAGATTTAGATTATTAAGTTCTCTCTTAATTGAATTAATTCTATTAATGTGTCTTGGAATAATTATCGTTAGTAGATTTTTAAATTTTTTTTTTAATTTTATGTGTGCAAATCCACAAAACTTTTCCTCATTATAGTGAGTACTAGATGCACACCATGTTTTTCTTGAGTTAATTAAATTTACAAGATCTTTATTTAAGTTGGTTTTTTCATTTTCTGATTGACTAAATTTTAGATTACCAATTATTTTGATATTTTTAGCCCCTAGTTTTTTTAAATATTTTTTGGTTTCAATGTTTGATGAGAGGCATAAATCAAATTTACTAAAGATTAATTTTGCAAATGGAGAAAAAATTTTCCATCTATTAAATGATTTCCTTGTAATTCGTCCGTTAAGAAGAAATATGGGTGTATTTCTTTTATATAAATTATTTAAAGTTACGGGCCAAATTTCAGAGTCTATAAAAAAAGCTTTAGAAGGATTCCAATAATTTAAAAATTTCTTAGAAATAAAATTGCAATCAATTGGAAAAAATTGATGTATTGTTTTTTTCAATTTTAAATTTTGAATTATATATGATGAACTTACAGTATTTGATGTGATCAATATTTGTTTAATTTCTTTATTTTTTTCAAATTTTTCTATCAATGGAATAATACTTTGAATTTCACCAACACTCGCACCGTGGAACCAGATTAGTTTTCCTTTATTCCTTTTTTTTGTAAAAAAACCTAATTTTTCATGAAATCTTTTAGAATTCTCTTTACCCTTAATAATCCTATAAAAAATTATAAATGGTGAAAAAAAAAATATAATATTAATTAAAATTCTATACAGATAAAACATTAGGATCTAATTTGTTTATCATAAAAATTTTGATAAATAGAAGAGGTAGTCATCAGTTCCTCGTGACTTCCCTGAGCTACCACTTTCCCACTATCAATTACATAAATTTTATCAGAATTTAAAATAGTAGATAATCTATGAGCGATTACGATTGTTGTTTTATTTTTTGTGAGATAATTAATTGCTTTTTGAATTTTGTCCTCAGTCTCAGCGTCTAGTGATGAAGTTGCCTCGTCTAACAAAATTATCTTACTTTTTTTTAAAATTGCTCTTGCAATTGATAATCTTTGTTTTTCTCCTCCAGATAACCTTACTCCATTTTCACCAATAACAGTGTCAAAACCATTTGGCATTTTATGAATAAAATCATCACAATTTGATAATTTTGCAGCTTCAATTATATCTTCATCTGATGCATTTAATTTTGAATATCTAATGTTGTTCTTAATTGTATCATCAAATAAAGAAACATCCTGACTAACTAAAGATATATGGTCTCTTAAAGATTTAATTGAAAAGTTATTTATCTGTTGTTTATCTAAAAAAATATTACCATTTAAGGGTTCATAAAATCTAGGAATTAAATTTAATATAGTTGACTTGCCGGCACCACTATGTCCGACAAGAGCAGTCATTTCTCCACTTTTAATTTCTAAACTGATTTTATTTAAAACATTTTCAGGACTTTCTAAATATTTGAAAGTTACATTTTGAAAACTAATATTGCCTTCTTTTACCTCTAAATGTTTCTGACTATTTTTATCATCATTATCTTCGTCAATTATAGGCAGGAGTCTTTTAGCAGCAGATAATCCTTGGAAAATACCCATGTTTAAAGTCGCTAAAGATCTAACTGGTTGGTAAGCCAGCATCATAGCAGCCAAAAATGAGAAAAAATTATTTAACTCTAATTCTCCTTTCACAATTAGATTACCTGAATAATAAATTAAACCTCCAATCATCAAACCAGTCAATGTTTCCATAATTGGAGTAGCTCTTACTAAAACAGTTTCAATCTTTACTACTTTTTCTTTGAACGTAGTAATTATTTTATTTAATCTTTTATTTTCATATCCCTCATTTTGAAAGATTTTGATAATTTTATGGTTTTTTATTATTTCGAGAAAAAAAGAATTTAACGATCCAAAAACCTCTTGTGACTCAGTAGTAACTTTACCTATCCTTTTACCCAATGATTTTGCTGCTATGGAAGCAAGAGGAATCATTATGATTGCAAAGAGAGCTAATTTCCAATTTTGATAAAACATGACACCTATTAAAGCGAACAAAGTTAAAGTATCTTTAGTTACCAAAAGAATTGTATCTGTTACGAGTTTTTTCACTAGACCAGCATCAAGGCTAATGTGACCTAAAAATTTCCCAGAATGTTTTTTATTTATCTTTTCAATACCTGATTTTAAAATTGATTGCATTATCTGTAGTTGCAAAATTTTTTGAACTTCGCCACCAACTTGAATAAGCATGTATTTTGCTAAATAGAGTGATGATCCTTTCACTGCAAATGCGAATAAAATTATGAAAGGGATTATTACCATTAATTTTTCATCTTTCTCTATAAATATTTTTTCAATAGCTGGGTCAAGTAAATAGGCGATTAATGCTGTGCTGCCAGCCACAAGTGCAGAAAAGAACACTGAAATGAAAATCTTTGTAAGATGATTTTTAGTATATCTATTATAGAGTGTTTTTAATATTTCTAAGTTTGTCATTAAATTAAATTTTTCCTAAAACAATGCTCGTTAAAATTATTAGTCCTAAAATATTGTTGCTTTTGAAAATATTAAGACATTTTAATTTATTTTGTCTCTCAAATGTGATTATCTGAAAAAATAAGTGTATAAAAACTATAATTACTCCCATAAAAAAAAATTTATTCAAATTTAATTCTAGACCTGTAAATACAATAACAAAGATAAATAAAAAATAGCAGAAACATAAAAATATTTTTGGATTTTTTTTAAATTTAATTGATGTAGATTTTACTCCTATTATTTCATCATCCTCTATATCTTGAAATCCATATATCGTGTCGTATCCCAATGTCCAAAATATGGCACCTAAATAGAATATAAATGGCAACAAATTTATTTCTTCATTAATTGACGTCCATCCAAGTAACAATCCGTAATTAAATGTAATTCCTAAAAATAGTTGGGGCCAATATGTAAATCTTTTCATTAGCGGATATGTAAATGCAAGAGGCATAGAGGCCAGAGCGATTAATATTGTGAAAAAATTAAAATTTATCAATACTATAAACGCAAACAAACATAGGGTGCTTGCATAAAGTAAGCCAAGTTTAACAGATATTTTTCCAGATGCTATTGGTCTTTCTTTTGTTCTAAAAACCTCCTTATCGAATTTTCTGTCAAGTATATCATTAACGATACAACCTGCGGATCTCATCAAAACAGAACCTAAAAAAAATAATGATAAGTAAAAAAAATAAATTTTTAAATCTGATGAAAAATCATAAGCGATTGTTAAGCCCCAAGCACATGGCCAAAATAGCAACATGTAGCCAATCGGTTTTTTAAGTCTTGTAAGTTCTAAAAAAAGATTTACTTGGTTCATAAGAATTTACTTGTAAATAACAAAGGCAAGATTGATAATCAAACTGATTCGTATGAATATAGATTACACAGTAACAGCCTTAATGTTTCCAGCAATCCCATTGATAATGGGAGTTTATTCTAACCGGTTTCATACCCTAAGCTCTCTAATTAGAAAAATTCATGATGAGTATGTATTTGAAAAGCACACTCCACCTGAATGGAAGGACCAATTATTAAATTTAGAAAAAAGAATAGGTGTTTTAAAATTGAGCATCTTATTTGCCGCTTTTGGATTTCTATTTAATATGTTGACAGTTTTTGGACTTTATTTAGAGGAACTTTTTGTAGCAAGAATAATTTTTGGTTCATGTTGCCTATCAATGATGATTTCAATTATATTTTTTATTATAGAAATTCAAATTTCAACTAAAGCTCTTAGACTTCACCTCTCCGATATGGATATTCAATTTAAGGAATAATAACTGCTGGACCAGTTAAAATTCTTGCTTCTAGATCTTTATGAGCTTGAGCAGCATCCTGAAGTGAATACTTCTTTGAAATTTCAATATTAAATTTTTTTGATATGAGTGCATCAAAAACTTTTTTTGCAGACTCTACAAGCTCTTCTCTTTTTATAGTGTAGTGAGCAATAGATGGTCTTGTAAAAAAAAGACCTTTTGTGTTTATATCTTTTTTAACATCTATGGTATCAACGTAACCTGATGCATTCCCAAAAGCTACCATCATTCCTCTAATCTTTAATGTTTCGATTGATCCTTTGAAAGTTTTGATACCAACACCATCGTAAACAACATCAATACCGTTTTTACCAACAATTTTTTCAACTTCTTCAACAAAATTTTTTTCAGAATAATTAATTACATGATGGCAACCATTTTTTTTAGCAATGTCCTCTTTGGCTTTTGAGCCCACAGTTCCAATAACTTCAGCACCTAATGCATTAGCCCATTGAGATAAAATCTGGCCAAGTCCACCTGCCGCAGCATGATATAAAACTTTATCACCTTTTTTTAATGGATATGCTCTGTGTAATAAGTATTCTGCAGTAATTCCTTTTAATGTAATGCAAGACGCTACCTCGTCAGAGACTCCGTCTGGAACAGATACTAATTTTTCCTCAGGCATTATTTGCTTTTCTGAGTAAGCACCGATAGGCATTGATGCATGAGTAACTCTATCACCAACTTTAAATAATTTTACTTCAGATCCAACTTCTTCAATTACTCCACAAGCTTCAAGTCCAATACCGCTAGGTAATGGGATAGGATAAAGGCCTGTTCGATGATAAATATCTATAAAATTCAAACCAATTGATAAATTTTTAATTAACACCTCTTTTGGTCCAGGCTTCTCTAATTCTACATCTTTTAAAACCAAAACCTCTGGTCCACCAAATTTATCTATTTGAACTGATTTCATTATCTACTTTACAAATGTACCATTATGATAATCTTGAACAGCTTGCAAGATTTCTGCTTTAGTGTTCATTACAAATGGTCCACCTCTAGCTATTTCTTCATTAATTGGTTTGCCTGAAATAACTAAGAATTTTGCATCAGATTGCGCTTTGACTTTTAAATCCTCACCTTTCGATAGCAAGATCAAAGTACTATCCTTGACTTTTTCATGTTCTTTTTCACCAATTTTTATTTCACCTTTTATGAGATAGATAAATGTATTGTGTGAAGAGGGAATACTAAATTTAAAATTTTTGTTTTTATTTAATTCAACATCAAAATAAACCGGTTCGACATTATGTCCTTTAACTGGACCCTCAGCTTTTTGAAATTTACCTGCAATTACTTTTACTTGCTTATCACCATCTTTGTGAACACTCATTTTATCTGCATCAATATAAATATATTCTGGTTTACTCATTTTTAATTTTGCTGGCATATTTATCCATAATTGAAACCCATGAAGTTTTCCTTCTTTCATAGCAGGCATTTCAGAATGAATAATTCCACTTCCTGTTTTCATCCATTGAACATCACCAGCAGTCATTCTACCTTTTCCGCCAGTACTATCTTCATGCTCAAAGTCACCAGCAAGCATATAGGTGACCGTTTCAATTCCTCTATGTGGATGTGGAGGAAACCCAGCAATATAATCTTCACTATTTTCTGAACCAAATTCATCTAGCATTAAAAAAGGATCAAAATAATTTGGTTCAACACCAATACTTCTTTTTAATTTAACTCCAGCCCCATCTGATGCTGGAATAGGATCGATAATTTTATATACTTCAATATTTTTCATCTAATTAAAATAGTAGTTCTATTTTGATTTGCAATATTACTTTTTGTTATGTGAGCCATCACAAAAAGGTTGATCATTTGTTTGTTTACATGCACAAAAAAATACTCTTTTTGTTAATTCAGATTTATATACCAAGGGTTTAATTTCTGTTCCTTTGTGCGAACCATCACAAAATGGCTGCTTAGAACTTTTACCACAACTACACCAGTAATAAGATTTTCCCTGTTCAACCTCTATAGCTAATGCGCTATCCCCAGCACTTTGTCCTTTATTCATATTATCTAACTTTTTTATTTAAATTAAATCAACAAGCTCGCTTAAATTTTTTACTTGATTATTAGGTTTGTAATCAAGATTGTCAAAGATATTCTTATTACGGTTTACCCAAATAGAATGATAACCATAATTCCCTCCCCCTGAAACATCCCACGTGTTTGCACTTAAGAAAGCAACTTCATTCCTTTTAATTTTGTATTTTTTAACAGGCAAGTCATAAACTTTAAAATCTGGTTTATAAATTCCAACTTCCTCTATTGAAAATAGATCATCGAGCAGTTTATCTAAATTATTCCTCTCAACTAACTCTTTTAAGAGAGATGGAGTTCCGTTTGAAAGTATAGCTAATTTAAAATTTTTTTCTTTTAATTTTTTGAGAGTTTCTGGAACCTCCTTAAAAGGTGAAAGAACTTTATACAAATTCAATAATTCATTTTTCATTGAAGCGTCTATATTAAAGATCTTCATTGATTTATCTAAGCTGTCTTCAGTAATTTGCCAAAAGTCTTTATGTCTTTTCATTAAACTTCTAAGCCAAGTGTACTCTAGTTGAGTAGTTCTCCAAAAGTTTGCAAAATCCTCCCATTTATCTCCAATTTTATCTTTACATTTTTCTGCAGCAGAATTTACGTCAAACAGTGTGCCATAAGCATCAAAAATTATTGCTTTAATATTTTTCATAAATTAACTTAACACAAATGAGTAATATTAGATTATTTTTTTCTGATACTTTATCAGCAAACATGATTGATAAACTCGATAAGGATCAATCACATTATTTAAGCAAAGTAATGAGAGTAAAAGAAAATGAGGTTTTCTCTTTATTTAATAAAGAGGGAGAATGGGAAGCAAAAATTTTAGGAATATCTAAAAATACTGTTGAATTTAAAATAACAAAACAACTAAGACAGAAAGAGATTACCAGAGAATTATGGTTGGCGTTTTCTCCTATTAAATCAAACTATCAGAATTTTATGCTGCAAAAATCAACAGAGCTTGGAGTTACAAAATTTTTACCGATTATATTTGATAGAACAGTGGTTAGAAAAATTAACAAAGATCGCTTAGAAAAAATTGTAATTGAGGCCAGTGAACAATCAAACCGTATCTATGTGCCAACAATTGAAGAGGCTCAAGATTTAAATAGTTTTCTAAAAAAAAATTCCATGGATCTAATTTTTACAGATTTAAATTCTAACATTAATAAAGTTGATAAATCAAAATTTACAGATAAACCTGTTTGTATAATCATAGGTCCAGAGGGAGATTTTTCAGAGAATGAAAGAGAGAAGATTCTCTCTTTTAAGGGCGTTCAACCTATTAAAATTAATGAGAATATTTTAAGGTCAGAAACCGCAGTCATATCTGCAATTTCGATCGTAAATTATGTGATTAATTGATAAATTGTCGCGAAAACTAAAGTGTAATTTTTATAAAAGAGCTTTATATAGCTATTAAAAATGAAAAAAATTTTATTTATATTTTCATCGCTTTTCATATCGCAAAAAGCTTTTGCTAACCAGCCTGTTGACTGGCAATTAGGTTTTCAAAAAGCTGCTTCAGAGTCAATGAGAGAGATAGTTGCTTTTCATGATTATCTATTATTACCAATAATAATTGCAATTAGTGTATTTGTTTTATTTTTAATGTTATACGCGTGTGTAAGGTTTAGAGCTTCAGCAAATCCAAATCCATCTAAAAGAACTCATAACGTTGCAGTTGAAGTTTTATGGACACTAATACCATGTTTAATTTTAATTGTAATTGCTGTTCCCTCATTTAAAATTTTATACAAACAAGATGCAATACCAAAAGCAGATTTAACTATTAAAGCAATTGGTTATCAGTGGTATTGGGGATATGAATATCCTGATGAAAATATTATTTTCGAATCTTACATGGTTGAAGATAAAGATCTAAGACCTGATCAACCTAGACTTCTAGCAGTGGATAACGAAGTTGTTGTACCAGTAAATAAAGTTGTAAAAGTTTTAATAACTGCGAACGATGTATTGCATGCTTGGGCCCTACCATCCTTTGGTGTTAAAAGAGATGCCGTTCCTGGTAGAATCAACGAGACGTGGTTTAAAGCTGAAAAAGTAGGAACTTATTACGGTCAATGCTCTGAACTCTGTGGTATTAAGCATGCATTCATGCCAATTACTGTTAAAGTTGTGACTGAAGAGGAGTATGAAGATTGGTTATCTGAGGCAAAAGAAAAATTTGCAAAAGAAGAAATAGAAAATAATAATCTTAAATTAGTGAGTAAATAAATATGTATACACAAACAACATCACACGACGATCATCATACACCAACAGGTTGGAAACGTTGGGCTTATTCTACAAATCATAAAGACATAGGAACAATGTATTTAATTTTTGCAATCGTTGCAGGAGTTATTGGAACTGCATTTTCAGTTTTAATGAGAATGGAATTGATGCATCCAGGAGATGGAATTTTGGATGGAAATTATCATTTGTATAATGTGTTAGTGACAGGTCACGGATTGATAATGATTTTCTTTATGGTAATGCCAGCCATGATTGGTGGCTTTGGAAATTGGTTTGTTCCAATTATGATTGGTGCACCAGATATGGCATTCCCGAGAATGAATAATATTTCTTTTTGGTTATTACCCGTTTCATTAACATTATTGATATTGTCAATTTTTGCTGATGGCCCTCCAGGTCAAACTGGAGTTGGAGGTGGATGGACAATATATCCTCCTTTGTCGTCAAAAGCTGGTCAACCAGGACCAGCAATGGATTTAGCGATTTTAAGTTTACACTTAGCTGGTGCTTCATCAATTTTAGGAGCAGTTAATTTTATAACAACAATTCTAAATATGAGAACTCCTGGAATGACTTTACACAAGATGCCGTTATTTGCTTGGTCAATTCTAGTAACAGCTTTTTTATTGTTATTGTCTTTACCAGTTCTAGCAGGAGCGATAACAATGTTATTAACTGATAGGAATTTTGGAACTGCTTTTTTTGAAGCTCAAACTGGAGGAGACCCGGTGTTGTTTCAACATTTATTTTGGTTCTTTGGTCATCCAGAAGTTTATATTCTAATTCTACCAGGATTTGGAATGATTAGTCATATTGTTTCAACATTTTCAAGGAAACCAGTTTTTGGTTATTTAGGTATGGCTTATGCAATGGTTGCAATTGGAATAGTTGGCTTCGTAGTTTGGGCACACCATATGTATACTGTTGGATTAAGTACAGATACAAAAGCTTATTTCTTGGCAGCTACCATGATTATTGCTGTTCCTACTGGAATAAAAATCTTTTCTTGGATAGCAACAATGTGGGGAGGATCGATCTCATTTAAAACCCCAATGATGTGGGCACTAGGTTTTATCTTTATGTTTACAGTTGGCGGAGTGACAGGAGTAGTTTTAGCAAATGCAGGAGTAGATACTGCAATGCACGACACTTATTATGTAGTGGCTCACTTTCATTATGTTCTCTCGTTAGGAGCTGTATTTGCAATATTTGCTGGTTTCTATTATTGGTTTTCAAAAATGTCTGGTTACGAATATTCAGAGTGGCTAGGTCAATTACATTTTTGGTTAACTTTTATAGGTGTAAATTTAATTTTCTTTCCACAACATTTTTTAGGATTAGCAGGTATGCCTAGAAGATATGCTGATTATCCAGATGCGTTTGCAGGTTGGAACTATATTTCTTCAATAGGATCTTATATAGCAGTAGCTGGATTAGCTGTATTTTTTGTAAATTTGATTTATGCTTTTGCAAAAAAGAAAGCAGCAGCTCAGAATCCTTGGGGAGAAGGGGCAACAACTTTAGAGTGGACAGTTCCATCCCCACCAAATTTTCATACTTTTGATGAATTACCAAAGTTTGTAGATGATCAAGAGACTGGGAAATCTCATAGCTAGGATTAAAAGCTTTAAAATTGATGAGTAGTTCAAAATTAAAAAAAGATAATCTGTCTCAGGAAGACCTACTAAATTTTTCTGAATTATTTAAATTGATGAAACCAAGAGTAATGTCGCTTGTGATATTTACTTGTGCGGTTGGATTATTAACAGCCCCAACTATGGTTTCAACTCAAGATGCAATAGTTGGAATATTACTAGTTTCAATGGGTGCGGGAGCAGCAGGAGCTTTAAACATGTGGTATGAATCCGACCTTGATGCTTTAATGAGTAGAACTTGCCTAAGACCAATACCAACAGGTAAAGTTAATAAAAATCAGGCTCTTATATTTGGAATAACTTTATCGGTTATTTCAGTAGTTGCACTAGATTATTTTACAAATCGAGTATCTGCAGGAATATTACTTTTTACTATTATATTTTATGTTTTAATTTATACAATTTGGCTAAAAAAAAGAACCTCACAGAATATTGTTATTGGTGGTGCGGCTGGAGCTCTTCCTCCCGTTATAGGCTGGACTATTGCTACAGGATCTTTATCTCTTGAACCTCTTGTATTTTTTTTAATTATTTTCTTTTGGACGCCATCTCATTTTTGGGCATTAAGCTTATATAAATCAGAAGATTATAAAAAAGCTAATATACCCATGCTTCCCCTAACAAATGGGATAGAGAGCACTAAATTAAATATTTTTGTCTACTCTTTGATAATGCTTCCAGTGATAATTTTTCCATATGTAATCAACTTTGTTGGTCTTGTTTTTCTTATTCCGTCATTGTTATTAACTATTTATTACAATTATCTATGTTTCGATCTTTATAAATTTAAAAAAAATAAATTTAGCGCAAAAAAAGCTAAATCAATATTTGGCTATTCTATTTTATATTTATTTTTGGTTTTTGTGCTTTTTCTGATAGATAAGATTTTATGATTATACCAGATAAAAAAACTAAGAAAAAAAATATCAAGACAGCCTTAGCGATTATTGCTTTCATGATTTTTCTTTTTTTATTTACATTATATAATACTGGAGTTTTTGATAGAGCAATATGATACAAAAAAAAAATCTTACACCATTAGTTCTAATAGGGATATTTGTTTTTATGTTAGGTCTATCCTACGCTGCAGTACCTTTATATGATTTATTTTGTAAAGTAACGGGTTTTGGAGGTACTACTCAAATTTCAAACAGTGCTCCTAAAATAGTTCTAAACAAAGTTGTGAGCGTTAGATTTGATACTAATGTGAATAATTTACCTTGGGATTTTAAAGCAAAATCGAATGTTATGGATGTGAAAGTTGGCCAAGTTAATAAAATAGAGTTTGAAGTTGAAAATTATAGTAGCGAACCAACTGCTGGTGTAGCAAGTTTTAACGTATCACCAGCAAGTTTTGGGAAATATTATAGTAAACTTGGCTGTTTTTGTTTTGAAAAACAAGAATTAAAGGCAGGAGAAAAAGCCACTTATGTAATGACTTTTTATCTAGACCCCGAAATGATTAATGATCCAAGTGTCAAAAACCTAGAAGATGTGACTATGTCGTATACTTTTTTCTCGACAGATTATTATAAACAATCATAATTCAAAAAAATGTCAGCTGAAAAAAAACATGATTATCACTTAGTAGATCCAAGTCCTTGGCCTATTTACGTTTCGTTCTCTTGCTTAGTATTAGCTATAGGTGCCGTGTATTATATGCATTCAGATGTTTCATGGGGAATGTATCTTGGATTAGCTCTTTTAATTTATGGCGCATATATGTGGTTCAGAGATGTGGTCATTGAAGCAGAACATCAAGGTCATCATACCCCAGTAGTTCAAATTCATCACCGTTATGGAATGACTTTATTTATCGCATCTGAGGTAATGTTTTTTGTTGCTTGGTTTTGGGCTTACTTTGACGTTAGTCTTTTCCCAAATGATTTTGTAGGAAACGTATGGCCACCTAAAGATATTGTGACTTTTGATCCTTGGGATATCCCTTTAATCAACACATTAGTTTTACTACTATCTGGCACAACAGTTACTTGGTCTCACCATTCATTGTTAGAAGGTGATAGAAAAGGTTTTATACAAGGATTAGTTTTAACAGTAATACTTGGAGTATTTTTTACAGCACTTCAAGCATATGAATATCATCATGCTACATTTGCATTTTCAGATCATATTTATGGTTCTGTTTTTTATATGGCAACAGGCTTTCATGGATTCCATGTTATTGTTGGAACAATTTTCTTAGCAGTGTGTTTATGGCGAGGGAAATTGGGACATTTTACTAAGGACCATCATTTTGGTTTTGAAGCGGCTGCATGGTATTGGCATTTTGTTGACGTTGTGTGGCTATTTTTGTTTGCAGCAATTTATATTTGGGGAAGTTAAGTTGATCCTTGAAACATAAGTTTTTATTTTCTGTTTTTATAATTTTCTTTATTCTTGTTTTTATTGGACTGGGCACATGGCAACTTATCCGTCTAAATTGGAAAAATAATTTAATTTTAGAGATTGAAAATTCATTAAAAAAACCACCGGTGGAATTAGCTCAATCAAACAAAGAAAATTTTCTTAAAATTAAAACTTCAGGGTCTATAGATTTTGATAAGCAAATTTATTTATATAATTTAAACGACTCTGGTACCCCAGGGTTTGAAGTAATAAATCCAATTATCATTGGAGATGAAAATTATTTAATAAATAGAGGCTGGATACCATTTGAAAAGAAAGGTACTCAGGAAATAAATGTATTTGATCAAAAAAATATTATTGGAACCCTAAAACTACAAGGTGTAAAAAATATCTTTAAACCAGACAATGATTTAGATGAAAATTACTGGTTTAGTTTAAATAGGGAAGATATCTTTAAATTTACAGGAAAAAATTTTTCTAAATATATTATTTATTTAGACGGAAATTATCAGTTACCTAGACCAAAAAAAATTACCGCAAATATTTCTAATAATCATCAAAAATACGCTATTACTTGGTTTTCATTAGCGCTTTCAATTCTTTTGCTATATTTATATTTTAGAAAAAAGAATTATTAAATGAATTACATTAGTACAAGAAATAATCAAAAAAACTTTACGTTTAAAGATGTTTTCCTCAAAGGATTGGCAGATGATGGAGGACTATTTGTTCCTAAATCAATTAAACAATTTCATAAGGAAGAATTAGATAATCTAAAAAATCTTAGTTACAATGATTTAGCTGCTGAAATAATTTACCCATTTATAGGAGATTTCATGTCCAAAGATGATCTAATCACTATGATTTCAAAATCATATTCAAATTTTAGATCTGACGATGTTGTTAAAATTTCTAATCTCGGAAATCTAAAAGTATTAGAACTATTTCATGGACCCACACTTGCTTTTAAAGATATCGCAATGCAACTGATTGGTAATTTTTATCAATACCATTTAGACCGTGATCAAAAAAAAATTAATATAATAGTAGCAACCTCAGGTGATACTGGTGCAGCTGCAATCGATGCTTTAAAAGGAAAAAACAATTTAAATGTTTTTGTATTACACCCAAATAATAAAATTTCACCTGTGCAAAGAAGGTTAATGACAATACATGAGGAGAATAACGTATTTAATATTGCAGTAGAGGGCAACTTTGATGACTGTCAAAATCTAGTAAAAGCAATGTTCAATGACGAAAAATTTTCAAAAGCGATTAATATGTCAGGGGTAAATTCAATTAATTGGGCAAGAATTATTGCTCAATCGGTGTATTATTTTTACGCTTTCTTTAAAGTTGGAAATGGTCAGCCTTTATCCTTTTCTGTTCCAACAGGAAACTTTGGTGATATATATGCTGGATACTTAGCAAAAAAATTAGGCCTTCCAATTGATAAGCTAATCGTAGCTACAAATAAAAATGACATACTTCATAGAGCCATATCAGGCGGCGATTATAGTCAAAAGAAAGTTGAGGAAACAAATACTCCAAGTATGGATATTCAAATAGCAAGTAATTTTGAGAGGCTTTTATATGATGTAAAAGATTGTAACTCAGAAGTTACAAAAGGTGTAATGACTGAAATAAAAAATAATACCTATAAAATTGATAAAAACGATTTAGATAAAATCAAAAAGAATTTTGTATCTGAGATGCTTGATGAAAACGAAACTGTTGGAATGATAAAAACTATCAATGATGAACATCAGATGGTAGTTGATCCGCATACCGCAGTAGGTATTGGTGCTGTTAGAAAATTAGGATTAGAAAAAAATTGCGTTGTATTATCAACTGCACACCCCTGTAAATTTCCAAAGGCAATAGAAGATGCAATATCAAAAACTGAAAATTTACCCGAAAGTCTTCAATATGTTTATGACAGAAAAGAAAAATTTGAACTTCTCTCAAATAATATTGAAAAAGTTAAAAAATATGTAATGAGTTCGATATGAAAATTAAAATAAAAGATCAACTTCCAGATACGGAGATTTTTCAACTTATTGATGGAGAGCCTCAAAAAAGTAACTTAAGAGAAATCATAGGTAATGGAAAAATTGTTTTGTTTGGTTTACCTGGAGCATTTACATCAACTTGCTCCAAACTTCACTTACCAGGTTTTGTAGTAAATGCAGATAAAATCAAAGCAAAAGGAATAGAAAATATATTTTGTTTATCAGTTAATGACCCTTATGTAATGAATGGCTGGGGAGAGATTAATAATACTGGAGATAAAATTAAAATGTTATCTGATCCATATTTAGTATTTACGAAAGCAATCGGTGCGGAAGTTGATCGAAATGCAAAAGGGATGGGAATTAGATCAAATCGTTATTTGATGGTTATTGAAAATTTTACAGTTATTAAAATTCATGAAGAAGAAGAGACCAAAGAATGCGGCTTAACTTCTGCAGAAAACTTATTGAACAATCTACTATAAATTTGCAGCATCTCTAGCAAGTAAATCCACTTCGTTATTTAATTTATCTGTTGAATGCGCTTTTACCCAGTTCCAACTTATTTCAAATTCACTATTTAGTTGGTCCAATTCTGTCCAAAGTTCTTTATTACTCACCTCTTTTTTATTTGTAGTTTTCCATCCATTTCTTTTCCAATTGTGTATCCACTCTGTTATTCCAGACTTAACATATTTAGAGTCAGTAAAAATTTGAACTTTGCTTCCTTTTGGAATTTTCTTAAGCGCCTCTATAGGCGCTAATAATTCCATTTGATTATTTGTAGTATCTTTTTTACTTCCTTTTATTTCAGTTTTTTCCCCCTCATCTAATATTATTGCTGCCCAGCCACCTTGACCCGGATTGCCAATGCATGAACCATCAGTATATATTTTAATCATTAATTCAAATAATCTTTATAAGTTTTTAAATTATTGTGTATTACAAGCTTTTGATAATATTCTCTTGGATCTTTTATTTTAATTAATGCTGTCTTAGGAGTATTTGAATAGTCATAAAGTCTAGTCATAAAATATCTAATTGCAGCACCACGACATAAAATATTTAATGATTTTTTTTCTTTAAGTGAGATTTTCCTAATTTTTTCATAACCATTTATTAAATTTTTGACTTTCTTTTTGTTCAACACAAACTTTGATTTTTTTTTATCAAAACATAGTGCATTTACACAAATTGCGATTTCATACATGAAATAGTCATTAGCTGCAAAATAAAAATCGATTACCCCTGATAATTTATTATTTTTAAAAAAGATATTATCGATAAACAAATCTCCATGAATTACCCCGTTCGGTAAATTTTTAGGCCATTTCGTTTTAATATCTTTAAAATTATTTTTTAAAAATTTTTCTACATTAGTAAATTTTTTTGACTTAAATCTTATACTTTTCAGTAATGGATTTAAATTTCTAACACCCATAGAGTTTTTTCTAGTAAGATTCATTTTTTTTGTAGATTGGTGCATTTCAGCAATCATTTTGCCAATGTCATAACAGTTTTTAAAATTAAGTGATTTTTTATCTTTTCCATTGAGAAAGGAAACTATGCATGCAGCTTTATTTTTTAAATTAATTAAATACCCACCATCTTTTTTTGTTTCTGGCTTTGGGCAATTTATTTTTGATTTATTCAATTTATCCATCAAATTCATAAAAAAAGGCAATTCTTTTTTTGATACTCTTTTTTCGAAAATTGTTAGTATAAATTTTTTATTCTTTGATTTTAGTAAATAGTTTGTATTTTCAATTCCTTGTTTTATACCTTTAAATTCTAAAATTTTTTCTATATAAAATTTTCTATTAATAAAAGAAATGTCTTTTTTACTTATTTTCGTATATACAGCCATTTTAGTTTAATTTTTTCGGTGATTTGAAAACAACATTTTCTTTAATTATTTCTACTTCATCTATACTGACTGTAAATTTATTTTTTAATTCTTTTATAAAGTTATCGACTAAAATTTCAGGCGCAGAAGCCCCAGAGGAAATACCAATTGTATTGGAATTTTTAATTAAATCGAATGGTATTTCACTTTGTGAATGAATTAATAGCGAGTTAGAGCAGCCAGATTTTTTTGCAACTTCTACTAATCTAACTGAATTAGATGAATTTCTACTCCCAATTACAAAAAATAAATCACATTTTTTTGCAATATTTTTTACAGCCAATTGTCTATTCGTTGTGGCGTAACAAATATCTTCTTTCACTGGTTCTTTTATATTAGGAAATCTATTTTTTAAAATTTGAATTATATCTTTTGTATCATCTACTGATAGCGTTGTTTGGGTTACATATGAAATTTTTTTGTTGTTGTCAGGTTTATATTTTTTGGCCTCATCCTCATTTTGAACAAGATCAATTGATCCTTCTGGTAATTGACCCATGGTACCGATTACTTCAGGGTGATTTTGATGTCCTATCAAAATTAAATGATACCCAGCTTTATGTAAATTTTCCGCTGCTCTATGTACTTTGGATACCAATGGACATGTAGCATCTATATAAGTCATGTTATAGTTTTTAGCATCTTCTGGTATTTTTTTTGGAACACCATGTGCAGAAAAAATAACTGGCCTTGTTTTATCTTCTATCTCCTCGAGCTCCTCAACAAAGATGGCACCCTTATTTTTTAAATCGTCTACAACATATTTATTATGCACAATTTCATGGCGAACATAAACTGGAGCACCAAATTTTTTGATTGATTTTTCTACAATTTCTATAGCTCTCTCAACACCTGCACAAAAACCTCTGGGCGCAGAAAGTAATATTTTCAAATGTTTATTTTTCATTTTTTTCAATCAAATACTCAAGCAATATATGTGGAAAGGTTAAAGACGCCAAACCTATAAATATAATTTTAAGAATTGAACTTTCTAAATTGTAAGTATTATTTAGTAAATAAAGGCCAATTATACAAAAAATAGCTGTAATAATTGTTAGTGGCAAAGCCTTTTTTATAAAGATTTTAAATCCATTACTAAGATCATTCCGGTCTAATTCAGACATTAATGAAATACTATGTCTTACAGAGTGTAAAAAGCAGAAATAAATTGTAAAAGCTACTAATGGAGAAAAATAATAATTTATTATTATAATTGAAAAATAATCTAAAAATATTGTGAATTTCTTTAGCTCAAAATTTTTTGTAAATAGTAGAATGTTTGCTAAAGTTGATAGAATAATACAATATAACAATATCTCTTTAGACTCTATTAAATCTAAAAAATTATAGAAATTTTCATTTTCAATAAACAGTAATTTGAATATTGATATTGTCTCATTGAAATGGAAATACATTGGTGCAAAAACTATTAAAGAACCTTTTAACAAAAATAAAAATTGATTGTAATATG
>CACHKE010000002.1 GCA_902580335.1 uncultured Pelagibacteraceae bacterium
TATTTTGAAAATAAGTTGACCCAAAAGAGTATAAATGAAATTGAAATTATTGACTTCACAAGAGAAAAAATTCTTACAAACGATTTTAAAATTATAGATAACGAAAAATAACAATATGAAGTTTATTCTCCAAGAAAACAATGAAGAATTTAAATTTAAAAGCGACAAAAAAAACTTTGATATTAGATTTAATAGAGTTGCATTTATTTTTTTTATTTTTTTTCTTATTTCTGTAATTTATTGTATTCATCTTATTCATCTGGGATCTAGAGATTTAAATTACAATATCTCAGAAAATTATGGTTCTTTTAATAAAATTCAGAGAGCAAATATTTTAGACCGAAACAATCATTTTTTAGCAAAAACAGTTAATTCTATAGATATTGGAATAAATCCAGTTGAAGCGATAGATAAAAAAAAATTGTTACTTAATTTAAAATATATTTTTCCTGATAAAGATTTTGAATTAATCAATTCTAAACTTTCAAAAGATAAATTTTTTTGGTTTGAAAAAAAAATTTCGGAGGAGAATTATGAGAAAATTATGATGTTGGGTGATAAATCAATAAAACCACATGAAAATCTTATAAGAGTTTATCCCCAAAAAAATTTGTTTAGTCATATAATTGGACAAATAGATGACGATAACTTAGGTATTTCTGGGTTAGAGAAATCATTAGATTTAGATTTAAAAAAAAACGATAAATCTATCCAACTTACTGTCGATAAAGATATTCAGTTCCTAATAAGAGAAGAGTTAAAAAGGTTTAATAAAATATTTAAAACTAAGGGTAGTGCCTCAATCTTGATGGATATTAATAATGGTGAGATATTATCAATTATTTCGTTACCTGATTTTGACCCAAATCAAAGACAAAATATTACAGATATAAATTATATTAATAGAGCAACTAAAGGTGTTTATGAATTAGGTTCTGTTTTTAAAACTTTTACCTTGGCAGCAGCTTTAAATGAAAAGATAATAGAGACAAATACTGAATTTAAAAATTTAGAAAAAAGTATTATTTGTGGAAAAAATAAAATAAGTGAATATGACAAAAAAATTCCCTCTAACTTAACTGCTGAAGAAATACTTATCCGTTCAGGCAATATAGGTTCGGTAAGAATCGGCCAAGCTGTTGGGATTGAAAAATATAAAAAATTCTTAAACGATCTAGACTTAATTAAACCAATACAATTTGACATACAGGAAATTGGTAAACCAATATCCTTTAATTGGGGAAAATGTAAGCTTGCAACTACCTCGTATGGACATGGAATTACCACTACAATTTTACAATTAACTAGTGCTTACTCTACTATCGCTAATGGTGGTTTTAAGATTAATCCTACTCTTATAAAAAAAGAAAAATATACCAGAGGAGATAGAATTTTAGATGAAAATGTTTCAACAAATCTAGTCACAATATTGAGAAAAATTGTAACTACAAAGGAAGGAACCGCAACATTAGCTAATGTAGAGGGTTATGAAGTTGCAGGAAAAACAGGCACTGCTGAAAAAATCTTAGAAGGTGGATACTCTAGAAAAAAAATTAATACCTTTGCTTCCATATTTCCTGCCTCTAATCCTAAGTATAGCCTAGTTGTGATGTTGGATGAGCCTAAAACAAATAGTGAATATGTTTATAATTATAGAGATGGATCAGGAATAAAATACAAAGGAACTCCTTTTAATACTGCAGGTTGGACTTCGGTCGAAGTTGTTGGTCAAATTATAGAAAAGATTGGGCCTATTTTAGCCACAAAATACGCGGAAGTTAATTAATAATGTTATTAGGCAATTATTTTAGCAATATAGATATTAGTAAAAAAAAAACTTTTTTCTCAGGAATTTCATTCAATACAAAAAATATTAAAAAAGATAATATTTTTTTTGCTATAAAAGGGAACCATTTTGATGGGAATAAATTCATTTCTACTGCAATAAAAAAAGGCTCTAAAATTATTATTAGCGAGAAAAGAATTCGAAATTTTCAAAAGAATATTTTATTCATTCATACTAGAAATATTAGAAAACTTTTAGCAGAAACCGCTTTTAAAATTTATAAGAATAAACCAAATAATTTAATAGCTGTAACTGGAACAAATGGAAAATCATCTGTTTCAGATTTTTATTTTCAATTATTAAATCTTAATAAAGTAAAAGTAGCCTCAATCGGAACATTAGGAGTAAAATCAAAAAATTTTAGATCTAATTTGCCAAACACAACCGCAGACCCAATTCGATTAGGTCAAATATTATCTAAATTAAAATTTCAAAAAATTAACAATGTAATTATGGAAGCCTCTAGCCATGGCCTAAGTCAGCATAGATTAAATGGTTTAAAGTTTTCATCAGGTATTTTCACAAATTTATCTCAAGATCACCTAGATTATCATAAAAATTTTAAAGAATATTTCAGAGCAAAACAGTACCTATTTGAAAATTTGATAGGAAAGAAAGGAAATGTAATAACTGATGAAACATTACCAGAATTTAAAAGAATAAAAAAAATTGCAATTTCTAGAAAATTAAAATTGCAGGTTTTAAATAATAGTAAAAATCAATTTCAAATTTTATCTCATAGTTATAGAGGTGAGAAACAAATATTAAAAATAAAATATTATAATTTAATGAGAGAAATACATTTAAATCTTATTGGAAAAATACAATTAAAAAATATTTTAATGGCGATTATTGCAGCAAAAAATAGTAATATAAGTTTAGTCAAGATTTTAAATGTTTTACCACAACTTAAGCCAATAGACGGAAGACTTGAAAAAATAGGTAAAATCAAAAATAAATCTAAAGTAATACTTGATTATGCACATACACCAGATGCACTAAGAATATGTCTTTCAAACCTTAAAGAGCAATTTCCAAATAAAAAGATTGTTGTACTTTTCGGTTGTGGTGGAAATAGAGATCAAAATAAAAGATTTAAAATGGGAAAGATTGCATGTGATTATGCTAACGAAATTTATTTAACTGATGATAATCCTAGATTCGAAGATCCAAGAAAAATAAGAGATGATATTAAAAAGGGTATGCTAGACGCCTTGATAAAAGAAATTCCTGATAGAAAAAAAGCTATTTCGGAGGCCATCAAAAATTTAGATACAGGTGACATTTTGTTGGTTGCTGGAAAAGGTCATGAAAAAACACAAGATTTTGGTAAAAAGAAAATTTATTTTTCAGATAAAAAAATTATTTTAGATTCTATTAAACTTAAAAATACAAACTTATCAAAAAACTTAAAGATTAATATTATTAAAGAAGTATCTAAAATTAAAAATAAAATTTCTTTAATAAAATTAGATAAAGTAAGAATCAACTCCAAAGAAGTAAACAAGAATGATATTTTTTTTGCTATTAAAGGAAAAAAAAATGATGGAAATAAATTCATTGCAGAGGCATTTAAAAATAAAGCTTCATTAGTTGTATTAAATAAAATTCAAAATAAATTTGATAGCAAACGACAAATAAAAGTAAGAAATACACTAAAATTTATGACTGAAATTTCAAAAATATTTAGAAAAAATATCGACACAAACATAATAGCTATTACAGGAAGTTGTGGAAAAACTACTCTTAAAGAATTATTGGGCAATGTGTTAAGAAAGATTTCTAGTGTTAGTATTTCTCCAAAATCATATAACAATAAATTTGGAGTTCCATTAAGTTTGCTCAACCTAAAACATCATGATGAATTTGGAGTTTTAGAGGTTGGTATGGATAAAAAAGGAGAAATAGATAATTTAACAAATATTATAAAACCGAATGTTGGTTTGATAACTAATATCAACTATGCACACGCAAAAAATTTCAAAAATATCAAACAAATTGCTTTAGCTAAAGCTGAGATAATTAAAAATATATTACCCAATGGTTTTGTTGTCTTGAATGCAGACGATAGTTTTTTCAAATTACATAAAAAAATTGCTGAAAATAATAATATTAATGTGATTTCTTTTGGGATTAAAACTAAAAAAGCAAATGTTAAGTTGTTTAATATTAAAAAAGTTAAAAAAGCATTTAGAATTAAAGTTAAACTTAATGATAAGTTTAAATATTTTATAATTTCAAATAATTTTCAAAGTAATATTTATAATATTTTAAGCGCTTTAAGTGTAATGAGTATTTACAAAGATGTGCTTAAATTTAATGAAAAAATTTTCTTAGATTTTAGAAGTCCAGCAGGAAGAGGAGATCATTCTACAATAAAGATAGGTAACAAAAAAATAAACTTAATTGACGAAAGTTATAATTCTAATCCTCTATCTTTAAAATCAGCTTTAAAAAATTATGATAATATAGATAAAAAAAAATATCGTAAATATCTCTTGCTTGGAGATATGATGGAACTTGGTTCACATTCGAAAAAACTTCACCAATCAATAGTTCCTTTAATAAATGAGACAAATATTGATAAAGTATTTGTTATGGGAAAAATGGTAAGAGAAATATTTGATAATATTGTGAAAGTAAAAAGAGGAAGAATTTTAAAGAATAAATCAGGAATTTTTGAATTAATTAAGAAAGATTTTAAAAATAATGATTATTTAATGATTAAAGCCTCAAATGCGACAGGTTTCAATAGTATAGTAAATAACTTGAAGGGTTTAAATTAAATGCTTTATCAATTTTTACTAAATTTTGTTGATACTTTTAGTTTTTTGAATGTATTTAAATATCTAACATTTAGGACTGGTTTATCTTTTTTTACTTCATTAGTTATTGTTTTAATTATTGGAGGAACGTTTATAAATTTTTTTTCAAAACAAAAAATTTTAAATCCTATCCGTAATGATGGTCCAGAAGATCATATAGTTAAGAAAATAGGAACTCCGACTATGGGTGGAGTAATTATTTTGTCTGGTTTGTTAATATCAGTACTATTCTGGGCTGATTTATCGAATTTAAATGTTTTATTTTGTTTATATATCGCAATTTCTTTTGGTCTACTTGGGGCATTCGATGATTATAAAAAAATAAAGTTTAGTAACTCTTCAGGTATCTCATCAAAGTTAAAATTAACCCTTCAAATAATATTAGCAATAATTGGTGTGAGTTTTTATGTTTACTTTAACGACTATCAAGATTTAACAAATTTATACTTTCCTTTTTTTAAAAACCTTATCATTAATCTTGGATGGTTTTTTATACCTTTCTCAATATTTGTGATTATCGGTTCATCAAATGCAGTAAATCTTACTGATGGATTAGATGGTTTAGCTACGGTACCAGTAATACTTGTAGCAGCTTGTTTTGCATTTATAAGTTATGTTACAGGTAACATTGTATTCTCAAATTATTTACAAATTCCCTACATAGAGGGAACTGGGGAAGTTTCAATTTTTTGTGGAGCAATCATTGGCTCTTGTTTAGGCTTTTTATGGTTTAACGCGCCTCCAGCAAAAATTTTTATGGGAGATACTGGATCTTTGTCTTTGGGTGGCTCTCTAGGAGCAGTTGGTATAATAACAAAACATGAAATAGTTTTAGCAATTACTGGAGGTTTATTTGTTCTTGAAGCAGTTTCAGTGATTGTGCAAGTAATATCATTTAAAATTACTGGTAAAAGAGTTTTTAAAATGGCACCAATCCATCATCATTTTGAGAAGAAAGGTTGGCCTGAATCAACAGTTGTAATTAGATTTTGGATAATTTCTATTATTTTAGCAATGATAGGACTTGCTACATTAAAACTAAGATAATGAGTGATAATTCACAAATCTTCTTTAATAAAAAAATTTTAATTTATGGATTAGGAAAAAGTGGCATTTCATCGTTTAATTTTTTAAGAAATAAAAATGATGTTTATTTATTTGATGATAACCCAAATCTTAAAATAAATAATTCGATTAAAAAAAAAACTCTCAACTTTAAAAAATTATTAAAAACTAAATTTGATTTAATTATATTGAGTCCAGGAATTGATATAAAAAAATGTAAACTCAAAAATTTACTTAAAAAAAAAAATAAGAATATCTACACAGATCTAGATGTTTTTCACTCATTTTTTAGAAATATCTCTTTTACAATAACTGGTACAAACGGAAAGTCTACCACATGCAAACTTCTGTATGATATCTTAAAAGACCAAAAAAAAGATGTAAGATTAGTGGGGAACATTGGTACACCAATACTATCTATAAATAAGATTTCAAAAAAAACAATTTTCGTAATTGAGGCTTCATCTTATCAATTAGAGTATAGTAAAATTTTTTCATCAAAATTTGCTGCTATCCTTAATATTGCACCTGATCATTTAGAAAGACATGGTAATCTAAATAATTATATAGAGGCAAAATTTAAAATTTTTAATAATCCAAAAAGAGGAGCAATAGGATTTGTAAATAAAGATGATCATCTAATTCAAAAAAAAATTGAAAAAAAAAATCATAAGATCAAATTGGTAAATGTAGATACGAAGTTAAATAATTCTATTTTGAAAAAAATCACAAACAAATATTTTTTATCAAAGTCAAATCAAGCAAATCTCTCGTTTGTTTTAGAAATGATAAAAAAATTTAATATTAAATCAAATGAATTAATAAATAGTGTAAATAAATTTAAAGGATTAAATTATAGGCAGAAAATTATCTATAAGAAAAATAAATTAATCATAATTAATGATTCTAAGTCAACAAGTTATTCTTCTTCGAAAGAATTATTAGAAATGTATGAAAATATTCATTGGTTAATTGGTGGTATTCCAAAAAAAGATGATAAATTATTGCTACCAAAAAAATATTTTAAAAATATTAAGATTTATGCCTTTGGTAAAAACTTTAAAAAATTCTCAAAAGACTTAAGGCAAAAAGCAGAGTTTAGAAGGTTTAAAAATTTAAATCTTGCACTGACAGCAATTTTTAAGAATATTCATAAAAAGAAACACTCAATTAATACGATCCTATTTAGTCCCGCTTCTGCATCATTTGATACTTTTAAAAATTTTGAGGAAAGAGGTTTATATTTTAATGAATTAATAAAAAGACATTTGGATGAAAGAAAAATTATTTAGCTATATTTCTTTTTATCAATGGTGGAAAAGTATTGATAAACCTATTTTATCATCGATTTTACTTTTATTTTTGGTGGGTTTATTTTTTTCACTTGTTTCAACTTCTCTAATTGCATCAGATAAATTAGATACGAATACATATTTCTTTTTTTTTAAACATACAGTCTTTGTTATTTTTGGCTTCTTTGTGATTTTTTTGCTTTCTTTTATACCTGAAAAAGAAATATATAGAATCTCTGTAATATTTTTCTGCTTATCATTAGTTTTGTTATTACTTGTTCCCATAATTGGAGTAGAGATTAAAGGTTCAAAGAGATGGATTGATTTGCTGATATTGCCAAGATTACAACCTATTGAGTTTGTAAAGCCTTTTTTAATAGTAATAATAAGTATGATAATTTGCTCTCAAAAATATACCAATTTAAATTTGAAGTACCTCTTATCTTTTTTATTAACTATATTGATATCGAGTCTTTTGATACTTCAACCAGATATTGGTCAAACTTTACTAATTGGTTTTAGTTGGTTAGTTTTGATTTTTATTTCTGGTATTAACATATTTTTTTTGAGCCTATTTTTTTTTATTTCTTTAGCTGGAATAGTTTTCATCATTATTTACTTTCCACAATTTAAATATATAAAAGATAGATTATTCTCTTTTTTTAATCCTGAGATGGGTACTCATAACTTTCAATCAGATAAGGCGTTAGAAGCTATAATAAGTGGAGGCTTTTTTGGAAAAGGTATTGGAGAAGGGACATTAAAAAACAGAGTCCCTGAAGCTCATACTGACTACATTATTTCAGTAATTTCAGAAGAGTTTGGAGTAATTTTCATAATGCTAATTTTATTGACTTACCTAGTATTAATATTTTCAGTTCTGAAAAAAGTCTACAAAGAAAATGATAAAACGATCAAATTAATACTAACTGGATCTATTAGTTTAATACTTATGCAAGCAATGATTCACATAGGAGTAAATATTAGATTATTCCCAACTACAGGAATGACTTTACCATTTTTAAGTTATGGGGGATCATCGATTATAAGTATATCTATTATATCAGGTATAATTTTGAATTTAACGAAAAGAAAAATAATTAAATGAAAAATATATTAATCTCAACAGGAGGATCAGGTGGACATGTACTGCCAGCAAAAATTTTACGTGAACATTTGCAATCAAATTTTAACATTTTTATTTCTACTGATTTAAGAGGGCTAAAATATTTTAATGATAAAAAAAATGATATTATTTTGATAAATACTCCAAAATTAAATCTCAATATATTTTTTATCTTTAAAATATTCCAAGTAATTTATTTAGTGATTAAAACACTCTTATTATTAAAAAAAAATAAGATTAATATTGTTTTTTCAACAGGAGGATATATGTCATTGCCTGTCTGTATTGGTGCAAAATTATTAGGAATAAAGATATACTTATTAGAACCCAATATTGTTTTAGGAAGAGCAAATAGACTCTTTTTGGGTTTTTGTAACAAAATTTTTACTTATACAAAAAACTTAAAAAACTTTCCTGAAAAACTTAAATATAAAATTCAAATAATATCCCCACTAGTTAAAAAAAGTTTTTATGAAAAAAGAGAAATTAAAACAGAAGATAATGTATTCCGTCTTTTAGTTGTTGGCGGGAGTCAAGGAGCAAAAATTTTTGATAATGTAGTAAAAAATGTAGTCGTAAATTTGTCAAAAAAAAATAAAATTGAGATCATCCAACAAACTCATAAAAGTAATACTGATAATTTAAAGAATATTTATGATAAGGCTGAAATTGAAAACAACATTTTTGATTTTGAGGAAAATTTAACAGATTTGATTAATCAATCAGACCTATGTATTACTCGTGCTGGTGCATCCACTTTAGCAGAATTATCAATTATGAATAAACCATTTCTAACAATTCCTCTAGTTTCAGCAAAAGACAATCATCAATTTGAAAATGCAAATTTTTATCAAAATTTAGGTTGTTGTTGGATTATGAATCAAAAAGACTTTAATGAGGTTAGCTTAGAAAAATTTTTAGATCATATAATTATGAATAAGTCTGAGTATAATATGAAAAAAAATAACTTAGAAAAACATAATTTCCAAAACTCATGGAATGATATAAACCAAAAAATATTGGAAACTATTAATGAAAATTGAATTAGCTAAAAAAGAAATTATCCATTTTATAGGTATTGGTGGAATAGGTATGAGTGGTCTTGCATTGATTATGAAGGCAAAAGGTTTTCAAATCCAAGGAAGCGATATTACTAAGAACAAAAATATTGAAAAATTAAAAAAACAGGGTGTCAGAATTTTTATTGGTCAAAAAAAACAAAATATAAAAAACGTTACAATTGTGGTGACATCTTCTGCAATAAAAAAAAGCAATCCAGAATTACTAGAGGCCAAAAGAAAAAAATTACCAGTGATAAAAAGAGGAAAGATGTTAGCAAATCTTGTTTCTTTATTGAAAAATATTGTTGTTGTTGGCTCTCATGGTAAAACAACAACTACATCTTTAGTAAGTTCTATTTTTGAAAATACAAAGTTAGATCCTACAATAATCAATGGAGGCATAATAAATTCAATAAAGAGTACTGCAAAATTAGGTAAAAGTGACTGGTCTATATTAGAGGCAGATGAGTCAGATGGCAGTTTTACTCATATTTCTCCTACATATTCAATTATAACAAACATAGATAGAGAACACATGGATTTTTATAAATCTATGAAGGATTTAAAAAATCATTTTCTACACTTTGTTAAAAAAGTTCCATCGTTTGGAAAATCTTTTATTTGTATTGATGATAAAATCAACAATGAATTAATAAAAGATATCAAAAATAAAAATTTTTTTACTTATGGAGTCAAGCCTAACGCTAATTTTCTTATCAAAAATATAATTCAAGATAAACTTTTCTCAAAATTTGATTTATTTATTAATTTACCAAATAAAAAAAAAAATATCTTAAAAAACTTTCAGATCCCATTATTAGGTGTTCATAATATAAGAAACTCTACAGCTGCAATTGCTGTAGCTCTTACTATAGGAATTCCAGTGTCTAATATTAAAAAAGGTCTAAAAAATTTTAAAGGTGTCCAGCGAAGATTTAATAAGATATTTACATTTAATGGAGTTGATTTTTATGATGATTACGCACATCATCCAACAGAGATAAAATCTGTGTTAGAGGGAGTAAAAAAAGTTTTTGATAAGTTTGAAAGAGTGTGTATTTTTCAACCGCATAGAATATCAAGATTAAAAGATTTAAAAAATGAATTTACTCATTGTTTTAGAGATGCAGACACAATTATATTATGTCCGATTTTTACAGCTGGAGAAAAAATAAAATTGGGGTTTAATTATAATGATTTTGCAAAAGGAATAATAAAAAATTCTAGAGTAAAACTATTTATGATTAGAAATAATATTGAATTAGCTAAATTTCTTAAACAAAACATATATGGAAAAAAAATCGTTATAGGAATGGGTGCTGGATCAATTTCAAATTGGATGAAAAAATTACCTGAATTAATGTAATGCAAATACAACAGCTTAAGAATTTACTAAAGGATTTTGAAAAAAATATAATTTATGGTCAAGATTTAAAGAAAAAAAATTGGTTTAATATTGGAGGAAAGTCAAAAGTTTTTTATAAGGCTGAAAATTTAAAGGATTTAATCAAAATTTTGAAGTTGCTCGATAATAAGGAAAAGATATTTGTTATCGGTGCAGGATCTAACACTTTAATTTCTGACAATATTTTTGACGGAGTTGTAATAAAGCTCAGTAAAAATTTCAATAGAATATCCTTATTGAGAGAAGATGTGATAATTTCTGGCAGTGGTGTTTTAGACAAAAGTTTATCTGAGTTTGCCATGGAAAATCATTTGAGCGGGTTTGAATTTTTATCCTGTATCCCTGGGTCAATTGGAGGTGGAATTAAGATGAATGCTGGATGTTTTGGCAGAGAATTCAAAGATATTCTTCTTTCAATTCAAGCAATTGACCAAAAAGGGAATTTAATAACAATTCCGTCAAATGAAATAAATTTTGATTATAGAAACAACAATTTGCCTGAGGACCTAATTTTTTTAAGCGCTTCTTTTAAAGGGGTAAAAAGTGATTTTAATAAAGTAAATACCGAAGTTAGAAAAATGAAATCTTTGAAAGAAAAAAACCAACCAATGAGAATTAAAACTGGTGGGAGCACTTTTAAAAACCCAATAAATCAAACGAATAAAAAAGTTTGGGAGTTGATAAGAGAGTCAGTTTCTATTGATACTAAGTTTGGTGATGCACATATCTCAGAAAAACACTCAAATTTTTTTGTGAATAAAGGTAATGCAACGTTTAATGATATGAAAAAATTAATTGATTTTGTTTCCAAAAAAGTTTTAGAAAAAACTGGCATTAAATTAGATAAAGAAATTAAGATATTGGAATAATTTGAAAAAAAAAATTTTAATAATTTCTGGTGGTATTTCTAAGGAGAGAATTATCAGCTTAGAGACTGGAAAACAGGTTGCTAAAGAACTGAAGAAGCATAATTATCTGGTAAGAACATGCGAACCAGATAAAGATTTATTATTAACAATAAAAGACTTCAAACCTAATTGCATCTTTAATGCTCTACATGGTCAGTTTGGTGAAGATGGATACATACAAACAATATTAGAAACAATAGGAATACCTTACACACATTCGGGTGTTATTGCCTCTGCTAAGGCAATGGACAAAGAAATTTCAAAAAAAATATTCTTAAAAAATAAAATTTTGACACCTAAATATTTTGTTTATAATTTTGATAAAACTAATAAGGAACTTATAAGTTTTGTAAAAAAGAAATTCAATTTTCCAGTTGTAATTAAACCAATTAATGAGGGCTCTAGTGTTAATGTCTATATATGCACAAAAAATGATCTATTAAAAAACTTAAAATTTTTAAAAGATTACAAAAAAGTAATGATAGAACAATTTATTCCTGGACGAGAAATTCAATCAGCTATAATTGGAAAGAAGAAACTTGGAGCAATCGAGCTAAAACCAAAGAGAAAATTTTATGATTATCAAGCAAAGTATAACTCTAATGCAAAGACCGAACATATTATTCCAGTCGATTTATCAAAAAAAAAATACAAAACTCTTATGAACATAACTTTAAAAGCACATAATTTGATGGGATGTAGAGGAGTTACAAGATCAGATTTTAAATATTTTAATGGTAAATTTTATCTTTTAGAAATTAATACACAGCCTGGAATGACAAAACTATCTTTAGTTCCAGAGATATCAGCGTATATTGGAATTAATTTCATAAATTTAATTAAATTAATTTTAAAAGATGCATCTATTGATAAGTAAAAAAATTACAATTTACTTATTAATGTTTTGTTTTCTTGTATCAATTAACAATATTTCATTAATTAATATCAGTTTTCCAAAAATCGAAAATATAGAGATAGTTGGTTTAAATATAAATGAGAGAAAAAAAATTGAAAGTATGGTTAATGAAGCAAATTTTAAAAATATTTTTTACGTAGATAAACAATATTTACAAAAAAAAATTAATTCAATTAAAATCATAGAGCATTTTGAAATATTCAAAAATTATCCTTCAACTCTAAAAATATTTATAAAGGAAGCAAAAATACTTGCACAAACGAAAAAAAATAATTCCAATTATTTTATTGGATCAAATGGAAAATTAATTCTGAATGATTATTCAAATTCTAATCTGCCATTTGTGTTTGGTGATTTAGATGTTAAAGAATTTCTTAAATTTAAGAATGAAGTTGATAAATCAAACTTTGATTTTAAAAAAATAGTAAAACTATATTATTTCAAATCAAAAAGATGGAATATTGAAACACCAGAAGGATATTTGATAAAATTGTCGAGAAATGATGTCAAAAAAGATCTAAACTTATTTGTTCGTTTATCTAATGAAGATAAATTTAAGAATGAATTAGTAATTGATTTCCGTCAAAAAGATCAAATAATATTATATGGTAAATAATTCAGAAAATAAAATTTTTCTTTTTTTAGGGATTAATAAATTTTCGATTGTTGCAATAAATTCCATTAATGAGTTTGTTTATAAAGAAGAAAAATTCATAAGTAATCAAAATAATCAAATCGAGTTAGATTTTTTAGATAGTTTCCTAAATGAAAATATTTTTAAGATAGAAAAAAAACTCAATGAATTTGTCGAAAATATTTTTTTGATTATTGATCATCAGAATATTTTTTCAATTCGTTTATCTATCAAAAATAAATTTGATAATATTATTATTAATTCAAATTCTATACATAAATTGATATTAGAAGCAAAAAGTTGCTGCAACAAAACCTTAAAAGATCTTGATATTCTTCATATGAAGATTGATAAGTTTTATATTGATGGAACTTATTTTGAAACTTTACCAGAAAAAAAAAATTGTAATAATCTTTCTATTGAAGTCAGTTATTTATGTATACCAAAAAGGATCTCAAAAACTATTGAAGATGCTCTCAGAAAATACCAAGTATCTTTGGATAAAATATTGAGCCTAAATTATTTAAATAGTTTTTTAGATGATAAAAACGATAATTTATATGTAATGGCACAAAAAATCTTAGATGGTTTTAATGAAAATGAGGTGCTTGTCACTAATAAATACTCAAAAAAAATGGGATTTTTTGAGAGATTCTTCAATTTTTTTAACTAGCTCGTATTTTCTTGTAATATTTGTTGTTTTTAAATTTAAAGATTACCAGACTAAAAGTTTTGAGTGTCTTTATTAAACCAAAAAACTATCAAAAATTCTGTATCTTTTAGTGGAATAGGTCTTCACTCTGGAAAACCAGCTAAGATTTGTGTCAAACCTTCAAGTCCAGATAGTGGCATTGTATTTAAAAGAATAGATTTAAAAAACAACAATCTAATTTACCCAAATTTTATGAATGTGACTAATACAGCTTTGAATACTACTATTAGTAATAGTAATGGAGTGAAAGTTTCAACTATCGAGCATTTAATGGGGGCTTTGTTTGGAATTGGAATCGATAATGCATTGATTGAAATTGATAATGAGGAAGTTCCAATTTTAGATGGTTCAGCGAAAGTTTTTATTGAGAAAATATTAACAGCAGGTTTAGAGCTTAGTAATAAACCTATTAAAATAATTAAGATTAAAAAAAAAATTGAATTTAAAAACGGTGATAAATTTATTTCAATTGAGCCTTCAAAATTAAGTTTGGACATCGATTTTGAATTAAAATATCAAAATAAAATAATTGGGAATCAAAGAAATAAGATTAATGTCTACGAGGATGATTTGACAGAAGTTTTTAATTCTAGAACTTTTTGTTTGTATGAGGATATCGAAGCTATCAAGAAAAAAGGTTTAGCAAAAGGTGGGAGTTTAGAAAATGCTATAGTGGTCAAAAGTGATAATGTGTTAAATCCCGAGGGTTTAAGAAATTCAAAAGAGTTTGTTAATCACAAAATTCTTGATTGTATTGGCGATTTATATACTACAGGTTATAGGATTATAGCTAGTGTAAATTGCTCTCAAGGGGGCCATTATCTAACGAATAGTTTGTTAAGGAAAGTATTCGAAAATAAAGATAATTTTTCTATCATCGAAATTCAAGAAAGAACACTACCTCATACGCTAATCAATAGAAGTTTATTGAGATCGATAGCTTAACTTAATAATCATCTTTATAGTTTAAATCTAGCTTGTATACTTTATTAATGTGCAAAATGAAGATAATTTTATTTTTTATCTCTTTATTATTAATTCTTTCTTGTAGTAATGAAGTAAAAAAAGTGTCCCTTATAAAGGAGACTAATCAAAAAGTAGAAATGATTTCAGCATACGAAAAAGGTATGAGTTTAATGGAAGTTGGAGACTACTTTGCAGCTAGTAAAAAATTTTTAGAAGCAGAGATTTTATTTCCACAATCTGATTGGGCACCAAAATCAGTCCTGATGGCGTCATACTCTTATTACATGCAAGATTACTATTCATTAGCAATTCAAAATTTAAAAAGATACTTTCAAACTTATCCCAAAGATACTAACAAAGCTTATGGTCATTATCTTTTAGCAATGTGTTATTATGAGACTATTGAGGGTGAAAAAAAAGATCTAGCTCCTTTACTTTTATCCAAAGAAGAACTCAAATTTATAATTGAAAATTTTCCTAATACTGATTATGCTTATGACGCTAGATTTAAAATTGATTTAATAAATGATATTTTAGCTGCTAAAGAAGTTTATATAGGAAGACATTACATAAAAAAAGAAAAATGGATACCTGCTCTAAATAGATTTAAAAATGTTTTAGAGGAATATGAAACCACAGTCCATGTGGAAGAAGCAATACATAGATTAGTTGAAATTTATTACAAATTAGGCATGGAAGAAGAGTCTCTTAAATATGCGTCATTGTTGGGATATAATTATAACTCTGGTACATGGTATAAGGAAACATATAAAATATTTAATAAAAAATATGAGGTTGAAATCCCAAAAAATAAAAAAGAAAATAGTAAGATTTTGAGTAAAATAAAAAGTCTTTTTTAGAAAAATGATTGATGAAAAAATTAATCAAAAGTACATAAAAAAAATAAAACTATTTCAAAAATATAATAAACATTATTACAACTTAAACAATCCGCTAGTAGAGGATCATGTATTCGATGAATTGAAGTCAGAAATACTTAATTTAGAGAAGCAACATGATTTTTTATATCACAAAAGTTCCCCTAAAACCTCAGTAGGTTTCAAACCCTCTAAATCTTTTAAAAAAGTTAAACACAGCGTGCCAATGTTGTCATTAAGCAATGCATTTAACAAAGATGATTTATTAAACTTTGAGAAAAAAATTTTAAATTTTTTGAATAAAGAAACAAACTTTTTGATTGAATATAGTGCTGAGCCTAAAATAGATGGAATATCTGCATCATTAATTTTTAAAAAAGGTAAATTTATAGCTGGTTTGTCTAGAGGTGATGGAAAGGAGGGAGAGGACATTACAGAAAATTTAAAAACAATTAAAGATATACCAAAATTCATAAATTTAAAAAATTTTCCTGATGAAATTGATATAAGGGGGGAGGTATTTATTAAAAACAGTGATTTTAAAAAATTAAGAGATAAGTTTGCAAATCCAAGAAATGCCGCCTCAGGATCCTTAAGGCAAAAAGATCCTAACGAAACAAAAAAAATTCCTTTAAAATTTATTGCTTATACGTTTGGTTATGAAAAAGGATTAAAAGTAAAAACACAAAGTGAATATTTGGAAGAATTAAAAAAATGGGGCTTTAAAACAAATCCTTTAAATAAAAAAATAAAAACGATAGATGATTTGATAAAAAATTATAATGAGATCGAAAAAAGAAGAGGAGAGATAGATTTTGATATCGATGGAATTGTATACAAAATAAATGATTTTAAATTACAAAAAAGACTAGGTAATGTTGCTAATGCACCAAGATGGGCTATTGCACATAAATTTTCAGCAAATAGTGCAGTTTCAAAAATAGAAAATATTGAAATTCAAATAGGGAGAACTGGTGCCTTAACTCCCGTTGCAAAAATTAAACCTGTGAATATTGGAGGTGTTGTGGTTTCAAATGCCACCCTTCATAACGAGGAGGAAATAAATCGAAAAGATATTAGAATTGGAGACACTGTTTTAATTGAAAGAGCTGGAGATGTTATACCACACGTAATTTCTGTGGATTTTAAATTAAGAGAAAAAAATTCAAAAAAGTTTATTTTTCCTCAAACCTGCCCATCATGTGGTTCTAAAACTGTTAAAGACTATAATATAACTACTAAAAAAGAGGACGCGGTAAGAAGATGTTCAAGCGAAGGTTTTGAGTGTGAAAAAATGGCTATCGAAAAGATAAAACATTTCGTTTCAAAAGAAGCATTTAATATTGAGGGTTTTGGAAAAAAGATTGTGGAAAATTTTTGGAATCTAAAATTAATCAGACTTCCCCAAGATATATTTAAGCTTGATTTTGTTAAGATTGAGAGATTAGATGGATGGGGTAAACAATCTGTAGCTAATTTAAAATATTCAATAAATTTAAGGAAAACCATTCCTTTTGACAAATTTATATATTCATTAGGGATTAGGCATATTGGTTTAGAGAATGCCAAAACAATTTCAAGGAATTTAAAATCTTTGAAAAATTTCATAACATTTTCAAAAAAGAATACTTTTGATAATTTAATTAATATTGATGGAATTGGGGAGACTCAAATTAATTCAATAAAAAATTTTTTTAAAAATGATACAAATTTAAATATTCTATATGATCTAGAAAAAATACTTAAGGTTAAAAATACTGAAATAAAAAGGACTGATGGATTACTAAATAATAAAACATTTATGTTTACAGGCAAATTGTTAAATATGAGTCGCTCTGAGGCAAAATCAATAATTGAGCAAAATTCAGGTTCAATAGTAAGCAATGTCACTAAAAAACTAGATTATTTAATTGTTGGTGAGAAACCAACAAGCAGAAAAGTTAATACAGCAAAAAATTTGAAAATTAAAATTTTAGATCAGTCTGCTTGGTTAGAAATGCTTAAATAAATGTGGCAAGCCATTTTTTTTCATTTTTTTTTAAATAGGGTGATAGTTTTGAATAGACTTCAATATGATAATTAAAAAGATAATTTTTTTCTTTATTTGTTAAAAGTCTAAAATTGATTAAATCTTTATCTATAGGTGCCAAAGTTAAGTTTGTAAAAAATAATTTTTTTTTTGCCTCATTTACATAAACTAAATTTTCAATGCGAATTCCAAATTTATTTTTTTTATAATAACCAGGCTCATTACTTAGAATCATACCCTTTTGGATTTTTACTGAATTAAATTTAGAAATAGCTTGAGGACCTTCGTGAACATTAAGAAAAAAACCTACTCCGTGCCCAGTACCATGATTATAATCAAGTCCTTTTCTTTTAAGAAATTTTCTCGCCTCTATGTCAATTAACTTTCCTGTATTTTTTTTATTAAGATTAGTTTCTGCAACAGCGATATGTCCTTTTAAAACATTTGTAAAAATATTCTTTATATTATTTTTTTGATTTGAAAAACAAATTGTTCTTGTAACATCTGTTGTTCCAAATTTATATTGCCCACCAGAGTCGCATAGAAATATTTCATCTTTTTTAAGAAATTTAGTTTTATGTTTTGTAGCTCTATAATGAACAATTGCCCCGTTTTTGCCGCTGCCAGCTATTGTATTAAAACTTGGAAATAAATAATTTGAACTCATTTTCCTGATTTTTTCCAATTTATTTTGAGCATCCACTTCAGTTATGTCCAATTTTTTTTTATTTTTAATCCAATAAATAAATTTTGTTAAAGCAATTCCATCAAGAATATGAGTATTAATCATATTTTTAATTTCGGTTTTATTTTTAATTGATTTTAGAAGATAAATTGGATCTTCTTTCTTAATTATTTTAAATCTTTCTTTTAATAACTTTTCGAAATATAATGAACAAGTTTGTTCATCTATTGAAATGCTTCCTTTTTTCAGTTTTTTAAAAAAATTATAAAAATTTTTTGGATCAACAATTTGTTTTTTTTTGAGTTTTTTTTCACTAACTAGTTTCAATGATTTAATATTTTCAACAATTAAATAAAACTGCTTATCTTTATCTAGAATAAGATTACAATTGGGGATGGGACTATTTGGGTTATCATATCCTCTGATATTCAACAACCACGCAATATTTTCTGGTGCAGTAATATATAAATAATCAAGCTTATTTTTTTTTAAATAGGAAGAAACTTTTGAAATTTTTTGAATATGATTTTCACCTGCTATTTTTTTATCAATAGAATAAAAAGGAAATTTTTTTTTATTTTGAGTTTTAAAAATTTCATCAATAAGATTTTTTTTAATTATAGTTATCCGATTATGTTTTAAAAAAAAATTTTTGATTTGTTTTGAAGTGAAAAGTTTTGGGTCAATTCCCAAATTTAAGTGTTTAAAAACATTGGTATTAATAATCTTAAAATAATCTTTTATCTTAAATTCTTTTGCACTTTCAATTTTTGCTTGAATTGTATATCTTCCATCAACAAATAGGTAATTTCTATCTTTTAAAATTATCGCTAAACCTGCAGACCCTGAAAAGTTTGAAATAAATTTAAGTCTATCTTGATTTGAATACTCAGAGAAGAACTCATCATTTTTTGGCACCACATAACCATCAATGTCATAATGTTTAAAGAGACTTCTGAGTTTAACTATTCTTTTTTTAATCATTTAATTCTCTTTTGATATCGTATCCATCCAGGGCTTCTTTTGGTGTCATCATCTAATTCAAAATCTTGGTTAAAATCGAAATCCTCAAATGTGTCTTTAATTTCCCCAAAATCAGAATTTTTTTCTAAGTTAATTTCCGGAAGCTCATCTACAAATCTAGATGCTATACTATCTATCCAATCTCCTTGATAAAATCTATTCATAGAAAATGAGATGATAGCATTACTTTTGGCTCGAGTAATTCCTACATAAGCCAATCTTCTTTCTTCTTCCAAACCATTCTGGCCTTTCTCTTCTATAGATTTTTGGTGTGGAAATAAACCTTCCTCCCAACCAGGTAAGAAAACCACATCAAACTCTAATCCTTTAGCTGCATGCATTGTCATCATGTTTATTTTTTCACCCTCCCAATTTTGATCTATTGAAGTCGCAAGTGATACATGATCTAAAAAACTTTCTAAGTTATCAAATTCTTTCATAGCACTTAGTAATTCTTTAATATTTTCTAGTCGATTTTCATTTTCAAGATCTTTCTTATTTTTTAACATCGCAGAATATCCAGATTCATCTAAAAGATTTTGTAATAATTTTACGTGATTAAACTTTTTTATCTTTAAATCATATCTCCATTTAGAAATTAGATCTAAAAATAAATTCAAACCTATTTTTGCTTTTGGCTTAATCAAATTTTTCTCTATCATTTTTCTTGCAGAGATTTCTAAATTAATTTTATTTTTTTTTGAGTATTCATGGATCATTTTAATTGTGCTTTCACCTATAGATCTTTTAGGAATATTTACTATTCTTTCAAAAGCCAAATCGTCTTTTTCTTGATAAATTAATCTAAGGTAGGCTACACAGTCTTTAATCTCAGCTCTTTCGTAAAATTTAATACCACCTAAAATTCGATAGGGCATACCAATTCTTAAAAATCTTTCCTCAAATTCTCTTGTCTGATAAATAGCTCTTACCAATATAGCAATATTATTAAGTGAGTATTTTTTTTTTATATTTTCTATTTCATCTGAAACACCGATTGCCTCATCTTTTCCATTTTTAAAACAATTAAGTTTTATTAGATCACCTTCTTCCATTGTTGATCTCAATGTTTTTTTAACTCTGTTTTGATTATTTGAAATTAAAGACGATGCAACAGCTAAAATATTTTTTGAAGATCTATAATTTTGCTCTAATCTTATTACTTCTGTGTTTTTATAAATTTTATCAAATTCTAAAAAATTTTTAATTTCAGCTCCTCGCCAACTATAAATTGATTGATCATCATCTCCAACACAGCAAATATTCTTATGTTTTTCTGCTAATAAATTAAGCCACTGACTTTGAATGAAGTTTGTGTCTTGATATTCATCTACAAGTATATATTTAAAATTTTTTGAGTAAATTTTTCTTATATCATCATTATTCTCAAAAATTTTAACAGAATGTAAAAGAAGATCTCCAAAATCACAGGCGTTTAATTCAATAAGTTTTTGTTGATAAATTTTGTAAACTGGTAAGATCGTTTTTTCATAAATATCTTTAGAATTTATCTTTACCTCACTTGGATAAAACCCTTTATTTTTCCACTTGTCTATTATTGCTATAATGAATCTTGGCGATATTTGTTTGACATCAATATTTTCAGCTTTACATATATTTTTAATTAATCTTGTTTGATCATCAGTATCAATAATTGTGAAATTTGAATTTAAACTGACTGCTGATGCATGTTTTCTAAGTAATTTAGCACAAATAGAATGGAAAGTTCCAAGCCATGATAATCCAACCGCTGAAGAACCTAAAATCTTACATACTCTGTTTTGCATTTCATTTGCAGCTTTATTTGTAAACGTGACAGCTAGAATTTGATTAGGAAAGGCTTTTTTATTTTTTATTATATGAGCAATCCTGCTTGTCAAAACCTTGGTTTTTCCTGAACCAGCGCCTGCAACGATTAATAAAGGGCCATCTAGACACAATACGGCTTTTTTTTGAGCGTCATTTAGATTTTTAAGATAATCAGAGTTTACCATTTAAATAATTTAATTATAAGTTTCATAATTTATGTCTAATCAAAATTTATTTAAAAAAAAATTTCAAAAATTAGTATTATCAATAAATAGATTAATAGGAAGTTTTTTTGATAAATTCAAAAGCCCAAATAGGCACACACCCTTAAAAAAAAAATTTATTTATTTAGATAATAAATTAGAAAATTTTTTCGATACATTTAGAAGTATTAAGAAATACAATCAGGGCAAGAAAAAGTTTTATTATCTCAACAATAAGATAGCATTATCAGTTGCACTGATAATTATATTGTCATTAAGTTATTTTTTGATCCCAGTATTTTATAACAAAGAAGAAATTAAGATTTTGTTAAAAAAACAAATATCAAATAAATATGAATTAGATATTAGTTTTAATGAAAAAATTAAATATGCATTATTTCCGAAGCCATTTTTTTACACAAAAAATTTAGACATAAATCATAAAAATAAAGTCTTGGGCAGTTCTGATTATGTAAAGTTCTATATTTCTTTCAATAATTTTTTTACTTATAAAGAACCAAACATTAAAGATATAATATTTCAAAATACAGAGTTTGATATAACTTCAAATGATATTGATTTTTTTAAAAAAACTTTAAACAATACAGAAATTAAAGATAAAGTTTTCTTTAAAAAAGTTAAAGTTTTTTTTAAAGATAAAAATGAGGAACTGTTATTTTTATCCAAAATGAAAAAATTAACTTTCTTTTTTGATGAGAAAAAACAGGAGCAAATATTAAGTACTAAGTTTGAAATTTTTAATACTCCATTTAATTTGAATATAAAGAAAAACAATTATGATAAAAAAAAAAATATAAAATTATCATCAAAAAAAGTTCGTTTAAATATTGAAACTTTGGTAGAGCATAACAATTCAAACATTGAAGGAGTTTTTGATTTGCAATTTATAAACAAAGAAAATTTATTTAATTACAAAATTGAGGACAAAACATTAGTTTTTTCATCTGAAGATGAAAATTTTGAGGGTGTGCTGAATTTTAAACCATTTTATTTATCAACAGATTTAAATTTTAATTACATTAGTCAAAAAAAGATTTTTAATAACGAATCATTAATAATTGATTTATTTGATTCTGAATTGTTAAATAACCCAAATTTGAATGCAGTCTTTAATATTAGAATTGATAAAATAGATAAATTTGAATATTTGACAGATTTTATTTTAAGAATTCAATTGGATAATGGAAGAATTTTTATGAATAATTTTGATGCACAATGGAATGAGTCAGTAATAATAAGATCGAGAGAAATCGAGTTTTTGAGCGACCAAGAAGAAAAAAAATTAGTTGGAGAAATTATATTTTCTTTTGATGATGTAGAAAAATTTTTCAGATATTTCCAAATTAAAAGAAATTATAGAAATGTTTTTGAGGAAATTAAATTAGATTTTGTTTATGATTTTATTCAAAACAAAATCACATTAAATAATTTAAAAATTGACGATAAATCAATTAAAAAACTTAATACTTTTATAAATCAATATAACCAAAAAAATAAAAATTTATTTAATAAAGTAACATTAAGAAATTTTGTTAAAGAATTTTTTCTTACTTATGCTGGATAAATCATCTTTTTTGGATTAACAATCTTGTCGTAGTCTTTTTCAGTTATTAAACCAGATTTTAGAGCTTCATGTTTTAAAGTAGTTTTATTTTTGAGGGCTTTTTTTGCGATTATAGCCGACTTATCGTATCCAATATGTGGAGCAAGTGCAGTAACTAACATTAAAGAGTTATCCAAATAATCTTTGATTTTATTTTTATCAGCTTTCAATCCTTTAATACAATAACGTGAAAAATTTTTTATGCTATCAGCCAGTAGATTAATAGATTGTAAAATATTATGAGCAATCAAAGGCTTAAATACATTTAACTCAAAATGACCGTGTGAACCGGCCATTGTAATACCATTATGATTACCAATAACTTTAACACAAACCATTGTGACAGCTTCTGATTGAGTAGGATTAACTTTACCTGGCATTATCGATGAACCTGGTTCATTTGCAGGTAGGATTAATTCTCCATAGCCTGCCCTAGGCCCAGACCCTAAAAATCTGATATCGTTTGCAATTTTCATTAAACTTACTGCTGTCGTATTTAGTGTACCTGAGAAGTTTACTATTTCATCATGAGCTGCAAGAGCTGCAAATTTATTTTTTGTTGGTTTAAACGGTAAATTAGTTATACTTTTTATTTCTCTTATTATTTTTTGATCAAAATTTTTCTTACTGTTTATACCAGTTCCTACAGCAGTACCACCTTGAGCAAGGAAATAAATTTCATCTAAAGCCTTAGTTACTCTTTTGATGCAATCTTCAATTTGAGATTGATAACCAGAAAATTCTTGGCCTAAAGAAAGCGGTGTTGCATCTTGTAAATGAGTTCTTCCAACTTTAATTATGTCCCTAAATTGTGAAATTTTTTTTTTAAGTTCTTTATTTAATAATATCAGAGAAGGCATTAATTTTTTTTTTGTTTCAATCGCAATAGCAATATGCATTGCTGTAGGAAATACATCATTTGTAGACTGAGATTTATTTACATGATCATTTGGGTGAACAGGTTTTTTTGAACCTTTTTTACCACCTAAAATTTCTATAGCTCTATTAGCTATCACCTCATTAACGTTCATGTTGGTTTGAGTTCCTGATCCAGTTTGCCAAACTTTCAAAGGAAAATGATTATCCAATTTTCCTGAAATGATCTCGTTGGAGGCAGTAATTATTGCTTTTGAAATTTTTGGAGCAATTTGTTTTTCTTTTTGATGTACTTTTGCAGCAGCTTTTTTAATTATTGCAATTGATTTTACTAAAATCGGCCTTACTAAAAAATCACCAATATCAAAATATTTCTTTGATCTTTGAGTTGAGGCTCCCCAGTACTTGTCATTAGGAACGTTTATTGAACCAATACTGTCAAATTCTTTTCGAAATTTCATTGATAGTTTATTACTATGTATATATTAAAAATCTAATAACTAACAGGAGCAAAATGACAAATTTTGAAAAAGTAGGTAGTTTTATGAAAACTTTTGGTCAGGAGGTTAAATCAAAACCTTCATTAAGCACTGATAAGATAAATAATCTCAGATTGAGTCTTATAAAAGAGGAACTAGAAGAACTAAATGATGCAATGAAAAAAAAAAATTTACTCGAGATAGCAGATGCGTTGACTGATATTTTATATGTAACTTATGGTGCTGGCCACGCTTTTGGAATAAATTTGGATAGATGTTTTGATGAGGTTCAAAGGTCTAATATGAGCAAATTGGGTGCAGATAGCAAACCTATTTACAATGAAAATGGAAAAGTGATGAAAGGACCAAATTATTTCAAACCTGACTTAAGTAAGTTTATCAAATAATTTTTTAAAAACCCATATTTGACCAATTGTCTTTGTCATTATATTTTTTTAGCTCTTTTTTTGAAATAGGTCTAAACAAAATCCAAGCCACTAAAATTACCAAAGAAATAAAAATAAATAATTCCATTTGATTATAACTAAATTAATAATATTTTAACACACTGCGACTTAAGATCATTTTAAGGGGCGTTCTGTTGCCAGGTGCCCCAAGCCCCGTTTACCTAATTAACAAAGTTAATTAAGCAGCAAGTGCGTAACTTTCGTTAGCAATTATAATTAGCCCTTCACGGAGGAACAATTCCGAACGAAAGAATAGCCTTTAGTCACTCGTCGAATCTAGTTCACCCCCATAAGTTGTAAATGGTGGAGGTGGTGGGTACTGCCCCCACGTCCGCAATGGTTATTACGAAATTCGTTTATCGTCATAGTTGGAAATCCAACTTTATTAATATAAAAGGAATTGCAAGAGATTCAATAACATTCATGAAATTAACTATAGAACAACAAGAAGATATCAAAAATCAACAATCACAAAGCAATTCAACAAAAAGAGTAACTTCAACTGAATTAGAAAAAATTCTTTATGAGGCGTTGCCCGCTCTTGATCATGGTTTTGTAAGAGTTGTTGATTACATGGGAGATGATACTTCAATTGTTCAATCAGCTAGAGTTTCGTATGGCAAAGGGACAAAACAAGTTTCTACAGATGCAGGGTTAATAAAATATTTAATGCGTCATTGGCATAGTACGCCATTCGAAATGTGTGAAATAAAATACCATATTAAACTTCCAATTTTTATCGCTCGTCAATGGATTAGACATAGAACTGCAAATGTTAATGAATATTCTGCAAGGTATTCAATTTTAGATAAAGAATTTTATTTACCAACTCAAGAAAATCTGGCTGCTCAATCAACATCCAATAGACAAGGCAGAGGTGACGTTTTAGAAGGAGAGCAGGCTAAAGAAGTTTTAGAACTTTTAAAGAATGACGCCGAAAGAACATATTCAAATTATGAAATGATGCTCAATGAAAGGTATGACGGATCTACTATAGATGAAAATAAAAAAGGTTTGGCCAGAGAACTTGCAAGAATGAATCTTACATTAAATACTTATACTCAGTGGTATTGGAAAACAGATTTATTGAACCTTATGAACTTTTTAAGATTAAGAGCAGACCATCATGCACAATATGAAATTAGAGTTTATGCAGACATAATGTTGGATACATTAAAAAAATGGGTTCCAATAACCTATGAGGCTTTCATGGATTACAGAGTTGGTGGAACCGAAGTTTCTGCTAAAGGAAAAATAATTATTCAAAAACTAATCAAAGGTGAAAACATTTCCATGGAAGACTCTGGTTTATCTAAAAGAGAATGGAATGAACTTATGGAAGCTTTTGATCTTAAAGATAAGCTGATTTAATTTTGTTTGCGAAATTTAGATAAATTTTTGATATCTCATTGTTTGGATTGTCTTCAACAATAGGTTTACCTTTATCACCTGATTTTCCAACTTCAGGATTGATTGGAATTTCCCCCAAAAATTCTTTATTAAATTCTTCTGCGGTTTTTTTAACCCCGCCTTCCCCAAAAATATTATATCTTTTATTATCGTCTCCCAAAAAATAACTCATATTATCTACTAAACCTAAAATTTGTACTCTAAGTTTATCAAACATTTTTATTCCTCTTTTTACATCCAATAGAGCAACTTCTTGTGGTGTTGAAACTATAATTGCACCATCCATCTTAATCTCCTGGGAAAAAGTAAGTTGGGTATCTCCAGTTCCAGGAGGCATATCAACAATTATAAAATCCAAATCTTTCCAATTAACTTTTTGTGTGAAAGTTCTAATCGCACTTGTAACCATTGGTCCTCGCCAAATCATAGGAGTTTGTTGATCAGTTAAGAAACCTATAGACATACACTGAATATCATACTTGACTATTGGATCTAATTTTTGCCCATCACTTTTAGGTTTTTCATCAATCCCCATCATTTTTGGGATAGATGGACCATAAATATCTGCATCTAATAAACCAACTTTACATCCAATAGTTTTTAGAGCCAAAGCTAAGTTTGCAGCAAAAGTGGATTTTCCAACTCCTCCTTTTGCACTTGAAATCGCAATAGTAAACCTTGTGCCTATAATTGGATTTTTCTCTGGTAATTTTCTACTCATTTTAGCTCTCATTGCGTCACTTAATTCTGGTTTTTCCTTTGGCATAATTAGATCTTAACTTGTTTTTCCATATAAAGACATTATATAGATTGCCATATGTCAGATGATTTTAGACAAAGTGGTGGAAGTCCTTGGGGAACACCTCCAGGGGGAAGCGGTGGCGGAGGTGGCAATGGCTCAGGTCGAGGCCCAACCCCCCCAGATGTAGATAAAATCATTCGAGAGTTTCAAGAAAAAATAAAGAAATTTTTACCTGGTGGAAGTTCCTCAGGTGGTAAACAAGCAATTTTAGTTTTAATAATTTTAGGATTTGTTTGGTTGGCTAGCGGACTTTATAGAGTTTTACCTGATGAACAGGGTGTAGTTTTAAGATTTGGTAAGTTTGTAAAAACAACTCAACCAGGATTAAATTATCATATACCTTTTCCAGTGGAATCTGTGCTTACCCCAAAAGTTACGAAAGTTAATAGAATTGATATTGGCTTTAGATCTGAAAGAGATAGTGGTTTTACATCTCAAGGTGGAGTGGCTGATGTACCCCAAGAAAGCTTAATGTTAACAGGAGATGAAAATATTGTTAACATCGATTTCTCAGTTTTCTGGGTAATAAAAGATGCAGGAAACTTTTTATTCAAAATTCAAGATCCGGAAGGAACAGTTAAAGCAGCAGCAGAAACTGCTATGAGAGAAGTAATAGCAAGATCTGATATTCAGCCTATTTTAACTGAAGGTAGATCAGTCATAGAGACAGACACTCAAGAAATTATTCAAAAGATTTTAGATGAATACACTAGCGGTATTCAGATAACACAAGTTCAAACACAAAAAGCAGACCCACCTGATCAGGTAATTGATGCTTTTAGAGATGTACAGGCTGCAAGAGCAGATATGGAAAGATCAAAGAATGAAGCTGAAGCTTATGCAAACGATGTAATCCCAAGAGCACGTGGGGAAGCAGAAAAAATTTTACAAGCTGCAGAAGCGTATAAAAAAGAAGTTGTAGCAAAAGCTGAAGGTGAAGCCAGCAGATTCTTAGCAATTTATAATGAATACAAAAATGCAAAATCTGTAACACAAGAGAGAATGTATTTAGAGACAATGGAAAAGGTTTTAGCTGATATTGATAAAGTAATTATAGAAAAAAATGCAGGTTCTGGTGTAGTGCCATATTTACCATTACCTGAATTACAAAAAAAGAAAGTGACAAACTAATATGAACGCTGGAAAAATTACCGCTGGAATTATAGTTCTTTTAGCAGCAATCGCATTCTTTTCAATCTTTATAGTTAAAGAAGTTAATCAGGCAATTGTTCTACAATTTGGTGATCCAAAAAGAATAATTTTAAAACCAGGATTAAACTTTAAACTACCTTTTATTCAAAACGTTGTATTTTTAGATAAAAGAATTCTTAATTTAGATACACCACCAGAAGAAGTGATCGCCTCAGATCAAAAGAGATTGATAGTTGATGCTTTCGCGAGATTCCAAATAGTTGATCCCCTAAAGTTTTATATTTCAGTTGGGAACGAGAGAGTTGCAAGATCTAGATTAGCAACGATTATTAATTCAAGAATTAGGAACGTTTTAGGACAACAAGAACTTCAAACACTTCTTTCAGAAGACAGAACTAAACAAATGGCATTAATTCAAGAGGGTGTAAATAATGAGGCTGAAAATTTTGGTATAAAAATAGTCGATGTTAGAATTAAAAGAGCAGATCTTCCCCAAGCAAACAGTGACGCGATATTTAGAAGAATGCAAACTGAAAGGGAGAGAGAAGCGAAAGAATTTAGAGCAAGAGGAGCTGAAATGGCAGTAACAATTACATCGACTGCTGATAAAGAAGTTACTGTTATTTTAGCTGAGGCTCAAAAAAAATCAGAAATTATGAAAGGTGAAGGAGATGGTAAAAGAAATAATATTTTTGCTGCAGCATTTGGACAAGACCCAGAATTCTTTGCATTTTATAGAGCAATGCAAGCTTATGAAAAAGCTTTAATAGGTGGAGAAACATCTCTAATTCTATCTCCAGACAGTGAATTCTTTAAATTTTTTGGAAATATAAAACAACAATCAGAGTAAAATTTGATGAAAGAATTGATCATTGCATTTGGTCTATTCTTTTTTATTGAGGGAATTTTATATGCCTTATTTCCATCAAAAATGAAGAATATGTTAAAAAAGCTTGAGTTAATCAAAGATAGTCAATTACGTACTGGTGGATTAATTTTTGCTTTAATAGGATTTATAATTATTTATTACGCTAAAAATTAAAATGATGAAAATAAAACCAATATTTATCTGTTTATTATTAGTATTTAGTTTTTCATCAACATCAAATTCTCAAAATATTCCCAATTCGTTTGCAGATTTAGCTGAAAAATTAATGCCTTCAGTGGTGAATATTTCAACTACCCAGACTGTTGTTGAGAGAAGCAATCCCTTCCCGAATTTTCAATTTCCTCCAGGATCACCATTCGGAGATATGTTCAAAGAATTTGGAACTCCTCAAGAAAGGCAATCTTCGGCACTTGGCTCAGGATTTATTATAGATGAAAAAGGAATACTAGTAACAAATAATCATGTGATTGAAGGAGCAGAAGATATTGTTGTTCAAGTAAATGGTGAAAAAAAATTTAAAGCAAAAGTTATTGGGGCAGATCCCCTTTCAGATATTGCAGTTTTAAAAATTGAGTCAAAAGAAAAGTTTTTACCTGTAAGATTTGGTGATTCAGATAAAGCAAGAATAGGTGATTGGGTTATAGCTATTGGAAATCCATTCGGTTTAGGTGGAACAGTTACCTCAGGAATAATTTCTGCAAGAAATCGATCAATCGGTTTATCTAGATATGAAGATTATATTCAAACAGATGCATCTATAAACTCTGGGAACTCAGGTGGTCCTTTATTCGATATGAATGGTAATGTGATTGGAATTAACACGGCTATACTTGGTAGAAGCGGAAATGTAGGAATAGGTTTTTCAATACCATCAAATAGTGCAAAGATTGTAATTGATCAATTAATTGAATTTGGAGAAACAAAAAGAGGATGGCTAGGAGTAAGAATTCAAGATGTAACCAAAGAAATTGCAGATGTTGAAAAATTAGATGAACCAAGAGGAGCTTTGGTTGCAAGTGTTGCACCAAATAGTCCATCAGAAAAAGCTGGAGTTAAAAGTGGAGATATTATTCTAGAATTCAATGGAGAAAAAATAAAGCAAATGAAAGAGCTTCCTATAATTGTTGCAAGAACTGAAGTTGGAAAAAAAGTAAAAGTTAAAATCTGGAGAAACAAAAAAGAAATTATCAAAACGATTACACTCGGAAGACTGGAGACATCTGAGGATTTTAAAATTTCTGAAAAAAAAGAAGAACTACCAAAAGAAACTTTAATTGAAAACCTTAAAATAAAAGTAAGAAAACTTTCCAGCCAAGATATTAAAACAAGAAATTTACCTAACCAAACAAATGGTTTAGTGATTACAAGTATTGAAAAAAATAGTCCTTTAGCTGGTTCAATAGAGGTGAATAGCATCATTCTAGAGGCTCAGAAGAAAAAGATAAGAAATGTTGAGGACTTAAATCAAGCTTTAAAACAAGTTTTAAATAGTAACCAGAAGACTATTTTACTTGTGATCTATAATAGTCAAAATCAAAAAAGATATATAGGCGTTAAATTAGATTAGTTTATGGATTTAAAATCCAAAATTATTTTAATTTATGGACCAACAGCATCTGGAAAATCTAAGTTTGCATTAAAGTTAGCAAAAAAATTTTCAGGGCAGATTATAAATGCCGATAGCATGCAAGTTTACAAAGAATTAAAAATTTTAACCGCGAGACCATTTAAAAAAGATCATCAAAAAATTAAGCATCATTTATATGGATTTCAAAGTGCCAAGAAAAATTTTTCTACAGGGGATTGGCTTAAGTTAGCTAATCAAAAAATTTTGCTATGCAAAAAAACAAAACAAACCCCAATCTTAGTAGGTGGTACTGGTCTATATTTTAAAGCTTTAACTGATGGATTAGTGAATATTCCAAAAATTCCTTTAAGTTTTAGAAATAAAGTGAGAAATTTACATAAAAAGATTGGTCAAAAAAAGTTTTTTTTAGAGTTGCTAAAAATAGACCCTCTAATCAAAAATCAAATTAATAATTTAGATACTCAAAGGTCTATAAGAGCATATGAGATTAAGTCTTATACAAAAAAATCTATAACAAGTTGGTTTAAAAATACAAAGTCAGATTATGATAAAACAGATTTTTTTAAAATTTGTATTGATTTTCCAAGGAAAGATTTAATCGAGAGAATAAACCAGAGATCTAAAGAGATGATTGAGTCAGGCGCTATATTAGAAGTGAAAAAATTTATTAAATTGAGAGTTCCAAAAGAAAAAAGTTTAACCAAAGCTATAGGTATTAACGAGATTAAGGAATATCTTCAAAAAAAAATTCAAATTGAACAATTAATTGAGAAAATATCAATAAAGACAAGGCAATATGCCAAAAGACAGAGCACCTGGGCCCGAGGAAATATGAAAGATTGGAATAAAGTTAATCCAGAAGATTTGGATAAGCTTTTAAAAAAAATTTAGATATTCTGTACTTAGTCTTGACCAATTAGCACAACTTCAGCTAGATTGCTTGAATGTCTAAATTATATACTGGAGCAGAAATTGTATTCAAATGTCTTGAGGATCAAGAGGTTGAATATATTTTTGGTTATCCAGGTGGAGCAGTTTTACCAATATACGATGAACTTAAAAATCATTCATCAATTAAACATATACTTGTTAGACATGAGCAAGGAGCAGGCCATGCAGCAGAAGGATATGCAAGATCATCAGGTAAGCCTGGAGTAGTTTTGGTAACATCAGGTCCAGGTGCTACCAATGTTGTTACAGCTTTGACTGATGCTTATATGGATTCAGTTCCTTTAGTTTGTATTTCTGGGCAAGTACCTACACACTTAATAGGCACTGATGCTTTTCAAGAATGTGATACCACTGGAATTACAAGACCTTGCACAAAACATAATTGGTTAGTTAAAGATATTAAAGAATTACCAAAAATAATGCATGAGGCTTTTAAGGTTGCAACAACTGGAAGACCTGGACCTGTATTAATTGATATTCCTAAAGATATCCAATTTGCAAAAGCCAGTTATACAAAATTTAAAAAAGAAAAAAAATTGAATGGAATAGCGCATAATAAGTTTTCTCAAAATGAAATTGACCAATTGATTGATTTAATTTCAAAAGCAAAAAAGCCAGTTGTTTACACAGGAGGTGGGGTAATAAATTCGGGCCCTCAGGCCAGTGAAACTTTAAAAGAATTTGTAAGACTCATCGGTTTTCCAATCACATCAACCTTGCAAGGCTTAGGTGCATTTCCAGGTGATGATAATCAATTTATTGGAATGTTAGGTATGCATGGAACTTATGAAGCTAATAATGCAATGCATGATTGTGATTTGTTAATTAACATTGGTGCAAGATTTGACGATAGAATAACTGGTAAGATTGATGAGTTTTCACCAAAATCAAAAAAAGTTCATATCGATATTGATCCATCGTCAATCAATAAAATTATTAAAGTAGATCTTGCAATAGTTGGAGATGTTAATGAAGTAATAAAGTCAGCTATTAAGAAAATAAATAAAAAACAAAATGGATTAAAAGACTCGAATAAACAAAGAATTTCAAAATGGTGGGAACAAATCCAAAAGTGGAGAACGAAAGACTCTTTGGGATTTATCAATAGTGATAAAGAAATTAAGCCTCAGCATGCTGTAAAAAGATTATATGAGCTAACAAAAAATCAAGATACATTTATCACAACTGAAGTTGGTCAGCATCAAATGTGGGCTGCTCAGCATTATAAATTTAACAAACCCAATAGATGGATGACATCTGGAGGTCTAGGAACTATGGGATATGGACTTCCAGCCGCAGTTGGTGTTCAAATTGCTCATCCAGATAAACTTGTGATCGATATTGCAGGAGAAGCATCTGTATTAATGACAATGCAAGAAATGTCTACAGCAGTTCAGTACAATTTGCCTATAAAGATATTCATTTTGAATAATCAGTACATGGGAATGGTTAGACAGTGGCAAGAACTTTTACATGAAAAAAATTATTCAGAAAGTTATTCTGAGGCTTTACCTGACTTTGTAAAGCTAGCTGAGGCTTATGGATGTAAGGGTATCAAAGCCGATAATCCTGAAGAATTAGATTTTAAAATTAAAGAGATGATAGATTATAATGGTCCAGTAATATTTGACTGTCACGTAGATCCAAATGAAAATTGTTTTCCAATGATACCATCTGGAAAACCACATAATCAGATGATTTTAGGTCCTAATGACAAAGAGGAAAATAAGATTACTGGTAAAGGGAAATCATTAGTTTAATGCCATCTCCAAAATCAGCATACAGCATACCCACTAAAAAAGGTAAATTAGATACTCATATATTTGTTGTTTGGGTTGATAATGAGTCTGGAGTATTAGCTAGAGTAGTTGGGTTATTTTCTGGCAGAGGATATAATATAGAGTCTTTAGCAGTTGCAGAAGTTGATGCAACAAAAAATATTTCAAGAATAACCATAGTAACAACAGGAACACCACAAGTTATTGATCAAATTAAACTTCAGCTAAAAAAACTAGTTCCAGTCCATAAAGTTGCAGATTTTAAAAGAGAAGATAAAAATGTCATCTTTAAAGAGATGGCATTACTTAAAATAGTTGCACAAAAAAAGAAGATAGAAAAATGTTTAAAGGAATGCAAAAAATTTAACCCCGTAATTTTAGACAAAACAAATAAATCAGTTGTTGTACAAATAACTGCCTTAAGAAGAGAAATAGATAAAATGAGTAAAAGATTAAAACCCTATGGTCTTACAAGCACTTCAAGAACCGGGGCAATAGCTATGACCAGAGGTGCGCAAACGTTTAAATAAATTTATAAAGGAGAAAAAAATGAAAATGTTTTATGAAAAAGATGCTGATGTTAACCTAATTAAAGATAAAAAAGTTGCTATTTTTGGCTATGGAAGTCAGGGACATGCTCATGCTCTTAATTTAAAAGATAGTGGTGTAAAAGAAGTAGCTGTTGCTTTAAGAGATGGTTCAGCAAGTAAAGCAAAGGCTGAGTCAAAAGGTTTAAAGGTAATGAACTTATCAGATGCAGCTGAATGGGCCGATGTTTGTATGATTTTGACTCCTGATGAACTTCAAGCAACAATATATACAAATCATATTGATCAAAGAATAAGAAAGGGAACCAGTTTAGCTTTTGCACATGGATTAAATATTCATTACGATTTAATCAAAGCAAGAAAAGATTTAGATGTTTTTATGGTTGCTCCTAAAGGACCTGGACACCTTGTAAGAAGTGAATTTGAAAAAGGTGGCGGAGTTCCTTGTTTGATGGCAGTACATCAAGACGGTACAGGTAAAGCAAGAGATCTAGCCCTATCATATGCATCAGCTATTGGAGGTGGAAGATCTGGAATTATTGAAACAACTTTCAAAGATGAATGTGAAACAGATTTATTTGGGGAACAGACAGTTCTTTGTGGTGGTCTTGTAGAATTAATAAAAAATGGATACGAGACATTAGTGGAAGCAGGTTATGAACCTGAGATGGCATATTTTGAGTGTTTACATGAGGTAAAACTAATTGTTGATCTTATATACGAAGGTGGGATAGCGAACATGAATTACTCAATTTCCAATACTGCCGAGTATGGTGAGTATGTTTCTGGACCTAAAATTATAAATAAAGATGAAACTAAGAAAAGAATGAAAGAGGTCCTTGCGGACATTCAATCTGGAAAGTTTACTAGGCAATGGATGGATGAGTGTAAAAACGGTCAAAAAAACTTTCTCAAAACCAGAGAGGAATTAGCAAAACATTCAATTGAAACTGTGGGTACAAAACTAAGAGCTATGATGCCTTGGATTGGAAAGAAAAAATTAGTAGATAGTGATAAAAATTAATATAAATATAAAAATTGTTTATGGAACAAATTCAAAATCTTACTAAAGGAGATTTAAACTTTTTTATAAATCAAAATGTTCAGATTGATATTCCAAATTTTGTTTTAAGTTTAATTTGTGCTGTCATTTTAAGTTTTTTTGTTCAATTATTTTATATTAAATTTTCATCATCTTTATCTAATCGTAAGGAATTCTCTAAAAATTTCGTCATTTTGGCTGTTACTACTTGTATTGTAATTATGATAGTAAAAAGTTCTTTAGCATTATCTCTTGGCTTAGTAGGAGCTTTATCTATTGTAAGATTTAGAGCTGCGATCAAGGAGCCAGAGGAATTAGTATACTTATTTTTAATCATCGCAATAGGTTTAGGATGTGGAGCAAATCAATTAGTTATAACAACAGTAGGTATTGTATTTGCACTAATTTTAATCATTTTTTATTCAGGTTATATGAAAAGATCTAAAAAAAATATTGAAGAAACTATAAATCTTGGGATTATCATTGATCAAGATATTACTGATACGCAGATTAACAACCTTATCAATGAAATAAAAAAAGTTTCTTCCGAGTTAAAATTTATATCTATGTCAAGAACTGAAAATAATACGACTATAAATTTTGATGTTAAACCAAAAAAATTTGAAAAGCTGTCTATGTTGTCAGGTCAAATTAAGAAAAGATTTAAAAATTCAAAGGTTGTATTAGCATATAATGATGACTTATCTATATGATAATAAAAAAAGAGGAAAGAAGAAAAAAAAATAGTCTTTTTAAATTCACAACGTTTTTATATATTTATTTTTTTACAAGTGTAATTGGAGTATCTATTCTTGCAATTGCAATTTTTCAATCTCAAGTATTTACTCAAAAAAAAGATAAATTTTTAGATTACTTATCAAATGGGGGTAGGTATGAATATTTATATTTACCAGTAATTGTTTTTAAAGCTATAAAAAGTAATTTTTACAACTTGGAAAATGTTGACTTAGAAATTCCATTTGAAAAAACAATAATTTTAGAAAATTTGAGGAAGGATTCAATATCCAATGGAAGTTTACCTCCGGCAGACAAAATGCCAAGGGTTAAAACTAAAATAATTTATAATGGAGAGGAATTTGACGCAGAAATAAGACTTAAAGGAGATAGGAAAGCTCATTTTATAGATAAAGATAAGTCGTCTTATAAATTAGAGCTAGATAGAGACCAATTCATTTTTGGTATCAAAAAGTTTTCAATTCAAAAACCAAGAGTACGAAACTATGTTCATGAATGGATTTTTCATGAAATATCTAAAAATGAGGGCATTATAAAAATTAAATATGATTTTATTAATCTTTCAATTAATGGTGATGACAAAGGACTTTACGTTATTGAAGAAGGTTTTGGAAAAGAATTAATTGAGAGAAACAAAAGAAGAAATGGACCAATTTTTAGCATTGATGAAGATATTTATGGATTTTACGATAAACCTGTATTTGAAATTTATAATAAAAAATATTGGCAGAAACCTGAAAATAATTTAATTGCAAATATAGCTTCTCAAAAATTACACGATTTCTTTGATAAAAAAACTTCAGCAAGTGAAGTCTTTGACTTAGATAAATGGGCTGCATACTTTGCAATTATTGATTTAACCGCTAATTATCATGGAGCTTTTTTAAAAAGTGTAAAACTTTATTATAATCCCTTAAATGGTTTATTCGAGCCTATACCATTTGATGGTCATAGACTTAAACCAAATTATAACAAATATAATTTAAATTATGATAATAGGATTTTAATAGACATTGTCCAAAATTCACCTAATTCAGAGTCTAGTGGTTTCTCATGGTTAAAAAAATTTTTTTATGAGAATGGGAAATTTAATCAAAAGTTCTACAATCTTTACGCATCATATCTCAAAAAAATTAGTTCAAAAAAATATATAGATAATTTTTTGTCTGAAAACTTAGATGAAATAGAAATGATAAATTCTCATATCTATGCTGATTATTTTTTTTATGATAATAGTAGAAATTATGGAGTAGGATTATATTATTTTTTAGTAAGTGATTTTAGACATCATGCCCAAAATATAAGAAATAAATTAAAGTCTAAAGATCAGATACAACTTCTGAAAATAGACGATAAAAATTATTTATTTAAGCCATATTACAAAAATTATGATCTACTGATTGCTGATAAATTTATTTGTTCTAACGAAAGCGCGGAAATAGAAATCAAAGTATCTCAAAATATTAAAAACTTTGAGGACACAAATATTTCTTTACATAATTTAGATAAACCAAATTTTAAATGTAATACTCTGGTCTTGGTAGATAGACTTTCTAATGAAAATAAATTTCTTAAAGTCGACCATCTAAATTCTTATTTTTTTTATGAAAATTTCATTAAAAATTATTCAAAAAATTTGAGAGATTTTTTTGATAAAGAAGATGACAAATTAGTTTTGAAAAATGATGAGACAAAAATTGACAAAAATGTATATATTCCAGAGGGCTTCAATGTTGTTATAAAGCCAGGTCAAAAAATAATAATTACAAATAAAGCGTTTATAATTTCAAACTCACCTTGGCAAATTGGAGGTGAGAACAAATTAGTTCTTATTTCTGGAGAACGTGAAAATTTAGGCGGTGGAATTTTAATAAGCGATACAAAAGAGATATCTTCAATTGAAAATACTGAATTTTCATATTTAAGTGGTTATGATTTAGAAAAAAATTTTGAATATATAATCCTGGGATCAATTAATTTTCATCAGACAAAAGTTAATATTAAAAATGTGTATTTTAGAAATATTTTTTCTGAAGATGCAATAAATATATTTAGGTCAAAATTTAAAATTATTGATGCAAAATATAAAAACATATTTTCTGATGCAATAGATGTTGATTTTAGTGAGGGAAAAATCATTAAATCAGATTTTGTGAATATTAATAATGATGCAATAGATTTTTCTGGATCAAAAGTATCTGTTAATCATGTAAATTTTGACAATGTAAATGATAAAATAATAAGTGCTGGGGAAGACTCAAAAATAAATGTTGATGAAATTACTGGGACAAATTCTTATGCAGGTATCATTAGCAAAGATGGATCAGAAGTTTATTCTCAAAATATAAAATTTGATGGTGTCAAAATTCCATTTGCAGCTTATCAAAAAAAAAAAGAATATGATTTTCCATTTCTTGATGCAAAAAAATATAAGATTAGAAATTTTTCAGCCAAGTCAATTAAAGATAAAACAGCAAAACTATCCATAGAAGATGAAGTTATTGTAATGAAATCTGAAAAAATTATTTCTTTAATGTATGAAAAAAAAGATTAATAGATTTGAGAGAAAATGGTTATTTAGAAGTAATAATTATTTAGCTTTAATAAATTCATTAACAAGATCTAAATTTTTTTTTAGAACACAGTTCCCCTTAAGAAAAGTAAATTCAATATATTTTGATACACAAGATTATGCTTCAATAAGACAAAATTTAGACGGTGTGAGTAATAAAAAAAAGATTAGAATAAGGTGGTATGGAAATAAGGACATTATTAAAAAGCCAATAATTGAAATTAAAAGTAAAAAAGGATTTGAGACCAAAAAAGAAAGCTTTAATATAAAAGGATTAGATAATTTAAATCTTTTAAGTATTGATAATTTAAAAATAATTAAAGAAATTTTAAACTTACAACTCAAACAAAAAAAAGTGATTTACCCAGTTTTAACAACGCATTATGAGAGAGAATATTTTATCTCTTCAAATGGAAAAATTAGAGCAACTATTGATTACAATTTGCAAAGTATTTTCCTCAATAACTTAAGTCAAATCGATATTGTTAAAAATTTTAAAAATATATGTATATTAGAATTTAAGTATTCAACGAGCTTAGATGGATATGTTAGAAAAAATTTGAGTGATATCAGTCTCAGGTTGTCAAAAAATTCAAAGTTTGTTAATTCAGCTTTTGAAAAACCTAAATTCTTTTCATAAGTGTCAAATTGGGGCTAAAATTAGTTATTTATTTTGCAATCTAACCGATAGGTTGTATATTCCATAATAATTTTTTTATGTCAGACAAAGATAAAGTATTTATTTTCGACACTACTATGAGAGATGGTGAACAATCACCAGGCGCTTCTATGAGTGTCGAGGAAAAAATCCAGATTTCTAGAGTGTTCGATGAGATGGGAATTGATATAATAGAGGCCGGTTTTCCAATCTCTTCTCCTGGGGATTTTGAGGCAGTAAGCGCTATAAGTAAAAGTGTGAAAAATTCAATTCCTTGTGGACTAGCAAGAGCTACAAAAAAGGACATAGACGCTTGCAATGAATCTTTAAAATTTGCAAAAAGATTTAGAATACACACATTTATTTCAACAAGCCCAGTTCATATGAAACATAAACTTAATATGACTAATGAGCAGGTATTAGGTGCAATAAAAGAGAGTGTAACTTATGCAAGAAATTTTACAGATGATGTAGAGTGGTCTTGTGAAGATGGTACTAGAACTGATTTAGATTTTATGTATAGGACAATTGAATTAGCAATTAATTGTGGTGCAAAAACAATCAATATACCTGACACAGTAGGTTACTCTATACCAGAAGAGTTTGCCAAGACCATAACTTCAATAAAAAATAACGTTCCAAATATAGATAAAGCAATTATTTCTGCCCATTGTCATAATGATCTTGGGTTAGCTGTAGCAAACGCTCTATCTGGACTATCAGCTGGAGTAAGGCAAATCGAATGTACTATAAATGGTATTGGTGAAAGAGCTGGAAATGCTGCGCTTGAAGAGATTGTAATGGCAATTAAAACTAGGGACGATCTTTTGCCATATGAAACAGGAATTAAAACTGAACTAATAAGCAAGGCATCAAAAATTGTATCAAATGCAACAGGTTTTCCAGTTCAATATAATAAAGCGATTGTTGGAAAAAATGCTTTTGCTCATGAGTCTGGAATTCATCAAGATGGAATGTTAAAAAATAGAGAAACTTATGAAATAATGACACCTGAAAGTGTTGGTGTAAAAAAAACGTCTTTAGTAATGGGTAAACATTCAGGACGTCATGCTTTTAAGGATAAATTAAGTGATTTGGGCTACGCTGATGTTACGGATGATGTGGTGCAAGCTGCATTCGGTAAATTCAAAATTTTAGCAGATAAAAAAAAACATATTTACGATGAAGATATTGTTGCTTTAGTTGACGATAGTTTGATTATTGACAATAAAATAAATGCAATAAACTTAAAATCATTGAAAGTATTTGCAGGAACCGGTGAACCTCAAAGAGCTGATATGACTTTAGATGTTTTTGGAGAGATTAAAAAAACTTCACAAACTGGGGATGGTCCAGTTGATGCAATATTTAAATGCATTAAAGATCTTTACCCCCATGATGTAAAGCTTTCTCTTTACCAAGTTCATGCAGTTACCGAGGGTACTGACGCTCAAGCAACAGTGAGTGTAAAAATTGAAGAAAATGACAGAACAACTGTTGGGCAATCAGCTGATACAGATACTTTGGTAGCTTCTGCTAATGCTTACCTAAATGCTTTAAATAAAATGCTTATAAAGAGAGAAAAAAAATCTTTATATAAAAATATAGAACCAAAAAAATTGAAGGAGAGTATATAATGGGAATATTTGATAGTGTTAAAAAAATATGGAGCCAAGACATGGCTATCGATCTTGGAACTGCAAATACATTGGTTGTAGTTAAAGGACAAGGGGTTGTCCTAAATGAGCCCTCTGTTGTAGCAATTGTAGAACAAACTGGAAAAAAACAAGTTTTAGCTGTAGGAGATGAGGCAAAAACTATGTTAGGAAGAACACCTGGTAACATTAGTGCAATTAGACCTTTAAGAGACGGTGTTATTGCTGATTTTATAGTTACCGAGGAAATGATCAAACACTTCATTAAAAAAGTTCATAAAGGTAGAACATTCGCTAATCCAAGAATATTAATTTGTGTGCCAACTGGTTCAACGCCAGTAGAAAGAAAAGCAATTCAAGATAGTGCTTTAGCTGCTGGAGCGAGAAGAGTTCAATTAATTGAGGAACCTATAGCTGCAGCGATTGGCGCAGGACTGCCAATTTCTGAGGCAACAGGATCAATGGTTGTCGATATTGGAGGTGGAACAAGTGAGATTGCTGTTATGTCATTAGGAGGCTTAGTATATTCAAAATCTTTACGAGTAGCTGGAGATGCTATGGATGGAGCTTTAGTCAACTATATGAGAAAAGAATATAATCTTATGATAGGCGATAGCACAGCTGAAAAAATTAAAAAAGAAATTGGTACTGCTATTCCATCAAATAATAATACTTACGCTGTAAAAGGAAGAGATTTAAGATCAGGAACTCCAAAAGAAGTAAATATAACAGAGGAAGATACTGCTGAGGCATTAGATGGCATTTTGAGAGAAATGGTAAATGGTATCAAAGATGCTCTTGAAGCTACACCACCAGAATTATCTGCGGATCTTGTTGATATGGGTCTTACCTTGACGGGAGGTGGAGCTTTATTAAAAAATATAGACAGAAGATTTTCTAAAGAAACGGGATTGCCAGTTCATATTGCTGAGGATCCACTATCATGTGTTGCAATCGGAACTGGTAAAGCTTTGGACCAAGAACAAACATTCTCTACGATGCTGACTGAATATTAAGAAAGATGGCTGAAAGCAGAGATGATTTTATTATTGCGATTAGATCTGCTTTTTTAAAAAAAAGCACTAAACAAAAATTTTCTTTATTAACTTTAGTTTTTTTTTCGGTTTTTATAATTGTTTTATCTAATTTTAATTTTAAGGCAATAAGTGTTACTAAATCGATTATAAAGGAAATTGTTTATCGCTCTTCCTTTATAGTTTCAATTCCAGAAAATTTTATTAAATCTTCTTATTTAAATTTAACTGAATACACTAATTTTTATAAGAAGTTTAAAATAACTAAAGAGGAGTTAGAACAATTAAAATCCGAAAATATTTCAACAAATATAATTAAGAGTGAAAATGATGAACTTAAAAGTCTAATTGATGGTTATACCATTACTTCAAATAAGATTTTAGCAAAGGTAATTGTCGATCACGAAAGTCCTTTTTTAAGATCAATTATAATTAATAAAGGGAGTAAAGAGAAAATAAAAATAGGAACAAATATTTATGATCGTAGCTATCTTGTAGGAAGAGTGATTGAAGTTAATTATACAAATTCAAGAGTATTATTATTGAGTGACTTAAATTCAAATATTCCTGTTTCTATTACACCTGGCAATGTTCAGGCAATTATAGTCGGTAATGGGGATAAAAAAGGTGAAATTAAATATATCAAAAACGATTTAATAAACAAAATCAATGACAAAGGAATTGCATATACATCAGGAACTGGTTCAATCTTTAAAAGTGGAATTCCTGTAGGCACAATTGATTTAAAAGATGAAAATGAAAAAATATTAATTAACTTTTACAGTGATTTTACTCAATTAAAATATGTTTTTGCAGAGATTGACGAACTCATTCCCACATCTGTTGAAACTAAAGAAGATGATCAAACAGAGGTCTCTTCAAATACCGAACAAATAAAATTAAATCTAATAAGTGATGAATTGCAAATTTTAGAAGAAAGTAACACTAAATTTCTAGAGGAAAACAAGGAGTTAAATTCTCTAACTAACGAATTAAATAAACAAATTGAGATATTAAAAGCAGAAAATGATTTTCAAAAAAATCTTATTCGACAACATAATTTAGATCAAGAAGAGTTAGAATTTTTAAGATTAAATTTAATCTATAGCTCTAAGTGTCAATCGAAAAAACTCTTTAGCACTGGTTTTAAAGTAGGCACACCAGAATATAAAGAATGCATTATGAGAAAAGGAAAGATAAGTGATTAGATTTCAAAAGAAAAATTTATTGTACAAGGTTTATACTTGGTTACCAATTCTTGCTTTATTTATATCCATATTTAATGAATTTGATTTTAATTATCTAAACATTGACTACTTTTCATTTAATTTTCCATATATATTAATTTTTTATTTTGCTCTAAAAGCCTACCAAAAGTTTGATTATTTTTTAGTTTTTTTAGCTGGATTATTTAATGATGCTGTTGTTGGTTTACCACTAGGGATTAGTTCTTTGTCATATATTTTAATTTGCATCTTTGCGACTTATCTTCGAAATATAACACTTAGTCCAAATTTAATAAAAGATTGGTTTTATTTCCTCTTTATAATCAGTTTAATTAATTCAATTAATTTTTCAGTTCTATTTTTATTTTTCTCTTACGAGCTAGATATTACACTTTTCATTGTGAATAACTTTTTTACATTTTTATTTTACATAATATTTTCAATCTTTTTTAAGAGGTATTTAAAAAGTTTAGATGATTAATATAAGTGATAGTGCAAATAAATTAAATTCATTAAATCGAAGAATGTTTATTTTGGCAGCTGCTAAGATTATTATTTTAGGTGGGATAGTTAGTAGATTATTTTTTTTACAAGTTAAAGAGAATAAAAAGTATTTAACACTTTCAGATAAAAATAGAATTCGAGAATGGAAATTACCTCCTATCAGAGGAGAATTTCAAGACTATTTTGGAAACACTATTGCTGGAAACTTTGAGGCTTATCAACTTCATATTATACCAGAGGAAGTAGAGGATTTTAGATATGTAATTTTTCGAGTGAAAGAATTATTAGAATTAAGTGAAAAACAGTTTAAAAAAATTGTAAAGAAAAAGAATGAAATAAAACCATGGGAAACATTAATTGTAGCAGATAATTTAAGTTGGGAAAAATTTTCAAAAATAAATAACCACCTGTATGACCTTAATGGGGTTAAACCAGTTATTTCAATATCAAGAGATTATCCATATAAGGAGAATTTTACTCATGTTTTGGGCTATGTTAGTCAAGCAAATGAAAATGACCTTTTAACAAATGAAAATATAAAAGAAAAATTTGTCCCTGGATTAAAGGTTGGAAAAACAGGTTTAGAAAAATCATTTGAACAGAAATTAATTGGATCAAATTCTGTAGAGCGATATGAGGTTAATGCTTATGGTAGAAGGATTAGTCAATTAGCATTTCAAACAGGGGATAAAGGAGAAACAATCAAGCTTACTATAGATACTAAAATTCAGGAATTAACTAATGAATTACTAAAAGAAAGAGCGGGATCTATATGCGTAATGGATATTTACACAGGTGCAATAATTGCAATGCATTCTTCTCCATCTTTTGATCCTAACTCTTTTGTATTCGGAATAAGTCAAGATGAATGGCAACTAATAAGGAATAATCCAATGAAACCTTTAGTTAACAAATCACTATCAGGTAATTACTCACCAGGATCAACCATAAAACCTATTGTTGCCTTATCAGCTTTAGAAAATGAAATTATTAGTCCAGATTTTACAGTCCAGTGCAAAGGACATAAAAATCCATTGGAATTGTATGGGCAAACTTATCATTGTTGGAAAAAAGAAGGACATGGATTCGTAAATTTAAGAGAAGCAATGAAACAATCATGTGATACATATTTTTATGAAGTTGCAAGGAGGTTAGGTGTAGATAGATTAAGCGTTACTGCAAAAAAATTTGGATTGGGGCAGAAAGTTTTTAGAAATATATTTGATAATGAAAAGAAGGGATTAATTCCCAATACAGAGTGGAAAAAAAATGCATTAGGAAGAAATTGGGTACTTGGCGAAACAATAATTACTGGTATTGGTCAAGGTTTTATTCAAACAACCCCGATACAATTATGTTTGATGACTGCTCAAATAGCTAATGGTGGATATAAAATTTATCCTAAAATAGTAGTAAATGATAACAACCTATATGCAGATAAGTTTACGCCATTATTTAAAAAGTCTCGAAATATCAAAATTATTCAAGACGCCATGTTTAGTTCAACTAATGAAGTAAGAGGAACTTCTTACAGATCTCGTTTGGATGATCCTAAATATCAATTTGCTGGAAAAACTGGAACTTCGCAGGTGAAGAAAATTACCGAAAGAGATCGTGAGTTAGATCTTAAAACACTTCAAATTCCCTATGAAGAGAGAGATCATGCTTTATATATAGCTTTTGGGCCATACAAAAATCCAAGATATGCAATTAGCATAATTATAGAACATGGTGGTTCTGGTGGAACTATTGCTGCTCCATTAGCAAAAAAATTATTTAAAATGATTATTGATAGACATGAAATTAGAAAAAATTACGGCAACAAAAAATATTTGGATATCTAATGTACCAATATAGAAGATTTAACAACAAAAATGGTTTTTTCCAAAAATTTGGAAATTTAGATTATATACTTTTGTCATGTCTTTTAATCTTAGGATTTATTAGCCTTGCAACGATGTACTCTACCGATGGAGGTGAAGTATTATTTCATACAAAAAGTCACTTTATCAAATTTATTGTTTTCTTCTTAATGATGATTGTAATTTCGTTTATTAACATAAAATTCTGGTTCTCTCTTGGTTATTTATCTTACGCAGTTATTTTAGGAATGTTAATTTGGACTATAAATTTTGGAATTACTGCTTCAGGATCTAAAAGATGGATTGATTTATATTTCTTAAATATTCAGCCATCTGAATTAATGAAAATTTTTATCATTTTATGTTTAGCAAAATATTTTCATAGAATGAAGTCACAACATGTTAACTCTTTTTATAGTATTTGTTTCTCTTTAATAATCATATTCGTTCCAATGAGTTTGGTAATTATACAACCAGATTTAGGTACCTCGTTACTTATTGCGATAAGTGGAATAGTTGTTTTGTGGTTTGCTGGACTAAATCATAAATATTTTTTTTATTCTTGTTTGCTATCAATCATTTCATTGCCAATTATCATTTCTTTTCTAAAACCTTATCAAAAACTTAGAGTATTAACTTTTCTAAATCCAGATAGAGATCCCTTAGGAGCTGGTTATCAGATAATCCAATCTAAAATTGCAGTTGGATCAGGGGGTTTTACTGGTAAAGGTTTTCTAAAAGGAACACAAAGTTATCTAGAATTTCTTCCAGAGAAACATACAGATTTTATATTTACCCTTTTTTCGGAAGAATTTGGTTTTATAGGGTCAGTTTTGTTACTTTTAATTTATAGCATTATAATTTACCGAGTTATACGAATAGGTGCTCTATCTAGAAGTTATTTTGCAAAATTATTTTGTTACAGCTTTGGAACATCAATCTTTATATATGTTGTAATAAATATGAGCATGGTTTTAGGTCTACTTCCTATTGTAGGTTCACCTTTACCGATAATGTCATATGGTGGTTCATCAATGTTAGCCACGATGATAGGATTTGGAATTGTGATGAGTGCCAAAACTCATAGTCAACAATCCATTGCATAAGTATAATTTGTCGCTTAATCTTAATTAAGATTTCATTATATAGTCTTTCGATGAATAAACTTAAAGTAGGTATAGTTGGAGCTGGTATTCAAGGTATTTCTAATGCTTTATTTTTACAGAAAAAAGGTTTTGATGTAACGATATTTGATAGAGAAAATCCAGGAAGCCCTGTAGCATCTTACGGAAATGCTGGTCATTTTTCTCCCTATGCTTCATTATCTTTAAATAGAACTGACATTTTACTAGATGTTCCTGCAATGTTAATGAGCTCAAAAGGACCCCTTGCTCTTAAATGGAATTATATTCCAAAAATGATCCCTTGGTTTATGAAATTTATATTGAACACCACAAAAAATAAAATGATGCATACTGCAAAAAATATGCACCAAATTTTAGACTTAGCCTTACCTGCTTACGATGAGTTATTTGATGAAGTCGATATTGAAGGTTTAGTTGAAAACAAAGGTATTTTATATATTTGGAATGATCAAGATTTAAAAAGTAGAGAATTGGAGATTAATGTTAGGAAGGAACTAGGAGTTCAGCAACAACTTGTGAATAAAAAAGAAATTCACGATCTTGAGCCTAACATAAAACCTTTTTATCATGCTGGTGTTTATTATCCTTACGCGAGACATGCAAGGAACCCAAAAAAAATTCTATTAAAATTTTTTGATTTATTTCTTAAAAAGGGTGGGCGATTTAAAAAAACGGACATTAAAAGTATAGACTTTCAAGATGAACAACCAATATTAAAAACCGGGTCTGAAAAATTTTTATTTGATAAAGTGGTAGTAGCCTGTGGAGCTTTTTCAAAAAAATTGACTGATAATTTAGATGAAAAAATACCTTTAGATACCGAGCGTGGTTATCATGTTCACTTTAAAGATTGTGACCATCTTTTACAAAGGCCAGTTATTTTTTCAAATCGAGGATTTGGGATTACTCCAATGGAACAAGGATTAAGAGTTGTAGGAACAGTCGAGTTTGGTGGATTGAAAAATCCTTTATCAAAATCTCGTATTAAAAATTTGATTAATAACGCTAAGTATATGTTGGGAGATTTACCTGATCATGAAGATGAATGGTTAGGATTTAGACCAACATTACCTGATTTTTTACCTGTCATGGGTCCGTCAAAAAATCATAAAAATGTATTCTATTGTTTCGGTCATCATCATTTAGGATGGACATTAGGACCAATATCTGGAAAGATTGTCTCTGGAATGATAGCTAAAGAAAACACCAATTTAAATTTAGCCCCTTATAGCTCAACAAGATTTAATTAGTAAAATGCAAAATACCAAAGCATATATCATGCTGGTATGCGCTACTTTATTCTGGGCTGGTAATTTTATGGTTGGAAAATATGCCTTCTTGGTTGAGATACCTCCTTTAACTTTAGTGTTTTATCGTTGGCTACTTGTTTGGATTATATTGTTACCTTTTACTTTTAAAGAAATAATTAAATATAAAGATACGATTTTAAATAATTTACCTTTATTATTCTTTTTGGGTTTTACAAGTGTTGGTTTGTTTAATTCTTTTACTTACTTATCTTTAATTCATACTCAAGTCATTAACGCATCTCTTTTTAATACGGCTATTCCAGCTATAATAATTTTACTTTGTTTTTTATTTAAAGTTGAACAAACTAATAAGTATCAAATTTTAGGTCTTATCATTTCAGTGTGTGGTATTCTGGCGATTATTACCAGACTAAAGTTAGACATTTTGTTTTCCCTTAATTTTAATAAAGGCGACTTGATAATGATAGGAGGTGTTGTCACGTGGGGAGTTTATTCAACTCTCTTAAAGAAAAAAAAATTTACTATTCCGTTATTAACTTTAGTTCATGTTATTTGTACATTTGGTTTGATAACTGTATTGCCTCAATTTTTATATGAGTACTCTAATGGAGAATTAATTAAGTTAGATATAAATATAGTCTACACTTTGATATTCTTGGCTCTTTTTCCAAGCATAGGATCTTACTATTGTTGGGCGGGTGCTGTTTCTATCATTGGTGCAAATAGAGCAGGTATTTTCTTATCCTTAATTCCGTTGTTTAGCACCATAATGGCAATACTCTTTTATAACGAACAATTTAAATTTTTTCACTTGATTGGTGCAATTTTAATTATATTAGGTTTATTTTTATCAAATAAGGAAATTAAAAATGCTTAAAGTTGCTATTCTAGATGATTACCAAAATGTCTCTCAACAATTTGTTGATCTTGAAAAATTAGCAGGAAAGTATGAAATTAAAATTTTTAGTGAGCCTTTTGAAGATGAAGCAGATGCTCTTGATAAACTAGCTGATTTTGAGGCTTTATTAATTATGAGAGAAAGAACTCCAATAACAAAAAATTTAATTGAAAATTTAACTAAATTAAAATTTATAATTACTAGCGGATTAACAAATAAGTCTATTGATCTTGAGGTTGCAAAAAAAAGAAAAATAATTGTTAGTGGAACGGACAGCAATCAAAATTCAGTTCCTGAGCTTACTTGGGCATTAATTCTTGGATTATCAAGAAATTTAAAAGAAGAAATTGATAATATGTACCAAGGTTATTGGCAGACTACTATTGGAGTAGAATTAAAAGGAAAAATACTTGGTTTGATAGGTCTAGGAAAGATTGGATCTCAAGTTGCTAAAATTGGAAAAGCATTTGGTATGCAAGTGATGGCATGGAGCGAAAATCTTAATTTAGATACCTGTAAAGAATTAGACGTTTTACCCTGTAGCAAAGAAGATTTAATTAAGAACTCAGATTTTTTATCTATTCATGTTCAAGGTGGTGAGAGATACAAAAACTGTATTACAATTAAAGAGATGGATAAAATGAAAAAAACTGCTTTTTTGATTAACACCTCAAGAGGACCAATAATAAATGAGGATGATTTAATAATTGCATTATCCACAAATGAAATAGCTGGAGCAGGCTTAGATGTTTATGAGAAGGAACCTTTACCTGAAAATAATAAACTCAGATTTTTACCAAATGTATTATTAACTCCTCATATTGGATATGTGACCGCTGAAAACTATCAAATTTTTTACAGTCAAATGATTGAGTCACTTGAAGCCTGTGTAAATGGTAAACCAATTCGTGTCATTGAATAACAATGGAATTACCAGTCGTTAACCATAAAGATTATTTTGCAAAAATTGGTGATGACCATAAATTTCCAATAAACAAATTTGGTGATCTTGCAGATTATTTAATAAGCAATAAAATTGTAAAAAAATTTCATGAACCCTACCCCTGTTCAGTAGAAACTTTAAAAAGAGCTCATTCAGAGGAATATATTAATCATATTAAAAACAAAACTTTGGATGAAATTGGTGTAAAAAAAATAGGGTTTCCATTAGTGGATAGTGTAGTTCAAAGATCTTTTATAGCAACTGGTGGTACAGTGTTAGCTTCTAAGTTAGCAATCAATTATGGTGTAGCTTGTAATACAGCCGGCGGTAGTCATCATGCAAATTATCAGGGTGGTGCTGGTTATTGTGTTTTTAATGATGTAGCAGTAGCATCACATTATTTATTAGATAGAGGATTAGCTGGAAAAATCTTGATTGTAGACTTAGATGTTCATCAAGGAAATGGTAATTCAGATATTTTTAAAGATAATAGAAATGTTTTTACTTTTAGTATGCACTCTAAATCAAACTATCCTGCAAAGAAATCTATTAGCGACTGCGATGTAGAACTAGAAAATGATTTAGAAGATAAAGAATATTTAAAGATACTAAAACTTTATCTAAATCAACTAAATCAAGAAAATTTTGATTTTGTATTTTATATTGCAGGTGTTGATATTCATTTTAATGATAGACTAGGAAAATTAAAAGTTTCTGATGAAGGTATTAAAAAAAGAGATCAAATTGTTACAGAAAATTTTTTTTCAAAAGGAATTCCCCTTTGCGGTGTTTTAGGAGGTGGTTACAATAAAGATAATAAAAAACTTGTTGAATTACATTCTTATTTACATCAATCATGTGCTAAATTATTTTAATTATATGAATAAAAAAAATTCTAATTTAACTGCAGAACAAAAATTAGTTATGTTCGAAGAAGGAACTGAACCACCTGGTTCAAGTGAGTTGAATAATGAAAAAGGTGAGGGAAGTTATTATTGTGCAAATTGTGAAGTAAAGTTATTTGACTCAAAAACTAAATATGAAAGTGGTTCAGGTTGGCCATCATTTTTTGAGTCATTACCAGACGTGTTTGAAACAAAAACAGATCATTTGTTAGGTTATGCGCGCACAGAGTATCATTGTAAAAATTGTAAAGCACATCATGGTCATGTTTTTGATGATGGACCGCAACCAACTGGTAAAAGATATTGTAACAATGGAATTTGTTTGATTTTTAAAAAAGAATAAAATTATTTTAATAAATCTTTAAGTTTATTTTCTTTTTCTAAAGCTCTAACTTCATCATATCCACCTATATGCTGATTATCAAAAAAAATTTGTGGTATTGTTCTTTTTCCATTAGCTTTTTTTATCATTTCATCCATTGCTCCATTTACCTCTGCTATATTTATTTCTTTAAAGACTGCATTGTTTCTCTTGAGCAATCGTTTTGCAGCATCACAATAATTACAAAAAGGACCAGTATAAATTGTAATATTTTTCATAAATTATAAATAATCACTTTTTCTAAATTTACTAGAAATTTGTTTTCTAGAGTATTCAAATTTTTTTCTATGTTTTATACTTTTTTCATGAACTCTTTTTCTCCATAATCTAAAAGAAGATGGTTTTAGAGATTTACGCATAATTTTAATAACATCAGATTCTTTATAACCCGTTTTTTTTTTTATTTCCTCAAAGGTGATCCTGTCAGCCCAGGCAGCCCAAATGACCCAATCTGGATCTTCAACTTTTGGCTCTGGATTCTTAACTCTAGTTATAGGCCTGTGACTATTTTTTTTCATAAATCCTTTATATTTGAAAAAAATTGATAATGCATTTTTTTTGGAATCTGATATATTAATGCTGATAGTCCTTCTTAGCCATCTTTAGCTCCCGGTTTTTAAGGACTATCTTCTAAAAACTGAATTTAAGATATCCGATTTAAAAGCATTATCCCAAAATATTTAAAAACATCAGAATTATAAAAAATAAATCATTTTATTTTATGATTTAAATTTTTGATCATCAGACTGGTGTATTAAGAAAATGTGAATTATCCTCAGTTATTTCTTTTTGGTATTAAATAAATTTCCAAATTTATTGAAAATTTAAAAAATTTGAAAAGTTCGATGCACTCATTAATTTGTCAAAGGTAAAGAAAGTTCTTTAAAATTCTTCATGAAATATGAATCAACTAAAGTTAGAAAAATGTTTAAAAATGTACGTAATTTGTGTTGTATTATTGCAACATTTTAATTTTTTAAGAAAGAAATCTTTGAATATGAGAATATTTTCTTAAAAAAATTGTTTTTTAGTGGTAAAAACTGCAAAAATTAACTTTTAAACAAAAAGGGTATATATGAAAAAATTTTTAATAACAGCCATTGTTATGCTGTTCGGTTTTGTCTCTAGTGCACAAGCAGAGATGAAAATCGGTGTTACTGCAAAAGCAGGCGGATTTGAAGTAGATGATGCTTCAGAGACGTTTTCTGGTTCCCACTCAAGTGGATCAGCTGTAGGTGATGTGACTGTAAAAGCATCAGCAGAGGGTGATGAAGCAGAAGGTGCATTCATTTATGGTTCAGTCTTCCTTGAGAAACAAGTAAATGAAAAATTTTCACTTGGAATAGATTACGTACCAATGGCAATGGAGTCTGAAACAACTGAAAACACAGTTAACCATCAAGCACCAGGTACTGGTAATGATGCACAAGGAACTAACACTGTTCAGGTTGATTTTGAAGATCTAACTACTATCTACGCACTATTACACGCAAATGATAACGTTTATCTAAAAGTTGGTTACATGGAAGTTGATGTACAGACAAACGAAAGTTTAGCTACAGGTGGTGCATACGGTAATACTACTTTAGAAGGTTACACTGTTGGTCTTGGATATGACCATGATATGGATAGCGGTGTTTTTGTAAGATTAGAAGCAACCTACATGGATTTAGAAGGTGCTACACTAACAAACGCAAATGACTCAACTAAAAGCGTACATGCTGATGGTATAGTTGGTTATGGTGCTGGAATATCAATAGGAAGAGCGTTTTAAATAAAGATAAAAAAGTTTAATTAGTTAATTTAAACCCCCTCTTAAAAGAGGGGGTTTTTTTTTATTTTGAATTTTATAAAGAATTTTTATTCAAATTAAATTATTATTATCTTATGAATTTAGGCTTTATAGGAACTGGTAACATTACGTCAGATGTAGTTTCTGGAATTAGCAAATCAAAAATTTCATATAAAAAGATTATTCTTTCACCTAGAAATATAAAAAAAGCCCAATTTCTAAAAAAGAAATTTAAGAAAATATCTATAGCTAAAAATAATCAAGAAGTAATAAATGCATCAGATTGGATATTTATTGGAGTTCTACCTAAAGTTGGTGAAAAGATATTATCTAAACTTATCTTTAAACAAAAACAAATTGTAATCAGTTTTATGTCTACAACAAAGCACGCAAAATTAAAAAAATTAATTAAAAAAAAATTAATTATTATAAGAGCTATTCCAATGCCTCCAATTAGAGCGGGTAAAGGACCAATAGCAATATTTCCCCCAAATAAAAAAGTTAAGAATTTTTTCAACAAAATTGGTACAACACTTGAAATAAAAAATGAGAAATTATCAAAAAATTTTTGGGCTATTTCAGGAACTATGGCTTCATTTTATGAATCATTGAATATTTTGTCTAATTGGTTAATTAAAAAAAATGTTAATAAATTAGATGCTCAAAAATACGTAACTTTACTATATTCGGCTTTAGCCGAATTAGCTCTGACCAACTCACATAAACCGTTAAAAAATTTAGTCAATGAACAAACCCCAGGAGGATTAAATTGGCAAGGCGTGAATGATTTAAGAAGATTAGGTTATTACAGATTATTGGAAAAATCTCTTAGAAAAATTTATAAGAGATTATAATCTTACTTAGTAATGCAAGATAATATTTTAGAAATAAAAAACTTATCAAAATATTTTGGAGGATTGGCTGCTGTTTCTAATTGTTCTTTAAAAGTAAAGGAAGGAACTATAACCGGTATAATAGGACCCAATGGTTCTGGAAAAACAACTTTATTTAATTTAATTGCTGGAAATTTAAAATCATCTGGTGGAAGTGTTTTATTTAATAATAAAGATATTACTGATGTTCCGTCTTACAAATTATTTTCAAAAGGATTATTAAGAACTTTCCAAATAGCTCATGAATTTACAAATTTATCAGTATTAGAAAATTTGATGATGGTACCAGGCAATCAATCTGGAGAAAAACTGATGAATGCTTTGCTTAAGCCTGGATTAGTTGCAAAAGAAGAGAGTCGAATAAAAGAAAAAGCAATGGAAGTAGTGGATTTTCTAAATTTAAGTCATTTAAAGAATGAATTAGCTGGAAATCTATCTGGAGGACAAAAAAAATTATTAGAATTAGGAAGAACAATGATGGTGGATGCTAAATTGGTTTTATTAGATGAAGTTGGTGCAGGAGTAAACAGAACTTTATTAAAAGATTTAGGTACAGCTATAGAGAAGTTAAACAAAGAGAAAGGTTATACTTTTTGTATGATTGAGCACGATATGGATTTTATAGGAAGATTGTGTGATCCAGTAATTGTCATGGCAGAAGGATCTGTTTTATTTGAGGGTTCGGTAGAAGATGCAAAAAAAGATGAAAGAGTAATTGAAAGCTACTTAGGCAGAGGTTCAAAAATAAAAGATAATTAAGTATGGCATTTTTTGAAGGAAACAACATGACAGGTGGATATGGCAAGGGTCCAGATATAATTCATTCATGTACTGTTAACGTTGAGAGAGGAGAAATAGTTTCTATTCTTGGTCCTAACGGAGCTGGAAAATCTACAGCAATGAAAGCTATGTTAGGTTTATTAAATTTAAAATCAGGCTCTGTAATTATTGATGGTAAGGATATCTCAAAACTTTCTCCACAAGATAGAGTTAAAGAGGGAATTTCATTTGTACCTCAAACAAAGAATGTTTTTGCAGGAATGACAGTTGAGGAAAATTTAGAAATGGGAGCTTTCTTAGTCAATGAAGATTCCAAAAATGTAATAGATGAAATTTATAATCTTTTTCCAATTTTGACTGAAAAAAGAAAACAATTTGTGGGAGAATTGTCAGGAGGCCAAAGACAACAAGTTGCTTTAGGAAGAGCTCTGATGATCAAACCATCTGTACTTATGTTAGATGAACCCACTGCTGGAGTTTCTCCAATAGTGATGGATGAACTTTTTGATCATATTATTAAAGTAAAAAAAACAAATGTTGCAATCTTGATGGTTGAGCAGAATGCTAAACAAGCTCTCAATATTTCTGACAGAGGATATGTATTAGTCACTGGTGAAAATCGTTATTCAGGAACAGGAAAAGAACTACTAAACGATCCAAGAGTAAGAAGTTCTTTTTTAGGTGGTTAAATGGATTTTCTAAACGCGTTAGTTCTTTTATTAAATTATATTTTTGTTCCTGCTCTTGCCTATGGATCTCAATTAGCTATTGGAGCTATATTTGTAACTTTGATTTATGGAATATTGCGCTTCGCAAATTTTGCAACTGGAGACATGATGTCATTTGGTACAATGGTTGCTATACTTTTTACATGGTACTTTCAGTCAATGGGTTTAACACTCGGTTTTTTACCCACCGCACTTTTAGCAATACCTTTTGCAATTCTGTTTATGGGTTTATATATGCTAATTATTGATAAGTTTGTATTTAAATATTACAGGTTAAACAAAAGTCCGCCTGTTCAATTAGCAATGGTAAGCATAGGGGTAATGTTTGTTACTCAAGCAGTAGTAAGAATTATAATTGGGCCATCGGATAGAAGATTTTTTGATGGTGAGAAATTTTTGATTAAAGCCAATGAGTTTAAGGAAATGACAGGTTTAAATGAGGGACTTGCTATTAAGTCAACTCAAGTAATTACAATTGTTGTTACTATAATTCTAGTTTCAACTCTATTCTGGTTTTTAAACAAAACTAAAACTGGAAAAAGTATGAGAGCTTATTCTGACAATGAAGATTTAGCATTACTTTCTGGAATAGATCCAAAAAAGATTGTTATGATAACTTGGATGATTGCTGCAATTTTAGCGACAATAGGTGGAGTTTTATATGGTTTAGATAAAAGTTTTAAACCATTTACTTATTTCAATAATATGCTCCCAATTTTTGCTGCCGCTATAGTTGGGGGAATTGGTAATCCTTTTGGAGCTTTCCTAGGAGGTTATGTTATTGCCTTTTCAGAAATACTGTTGACTTATGCATATAAGAAATTCTTTATGTATGTATTACCAGAAAGCATGGAACCTGATGGTTTAATTCAGTTGCTTTCAACTGATTATAAATTTGCAGTATCTTTTTCGATATTGGTAATTGTATTGCTTTATCGTCCATCAGGAATATTTAAAGGAAAGATATTGTGAGAAAAAATTTAAATGTAATTGCAGCTTACAGTATTATGATGGGATTAATTATCCTTGTGGGTATATTCCAATCTTGGAATATTGCTTTATCTATCTTTAATCTTTGTTTGATCTCAGCTGTTATGACGATGGGTGCTAATATTCAATGGGGTTATGCAGGTTTAATTAACTTTGGAATAATGGGCTTTACGGCATTAGGCGGTCTAGCTGCAGTTTTAATTTCTGTAAATCCAGTTCAAGAGGCTTGGAGTGCAGGGGGCACCAACATTCTTTTGAGTCTATTTCTTATTATTGGAATTATTTTAGCTGTTAGATTTGTTCTTAAAAAATATCAAAAATCCAAAATTAGAAATTATATAATTGCTGCAATTATCATTTCAGGAATAATCATTATACGACTTGTCTCTGAACCTGGTATTGAAGCAATTGAGGAAGTAAATCCAGCAAGAACTGGATTTCTAGGTGGGCTAGGGCTTCCAATAATTTTTTCTTGGATTGTGGGTGCTTTCTTTGCAGGGGGATTAGCTTTTGTCATTGGTAAGGTAGCATTAGGTTTAAGAGCTGATTATTTAGCAATAGCTACATTACTAATATCAGAAATAGTAATAGCAATTATCAAACATGAAGATTGGCTAACTAGAGGTGTTAAAAATGTGATTGGTTTAAAACGTCCTGCTCCATATGAAGTAAACTTACAAGAAACAGAATGGTTTATAAATCTAGTTGAAAAATTTAACTCTGGAAAATTAGCTTTAATTTCTGATCTGTCAGAAAGACAAGCAGCTCTTAATCAATTTGTAATTGAAGGATCATCAGTATTTGTGAAACTTTGTTATTCAGGTTTGTTTTTAGTCGTGGTGATTATTCTTTTAATCTTAACTCAAAAAGCTCTTTACTCTCCATGGGGAAGAATGATGAGAGCTATTAGAGACAATGAAGAAGCTGCCAACGCTATGGGGAAAAATGTAGTTAAACAGCATTTGTTAATTTTTGTTTTAGGATCTGCTATTGTTGGTATTGCAGGAGCTATGCTCGTAACTCAAGATGGACTATTTACACCAGGAAGCTATAGACCTTTAAGATATACTTTTTTAATTTGGGTAATGGTTATTGTTGGTGGAAGTGGTAACAATTTTGGAGCAATTCTTGGAGGTTTTGTAGTTTGGTTCTTATGGATTGAGGCAGCACCGATCGGATTGTATCTAGTCAATTTAACAACAGCAGGTTTAGAAGACACACATTTTTTAAAAGTTCATTTAATTGAAAGTGTTCCTTATTTCAGATTTTTAATGATGGGAATAGGTTTATTATTAATTATGAGGTATAGACCAAAGGGTATACTTCCTGAAAAAATAGAAATAAAATAAAATTATGAAATATATTATCACAGGTGCTGCAATAGCTTGGGCTTTATATATGGCAGATAAATATTTATTTTTTTAAAAAAAAACCCCCAACATCAAAGATGTCAGGGGTTTTATTTTTTTAAGATAAAAAATTATCTTTGTTTTTTAGTTTTGAATTTTCCGCCTTTAACTTCTTGTTCTAAGAAAGAACCTTCAGCCTCTCCGACGCTAGTAAAAGTAACTCCAGTTGCACCTTCGTAGTCAACTTTTTTACCTTTAGCTAATAAATCTAAACCTTTTTTAAGCTGACCTGGATAGATTTTTGTTCCAGGACCATTAGCTACATCCATCACATTTTTTGCAATTGAAGCTCTATCAGCTGAGTTACCTGCTTGCATAGCTAAAACTATTAAAGCGGCAGCATCATAAGATTCTCCTGTGTAAGGACCAGAACTATCTATACCAGCAGCACTTGCTACTTTAGCAAATACTCCAGCTCCTTTTCCAGTTGAACCAGGTAATGAGCCAAAAGATTTATTTAAATCTTTTCCAAATGCATCAACTAAAGATTGACCAATCATACCATCTGATAAAATAAATCTATCAAATGCACCAGAGTCTAAAGATGCTTGAATAATACCTTTACCACCTTGGTCTAAGTAACCTATTACCGCTACCGCATCTCCACCTGCTGAAGCAAGCGTTGCTACTTCAGAAGAGTAGTCTGCTTTACCATCTTCATGTGCAGTTACTGTAGTAACTTTAATACCATGAGCCTCAACAGCTGCTTTATAAACATCTGCTAAACCTTTTCCATAGTCGTTGTTTGTATAAGTAATCGCTACACTTTTAATTTTTCTGTCTTTGGTAACATCAGCTAAGATTTGGCCACCTCTTGCATCTGAAGGAGCTGTTCTAAAAAAGTATCCTTTATCATCAAGAGTTGTTAAACCTGGAGATGTTGCTGAAGGTGAAATCATTACAACACCGTTTGGCACCGCAACATTAGATGCAATCGCACCTGTTACACCTGAACAATCAGCTCCCATAATTGCTGCAACACCTTGTGCAATTACACCTTCGGCTGCTGCAGTAGCTGCCGCTGAGTCAACACAAGTTGAGTCCGCTCTTACAACTGAAATTTTTTCACCACCAAGTAATGATCCAGAATCTGATGCTTCTTTAAAAGCAAGTTCAGCAGATGCTGCCATAGCTGGTGTTAGGGATTCAATTGGACCAGTAAATCCTAATATAATTCCCATTTTTACTTCTGCAAAAACATTTGTTGTGAAAGTAGAAACAAATATAAATGCAGCCACAAATAGTTTTTTCATTATTATCCTCTTTTATTGTTAACAATTTTTAAAAACCAAATTAAATCTGATTTATAAAAAGTTGCAATAAGCAAATTATTTAATTTTGTGTAGAAAAAACACTGAAGTAATTACTATTATCCCACCCAATATGAACAAAATAGTCGACACTTCACCAAAAACTAGATAAGTGAGAATAATTCCAAATATTGGAAAAAGAGAATAAAAAGGAAAAATCTTACCAACAGTATAAAATTTATATAGATAAAACATTAGCAGGTGGGCACATAAAGATACAATCACTGCTTGATAAGATATGAGCATCCATGACTCAAAATTTATTTGTTCAATATTTTTCTGAACATTTCCTTCAATGAAAACTGAAATAATTATGAGTATTATAAAACCAAAAATACCGGTGCTAGCATTTATCATACTTATTGGTAGTTCTTTAAGTTGCCTAGAATAAACTTGAGCTAGTCCAAAAAATAAGGCCATAAGACTAGCAAAAAATAAACCTAAATAGTTTTCTGTTAATTTAGGGTCAAAAAAAATTATGACTATTCCAAGAAAAGACGTAAAAATCAAAATCCATTTATTTTTACTTATATTTTCATTTAAGAGAAAAGCACTTGCAAGTATTCCAAAAGGTATCGCAAGTTGAGATCCTAAAATTATAGGAGCAATTATTGAGGAATGAAATAATGATAGATTCATAAATACATAAACTAAAACACCCATAGATATCGAAAATAAAATCAATGGTTTAAAAAATTTTTTATTTGGTAATTTAAATTGCCAAAAAGGTATTAGTAACAAAAAGACCAATCCCATTCTTAATGAGGCCATTAAGATGGGTGGAACAGAATTATTAAGAGCTAACTTAGCTACAGGAAACGCACTCCCATGAGCTATCATTATAAAAATTAAAATGAGTAAGTGTTTAAGTGGCAATTTTTTTGATTAGAAGTATTTTTTAAAGGTTTCATTAATTGATAAAACACCATAATCATTTAACCCGCCAATAATCAACTGTAAAGCAACAAGCAAAATAAAACCTAAACCAATATAGGCAATCCAAAGATGTCTTTGTATATAATTAGCTAGATAGGTAGCTAATGCACCAGTAAGAACAACTGACAAGATAAGTCCAAACATCATGTACCCAAAATTTCCTTTTGCAGCACCCACAACCCCAATGACGTTATCAAAACTAATAGTTATGTCTGCAAAAAGGACTTTATAAATACTTTTAATAAAAGAGGGCTCTTTTGATTTTTTAGTAGGTGATTTGATCTTTTTAATTTCAAATAAATCTTTTCTTAAATCATTAACAATCCAGATTAAAAGAAGACCACCAATTATTTTAACCCAATAAAATTGAAAAAGGTAAGTAGCAAAAACAGCAAATAAAACTTTAAAGACAAGTGCGCCGACTACACCCCAAAAAATGATTAATTTTCTATTTTTAGGTACAAAATTTGCAGCGATTAAACCAATTATAATTGCATTATCTGCGGCCAAGATAATATCAATAAATATGATCTGTAAGAGTATGAGTGATTCTTCTAACAAGGTAATATCATTTTAAAAAAAACAATTATAATTGTTAGTTTCCTGTTGTCTATTAATAGTAATTAATATTTGGATTTTTCACCAGCTATAACTGCTTTTAACTGGTCATATTCTTTACAATTACAATCTTTTAAAACCTCAAGTCTTTCAACTGCAAGATTATGTCTATTCGTGGCTACGTATAGTTCACCAAGGTATTCATTTATACCAGTATGCTTTGGATCAATTTTTAATCCTTGTAGATAAAATTTTTCCCCATTCTCAAAATCACCAAGCTTTCGAGTTGTAAAACCAAGATAATTTAATGTATCAGCTTTATTCGGAAAATTTTTATTAGATTGAACCAATAATTTTTGCGCTTTCAAATAACTTTTTTTTGCTTTTTCTAACTTATCTTTTTTTTCAAAGTTTTTTGCTGCTTTAATATGTGTAACAGCCATATCATATTTTGTTTTAGTTTTAGAGGAACCACTATCGCTCGATCCTGCAGCATATGAGCTTGAGACAACTAAAGTAGATATAAATAGTGAAATAAGTAAATTTTTAATCATATAAATTTTTTCATTTTATTTAATGTTTCTAGTTTTAGTCCATTATCCAGTAAATTTTTTCTTATAGATTTAGCTGTTTCTAATGAACTAATATTATCGCCATGTATACATACAGAATCGATTTCACAAGGTATTTGTTTTCCACTGTGACAATTAAGTGACTGAGTTTGTACCATCTTTAATACGTGTTTTTTTGCTTTTTCTGGGTCAGTTATTAAAGCATGAGGTTTTTTTCTTGATACAAGATTTCCATCATCTTCATAATTTCTGTCAGCAAATATTTCACAAGCAATTTTCATATCTAATTTTTTAGCAGCTTGTTCCATTTTAGATCCAGTCGGCACTAAATAAATTAACTCTGGATTTATTCTTTTAATTACTTTTGCTAAAGTCGTTGCTAAATCAATATCCTCACATGCCATATTATTTAAAGCTCCGTGAGGTTTTATATGAGTTACATTTTCACCATGGTTAGACGAAATTGTTTGAAGAATTTCATATTGATCAGTTATTAATTTTTCTAATTCAGAAGAGGATAAATTCATTCGTTCTCTCCCAAAATTTTCAGGATCATTAAAAGATGGATGTGCTCCAATACTGACACCATTTTTTTTTGATATTTCTACAACTTGATTCATAGTTTCCTCATCACCTGCATGATAACCACATGCTATATTTGCTGAATTAACTATTTCAAGTAAGTCAGGATCATGCTTGTTAGAATGATGTTTAGATTTCTCGCCTAAATCACAATTTATATTAATTTCAATACTCATTATTCTTCAGTATAACATGGCATGATAAAAAATATATCAAATCTTGGTGACGCAGCTTTATATTGTGATTTTGGTAAAGATGTAAATAAAGACATTAACACACAAGTAATCAAATACTTTAAAACTATTCAAAAAAAAAATATTTTAGGGGTAAACAATATTATTCCATCTTACAATAAATTAATTATTTCTTTTGATCTTAAAAAAATCAATTTTAATAAACTTAAAAAGATAATTGATAATATTGAGATTATCAAAGGTGATAGTATTCAAAATAAAAAATTTGAAATTCCTGTTTGTTGTGAGAAAGAATTTTCTCTAGACATAAAAAGATTAGAAGAAAAACTAAAGATGAAAGAGGAAAAAATATATGAAAGTTTTTTTGAAAAAGAATTTTTTTGCTATATGACAGGTTTTATTGCAGGAATGCCTTTTCTTGGAGATTTAGATGAAAATCTTAGAGCAAAACGTCTTGATACTCCTAGGGTTAAAGTTCCAAAGGGTTCAATTGGTTTGACTGAGCAATTCGCTAATATCTATACTTTTGAAAGCCCTGGGGGATGGAATATCATTGGAAATACTCCATTAAATATTTTTGATAACACTAAAGAAAAAGAACCCAATTTAATTAATCCGGGCGATTTAGTTACATTCAAAAGAATTAGTAAAGAAAAATATCAAAATTATCATGAATAAAAATTATTTTGAAATTATAAGGGCAGGTATTAATTCAACTTTCCAAGATCTTGGAAGGAGCAATCTCTATCATATAGGAGTCCCATTCAGTGGAGCTATGGATAATAGAAATTATTTATTGGCTAATAAACTTGTTGGAAATGATCATAATGATCCAGTGATAGAATTTGCTTATCAAGGCCCTCATTTGAAATATCATGGAGATAAAATTAATATTGCTATTACTGGCGATGTCAGTTTCAAAATTAAAAAAGGTGATAATTTAATTGATGGAGAATGTTATCAATCATTTATTTTAGAAAATTATGACGAGCTAGATATTTTATCAACTAATAAATCCGTTTATGGATATATAGCAATCAGTGGTACATTTGATTTACAATTTCAATGGTCTAGTTGTTCAACTAATACTAAAGCAAAGTTAGGATCCAATAATGGAGAAAAGTTATCTGTTAACCAAAAAATTAATGTTAAAGAAATTAATAATAACTTTGTGCTTAGAAAACTAAATTATGTTAATACAAAGATAGAAAATATTAGAGTAATTAAAGGCACAAATTTCAATTATTTTTCTGAGGAGGGTAAGAAAATTTTTTTTAAAAATGAATTTAAAGTTTCTAAATTATCTGATCGTATGGGAATGAGATTAGAGGGAAAAAAAATAGAAAATATAATTGATACTAATATTAGATCTGAGGGCTTAATTAAGGGGGTGATACAAGTGCCGGCTGATGGTAATCCAATAATCATGCTTTCAGATCATGGAACTATAGGGGGATATCCTAAAATCGGCGTCGTTATAAGTGCTGATTATGATAAATTAGTTCAATTAACTCCTGGCTCCAGAGTCAAATTTCAGGAGGTCGATTTAAGTAGTGCAGAAACTCTTTTTAAATTGTATGACTTAGAGACTCAAAATTTAATTTCACAAATTTAATGAATATTTTAAAAAGTTTACCCGGTCCATTACTGATATTTTTTGGTGCTCTTAGTTTAAGCTTTGGTGGACTAATAGTAAAATCTTTTGAGGGAGCAACATTATGGCAGATATTATTTTGGAGATCCTTATTTTTCTCCCTTACTGTTTTAACTTTTTTGATAATCACTTATAAAAGCAAAGTTTTAAAATCTTTTTATGACTCTGGATTACCAGGTTTTATTGGTGGGTTAATATTATCTATTGGTTTTTGTGGTTATGTTTTTGCCATGTATAATACTACAGTTGCAAATACTAATTTTATTATATCACTTCAAATTTTATTTTTAGCTATATTTGGTTTCTTTTTCTTAAAAGAAAAAATTAACTTAATAACGTTGATCTCAATTGTTTTAGCAATGTCTGGCGTACTGTTAATGGTTGGAAATTCCTTATCTCCAGGAGAATTATCTGGAAATTTAGCAGCTTTCACAATGCCAATTACATTTGCAGTTTTGATAATGATTGTTAGAAAATTTCCATCTGTAGATATGGTCCCAGCACAATTTGTTGCAGGTATAAGCTCATGTCTTATCGGTTTATCTCTTTCACCCACAATAATGATTTCACCTCATGATATTTTTTTAGGTTTTTTGGCTGGTTTTTTTCAAATAGGTTTTGGTTTTATATTTATTACAATTGGCGCAAGAACAACTCCTTCTGCAATGGTCGGAATAATCATGTTATCCGAATCTGTTCTCGGTCCTATTTGGGCTTTTCTTTTCGTTAACGAAATACCTTCATTGTATGGATTGATAGGAGGAGCAATAATACTATTTGCTGTATTACTACAGTTTTACACACTTTTAAAAAAGCCTAAGGCAATCGTTTCCAATTGACATTTTGTGTCACTTATAGGACTATTGACTTACGGGAGAGACTACAGATTATCGTAGCGCCGAAGGAGCAACTGCCCAGGAATCTCTCAGGCAAAAAGGACCGTAACATATTAACTCTGGAAAGAGATTTAATTCTCGCCGAAGGAGCAAAACTCTCAGGCAAATATACAGATGGGTATAATGAGTTAATATGGAAACAAAAAAAACATCGCTTTACCAATTACATCAAGATTATAACGCTAAGTTTGTTGAATTTGCAGGTTATCAGATGCCAATCCAATATTCCGGAGGTATTGTAGAGGAGCATAAATTTACAAGAAATCACTCTGGTATTTTTGATGTTTCACATATGGGTCAATTATTTATTTATGGTGGTGATGAACTAATTAAAGATCTAGAAAAAATTTTCCCATTAGATTTGAAAAATTTGAGACTAAATCATTCAAAATACAGCTTCTTAATGGATAAAGATGCTGGGATACAAGATGATTTAATCATTACAAAAATTAATGAAGGTTTTTTAATAATTCTTAATGCAGCATGTAAAGACAATGATTTTAAAATTTTGAAGGAACTTTTAAAAGAAAAGTACAAAATGGTTTTGGATGAAAATAGATCCTTAATAGCAATTCAGGGACCTAAATCATCGCAAATCTTAAATGATGTCATTGATGGAGTAAAAGATTTAAATTTTATGTCTGGAAACTGGTTCTTATTTGATAATCAGAAAGTATACATTACTCGATCTGGGTATACAGGTGAAGATGGTTTCGAGATATCAATTTCAAATAATTTCGTGAGTAAATTGACTAGAGAATTAATTGATAAAGGTTCAAAGCTAGTTGGTTTAGGAGCAAGAGACACTTTAAGATTAGAAGCTGGCTTATGTTTGTACGGTAACGATCTTGATAAAGAAAAAACCCCGGTAGAAGCAAATTTAAAGTGGGCAATTTCAAAAGAGAGAATATCTAAAGGAGACTTTATTGGTTCAGACATTATTATTAAACAATTGAATAACGGTGTTACTAAAATTAGAGTTGGAATAAAACCTGAGGGAAGAGTAATTGCTAGAGAAAAAACAAAGATATTTAATCAATCAGATGCTCATATTGGGGAGATTACTAGTGGTACATTTGGGCCAAGTGTAAATGGACCTGTAGCAATGGGCTATGTAGAAAATGAATTCTCAAAAAAAAATACTAAAGTCTTTTTAGAGGTTAGAGGAAAAAAACATGCAGCAAGCATTTGCAGTTTACCGTTTTATAAAAAAAGTTATGTGAAAGGATCGAATGAATGAGTGAAGTTAAATATTCTAAAGAACATGAATGGATTAGACTTGAAGGTGATATTGCAACAATAGGGATTACTCAGCATGCTACTGAGTTGTTAGGTGATATTGTGTTTGCTGAACTTCCAGAAAAAGGTTCAAAATTAGAAAAAGATGGAACAGCAGGAGTAGTTGAGTCGACAAAAGCTGCAAGTGATGTTTATACTCCAGTAGGTGGAGAAGTGGTAGAAACCAACCCAAGCATAGTCGATAACCCATCAATTATAAATCAAGATCCAGAAAATATCGCATGGTTCTTTAAACTTAGAATTAAAGATAAGTCTGAGATGGATTCTCTAATGAGTAAAGATGAATATGATAAGTTTGCAAAGGAGACTACAACATAATGTTACATAATTCTGAAAAAGATTTTATAAAAAGACATATTGGTTCATCTGAACAAGATCAATCGAAAATGTTAAAAAAATTAAATTATAAATCATTGGATGATTTAATTGACAATACTGTTCCAGAAAAAATACAGTTCAAGGGTGAACTAAATATTGGTGAGTCTAATTCAGAGTATGAAGCACTAAGAAAATTAAAAGCAATTTCAAAAAAAAATCAAATTTACTCAAACTTTATAGGCATGGGTTATTATGGAACTTATACACCATATGTAATTTTAAGAAATATATTGGAAAATCCAGGCTGGTATACCTCTTATACGCCTTATCAGCCAGAGGTAGCTCAAGGCAGATTGGAAATGCTTTTAAACTTTCAACAAATGATTGTTGATTTCACAGGTATGGATATTGCAAATGCATCTTTACTTGATGAAGGTACAGCGGCAGCAGAGGCTATAGGTTTAAGTTATAGACTTGATAAAAGTGAAAGTAATTTAGTTTTTGTCTCAGAAAATTGTCATCCGCAAACAATCGATGTAATACAAACTAGGGCAGAGCCAATGGGTCTTAAAGTTCTTGTTGGAAATGAAGACAAAGTTTTAGAACAACTAAAAGAGGATATTGTTTGTGGAATCTTACAGTACCCAGGAACTTTAGGTGATATTAAAGATCCAAGTGAGTCAATAAGTAAAATTCATAAAAAAAATGGTAAAGCAATTCTAGCATGTGATCTTCTTGCGCTCGCGAAGCTTAAAACGCCTAGAGAACTTGGGGCTGATATTGCAGTTGGCAGTTCACAAAGATTTGGTATTCCGATGGGTTATGGAGGACCACATGCAGCATTTTTTGCAACAAAAGATGAATACAAAAGATCTATGCCAGGTAGAATAGTTGGTGTTTCAGTAGATAGACATGGAAATAAGGCTTATAGATTATCACTACAGACTAGAGAACAACATATCAGAAGAGACAAAGCTACAAGTAACATTTGTACCGCTCAAGCATTGTTAGCCATAGTATCTGCAGCCTATGCTATTTATCATGGTCCAGAAGGAATTAAGAAAATTTCTGAGAGAGTTTCCCAATTAGCTAAAAATTTTGCTGATAAAATAAAACAATCTGGATATGAAATATATTCTGATTACTTTTTTGATACTGTTACAATTATAACCAAAGAAAAAACTGATCAAATTTATAAAAATGCTTTAAATCAAAAAGTTAATATTCGAAAAGTAAACTCTGAAATGCTTGCTGTTTCTTTTGATGAGAAAAAAAATGTTTATAGAGTAAATCAACTATTAAAAATTTTTAATGCAGCAGAATCCATAAAAAAAGAAGATCCAACAGTAAGTCTACCCAATTTACCAAAAAGTTTATTGAGAACTTCCAAATATTTAGAACATCCTGTTTTTAACTCATATCGCTCTGAAACAGAAATGCTTAGATACCTTAAAAAGTTAGAAGATAAAGATATAGCTCTTAACAGAACCATGATAGCTTTAGGCTCTTGCACTATGAAATTAAATGCTACTGCAGAAATGATACCTATCTCATGGAGAGAGTTAGCTGAGCCCCATCCGTTTGTACCTATTGAGCAGATGGAGGGATATAGGACATTATTCACTGATTTAAAAAACTGGTTAAGATCAATTACCGGTTTTTCGGGAGTTTCACTTCAACCAAATGCAGGTGCTCAAGGCGAATATGCAGGACTAATGGTAATCAGAAAATATCATTTAGATAGAGGTGATAAAAATAGAAATATATGTTTAATACCAAGCTCAGCACATGGAACCAACCCTGCCAGTGCACAAATGGTTGGAATGAAAGTGGTTGTAGTTAATTGTGATAAAGAAGGTAATGTTGATTTTGCTGATTTAAAGAAAAAAGCAGAGCTTCATTCAGAAAATTTAGGAGCTTTGATGGTCACATATCCATCTACTCATGGAGTGTTTGAGGAAAAAATTATGGATATATGTGAACTAATTCATAAACATGGTGGGCAAGTGTATATGGATGGGGCAAATTTGAATGCACTAGTTGGTATAGCCAAACCTGGAAATTTTGGTCCGGATGTTTGTCATATAAATTTACATAAAACATTTTGTATCCCTCATGGTGGGGGTGGACCAGGAATGGGACCTATTGCATGTAAAAAACATCTACAAGTTTATTTGCCTAATCATCCAGTTGTTAAGGATTGTGGTCCAGCAACAGGAATTGGAGCTGTGTCTGCTGCTCCATGGGGAAGCTCAAGTATTTTGTCAATTTCTTGGATGTATATAAAAATGATGGGATCAGAGGGACTAAAACTAGCTTCTAAAGTTGCGATACTAAATGCAAATTATATTGCTGAAAGACTTAAAGATCATTATCCAATCTTATACAAAGGTTCAAATGGTAATGTTGCTCACGAGTGTATAATTGATATTAGGTCAATCAAATCAGAAACAGGAGTCACTGAGGAAGATATCGCAAAAAGATTAATTGATTTTGGTTTTCATGCACCAACAATGTCTTGGCCTGTGGCTGGAACAATGATGATTGAACCTACAGAAAGTGAGAGCTTGTCAGAGCTTGATAGGTTTTGTGATACTCTAATTAAGATTAAACAAGAAATTGATTTAATTAAAACCGGTAAATTTGATAAAGTTGATAATCCAATTAAAAATGCTCCTCATACTGACACTGAGTTGGCTTCTGATAATTGGACCCACAAATATTCTAGAGAGCAAGCTGCTTACCCAGCGAAATTTTTAAAAGTAAACAAATTTTGGCCACCAGTTGCAAGAGTAGACAATGTTTATGGTGATAAAAATATTTTCTGCACATGTCCTAGCATGGATGAATTTAAAGAAGATGCAGCATAATTATTGATGAAAATTGCTGTAGTTGGTTCAGGCATTTCAGGATTAAGTGCTGCCTATTATCTATCAAAAAAAAATCACGTAGATTTATTTGAAAGAGAAGATCACTTTGGTGGTCACTCTAACACAATTGATCTAATGATTGGAGCCAAAAAAGTTCCAGTGGACATAGGCTTCATTGTGTTTAATTTTGAAACTTATCCAAATCTAGTTAATTTTTTTAATGAAAATAAAATTCAAATTGAAAAAAGCAATATGTCCTTTTCTGTATCAGTAGATGACACAAACTTTGAATATTGTGGAAAAGGATTAAATGGAATTTTTTCCAATAAGATAAATTTATTCAATATTAAATTTTTAAAAATGTTTTTTGATATTATAAAATTTTATAAAAAATCCGATAAACTAGTAAATTTAAATGAAAAAATTACATTGGGTGATTATTTGATTAAAAATAATCTTTCAAAAGAATTTATCAATTATCATTTAATACCTATGGTGTCTGCAATCTGGTCGATGCCACCATATGCTGCGAACAAGATGCCTTTAAAATTCTTTTTAAAATTTTTTCAAAATCATGGATTATTTAAACTTAAAAATAGACCACAATGGTACACAGTCTCTAATAGAAGTAGGTCATATGTAAAAACAATCCTATCTAAAATTAGTGGAGAATATTTTAAAAATTATAAAGTCAATAAAATCATTAGTAAATCAAATGGTATTGATTTGTACTATGGTGGAAAAAATGAATTTTTTGATTACGACAAAGTAATTATTGCAACACATGCGGACGAGGCATTATCAATGATTGAAAATCCAACTGATCAAGAGAAAGAAGTTTTGTCAAATTTCAGTTATAAAGAAAATTTGGCTTATATACATACAGATGAGACAGTTATGCCAAAAAATAAGAATGCATGGTGTGCTTGGAACTCATCTATGAGGAAAAATGAAATCGAAAAAAATTCAATCACTTACTGGTTAAATTTACTTCAAAATTTAGAATGTGAAAAAAATATATTTCTTACACTAAATCCATACCTCGATATTGATGAAACAAAAATTTTGAAAAAAGTTAAATTCACTCACCCATATTTTGATCAATCCGCTTTAGATTATCAAAGTAAGCTTAAAAATTTGCAAAATAAAAGAAATATTCTTTTTTGTGGTAGTTATTTTGGTTACGGTTTTCATGAAGATGGAATAAAATCATCAATTGAAATGCTAAAAAACCTTAATGACTAGCTCAATTTACAATGGAACGGTAATACACAAAAGATTTAAACCAAAAAAACATTATTTTAAATACAGTGTATTCTCATTATTAATCGATTTATCTGATCTAAATAATCTGAGTAAAAATGTAAGTTTTTTCTCGTATAACCGGTTTAATCTAATCAGTTTTTTTGACAAAGATCATGGTCAAAGAGATGGCTCATCTTTGACTGAATGGGTGAAAAAAAATTTAGAGGAAAATAATATTTTTTCAAAAGATATAAAAATAAAGCTTTTGTGCTATCCAAGAATTTTTGGATATGTGTTTAATCCTCTTAGTGTTTTCTTTGTTTATGATCATAATGAAAATTTAATTTCAATATTATATGAGGTAAAAAATACTTTTGGAGAACAACATACTTATATTTTTAGAGTAGAGAAAAATAATATGTTACAACACAACTGTTTCAAAAAATTTCATGTGTCTCCTTTTATTGAAATGAATTGTAATTATTTTTTTAGAATCTTAAAACCCTCCAAAAAGATTTCAGTCGTTATTGATCAATATCAGCAAAATGAAAAAATCTTATTTGCATCACAAGATGGAATAAGGGCAGATTTTACAACCCTAGAACTACTTAAATCATATATAAAACACCCTTTAATGACATTTAAAATTATATCAGCGATACATTTTGAAGCCTTTAAATTATGGCTTAAAGGAATAAGATTTGTAAAAAAAAAACTTAAAATTAAAAACAATATTACTTTTGAGAATTGATGGGCTTATATAACTTTTCAGATCAAATCGTCTTCAAAATTTTAAGAGATATTAAACACGGGTATTTAGAGATCACAAAATATAATGGTGAATTATTAAAATTTGGAAATCCTAATAGTCCTTTAAAATCAGTTTTAAAAATAAAAAAACCAAATTTTACTTTTAACTTAATAAAAGGAGGAAGTGTTGGTTTTGCAGAATCTTATATGAGGGATGAATTTGAAACTGATAATCTTTCAAACTTGATTGAAATCACTGCAAGAAATATCAAAATAATTTATAAATTTTCTGGTCTATTAGATTTTCCAGTAGTCAATTATGTAAAAAATTTATTTATTAAAAACACCAGAGATCGAAGTAAAGATAATATTTCAAAACATTACGACTTAGGTAATGAGTTTTTTGCACTATGGCTTGATAAAACTTTAACTTACTCAAGTGCAATATTTGATGAGAGAAATAAAGACTTGTCTAATGCACAAAATAATAAATATCAAAAATTAATCGATTTAATAAAACCTAATGATGGTGACAAAATTTTAGAGATTGGATGTGGTTGGGGTGGTTTTGCTGAATATTTAGGAAAAAAATATGATGTTAAATTAGATTGCATTACTATATCGAAAAAACAATTTGAATATGCAAAAAAAAGAATTCACGAGTGTGGCTTAAACGAAAAAGTAAATATTGAAATTAAAGATTATAGAGATTTAAAAAATAAATATAATTCAATAGCTTCAATAGAAATGATAGAAGCTGTTGGACAAAATTACCTAGAAAGTTATTTTAAAACTATTAAAAACAATCTATCAGATGATGGAAGAGCTGCTATTCAGGCAATTACAATAGATGATAATATGTTTGACCGATATAAAAACAAGACAGACTTTATACAAAAATATATTTTTCCTGGAGGTTTTTTACCAAGTAAGAATATTATTAATAGATATGTCTCAGAAAATGGTCTAGCTATCAAGTCATATGACTCCTATGCAGATCATTATTCCGATACATTAGCATTATGGAGAAATGAATTTAATAAAAAGTGGGATTTAATTAAGAAACAAGGATTTGATTTAACTTTTAAAAGAATGTGGGAATTTTACCTTTCTTATTGTGAGGCAGGATTTAAATCAAAAAATATAGATTTAATTCAATTTTCACTTCAAAATAAATGATCTTTAAAGGAAACGAATGATTAAACTTAAAAATAGCAAATCAATTTTATTGATAATTTTTCTTTTCTTAATTACAAACTGCTCAAAAAATAGCGCTATGAAACCAGAAGATTTTAAAAATAAAGAACCTAGATTGATTATTGAAAATTATTTGTCCGGCAATGTAAAAGCTTGGGGTGTGCTTCAAAATAGATCTGGAAAAGTCACAAGACAATTTTCTGCAGATTTAAACGGAAAATGGGATGGTAAACAACTGATACTCGACGAAAAATTTAATTGGGATGATGGGGAAATTCAAACTAGACAATGGCAGATCACTAAAATTGATGAAAATAATTATGAGGGTACGGCAGGAGATGTTGTTGGTAAAGCTAAAGGATATTCGTATGGTCCAGCTTTCAAATTTGAATATGTTTTGTTAGTCCCAGTGAAAGGTAAAGAAATGAAAATTACTTTTGATGATTGGATTTTTAAACAAGATGAACGTGTAGCAATTAACAGGGCTACAATGACTAAGTTTGGTTTCAAAGTCGCTGAATTAACTGTTGTTTTTGTAAAAGATTAATTTTTTTTTTGATATTTTGTAAGTTTCCCTATTAAGCCAAAATAAATTTTGTTTGGTAAGAAACTTAATATTTTCAATATAGTTGTTAAAGATTTTGGAAAATGAATTTCAAAAGAATTTTTGTTTACTAAACCATCATAAATTTTTTCTGCAGCATATTCAGAAGTTTTTAAGAAAGGCATTTTAAAATCATTTTTGTCAGTCATCGGTGTTTTAATAAAACCTGGTGAGACAAGACATACCCGAACATTTGATCTACCAAAATCGAAATATAAACTTTCGGCTAAATTATTTAAAGCTGATTTCGATGGCCCATATCCAGTTGAATTAGGTAATCCTCGATAACCAGCGATAGATGAGACTATAGTTATTGTCCCACTTTTTCTATCTTTAAAATATTTCTCTACAGCTTTAATACTATTTAATGTTCCGAAAAAATTTACTTTAAATACATTTTCAATTTGCTCAACATCAATATCTTTTTCTTTCTTGGGATCCCATGTACCAGTTGAGAAAAAACAAATATCTACACTCTGAAAAGTATCTACTATATTTTGAAAAACTTCTTTACATTTATTCTTATCGGTCACGTCTAATGGAAACGAACTAATATTTTCATGCTCTTCACAAGTCTCTTTTAGTAAATTTTCACGTCTTGCTGATATTGCAACATTCCAACCTTCTTTGGCAAATTTTATTGCTAAAGCTTTACCAATTCCTGTGCTACCACCTGTGATCCAAATAGTTTTTTTATTCATATTATAAAGATGTATAATACTAATATGCTAAAAAATAAATTTTATTCATTAATTCTTTTTTTAATTGTCACTTTTTCTGCATCATTTACTGGAGGTTTGGTCTCAGTTAGCTTCAAAGAGCCCTGGTATTCTAGTCTTGTGAAATCGAATTATAATCCGCCAGATTGGATATTTGCACCTGTTTGGACAACACTTTACATAATGATGACTTTAGCTATTTGGTTTTTTTGGCATAGTAAAAAAAGAGATGTAAATACAATTTATATTTATTTTATTCATATAGTTTTTAATGCAACTTGGAGTATTGTTTTTTTTGGACTACATCAAATATTTTTTGCATTAGTTGTTCTTGTGATTTTGATAACTTTGATAATAATTTTGATTATTAGATTTAAACGTGTCAATTTTGTAAGTTATTACTTAATGATTCCATATTTACTTTGGTGTTTCTATGCTTTATTTCTTAACTATAACTTAATGGTGCTAAATTAAATGGATGATGTTGTAATAGTTGGTGGGGGAATAATTGGTGCAGCAACTGCTTATTTCCTATCTAAAGAGGGAAGAAAAGTTAAAGTAATTGAGAGAGACCCAACTTATAAATCAGCTTCCTTTCCGTTATCCCTCGGCGGTTTTAGAAGACAATTTTTTCAAACGGAAAATATTTTATTAGGTAAATTTGCTAGAGAATTTATTTTTCAAATACCAGAGTTGCTGAAAACAGAAAAAAATCCTAATCCTACTGCAAGCATGGTACCAAATGGATATCTATTAATGTTTGGGCCAGAACATGCAGACGAGCAATATAGGGCTCTTGAAAATCATAAAGCATGTGACGCTGGAACAAAAAACATCAAAGGTTCTGAGTTAGACAAGTTTTTTCCTTATATAAACAAAGAAGGAATAGAAACGGCTACATTTACTGACAATAAAAGTGAAGGATGGATTGATCCTTTCCTTTTTCACACAGCATTAAAAAGTAAAGCGATAGAGCAAGGTGCAGAATTTGTTAAAGGTGAGGTTAAGTCTTTATCGGAAATAAATGCTAAAACAATAGTTTCTGCCGCTGGATGTTGGACAAAAGAATTATTGGAGGATATTCCTGTAGAGCCTCAAAAGCACACAGTTTTTAGAGTTAAGTGCCCAAAACATATTCCTGAAATGCCATTAACTGGAGATTTAACAACAGGAGTTTATTGGAGACCTGAAGGTAAAGAGTATTTAGCTGGCTCACCAAAATCAGTTTTTGATGCTACAGATCTTGAACCGGCCTGGGATGATTTTGAAGAATTGGTTTGGCCTGCTTTAGCTAAAAGAATTCCAGTATTTGAAGAATTGAAGTTAACCGGTGGTTGGGCAGGTTATTATGATTGTAATAGATTAGACAATAATGCGGTTGTAGGAAAACATCCAAAGTTTGAAAACGTTTATTTAGCAACTGGTTTTACTGGAAGAGGATTAATGCAAGCACCAGGAATTGGAAGAGCTTTAACAGAACTAATCACAACAGGCTCTTATCAATCGATTGATATTTCAAATATGGCAGTAGAAAGAGTATTAGGTGCGAAAGCAAGACCGGAACCTTACGTGTTATAATTTACTTTTAAATGCAAAAAATTTTCTAATTAATTAATAAAATTAAGTACCACAGAAAGTTTTGTAATCATTAAAAGAGGTGTCCATTTTCAGATAATCCGAAATATTTTCTTGCAGGTCATATGGTGCTTTTAAAATTTCTAAAAGTTCATTGAATGGCTCAAAATTACTATCGTTGGCTTTTTCTAATACATTTTCAATTTTGTGATTTCTAGGAATCACAAGAGGATTAACACTTCTCATTAATTTTGAGTAATTTTCTTGAGTATTATTATTTAGTTTTAATCTCTCTAGCCAATTTTTTTTCCAGTTTTGAAAATTATCATCTTTATATAAGTCATCATCATAATCTTTAAGATTCATTAAATGACAAAAAGTATTTGTATAGTCTACTTTGTTTTGATGCATCCAAGTTAGCAAATCAACAATTAAAAATTTATCTTTGTTATCTTCACCAAATAATCCAAGTTTTTTCCTCATCATGATCAACCATTTTTTCTCATATTTTTTACCAAAAGTATCAATTAACTCTGTTGCGCTTTTAACCGCCTTATCCTCATTTTCATCAATTAAAGGGATTAAACACTCGGCAAATCTTGAAAGATTCCATTTTGTAATAGCTGGTTGATTACAATAAGCATATCTTCCCATCCTATCAATCGAGCTAAAAACAGTTTTTGGGTCATAGGCATCCATAAATGCACAAGGACCATAATCGATTGTCTCACCAGAAATTGTCATGTTATCAGTATTCATAACACCATGAATAAAACCAACACGCATCCAATTAACTACTAGATCAATTTGTTTATCTATAAGGACGTTCAAAAGGTCTAAAGCTTTATTGTTTGAATTTATTAGTTTTGGATAATGTCTTTTAATCACATAATTAAGTAAAATTTCTAACTCATCTTTTTTATTACGTGCTGCAATATATTGAAAAGTTCCAACCCTAATATGACTTGAAGCCACTCTAGTTAGGATAGCACCTTGTAATGGAGTCTCTCGCATTATTTCCTCACCTGTTTTAGCTACTGCTAAACTCCTCGTTGAGGGAATATTTAGGTGATGCATCGCTTCACTAATTATATATTCCCTTAACATTGGACCCAGTGCAGCTCTGCCGTCACCATTTCTTGAAAATGCTGTTTTACCTGATCCTTTAAATTGAATATCGTATCTCTCATTATTTTTCGTTAAATGCTCTCCTATTAAAACTGCTCTTCCATCTCCCAACATTGTGAAATGTCCAAATTGGTGACCAGCATAAGCTTGAGCGATAGCATTAGTCCCTTCTGGAAGAATATTACCGGTGAATAAAGCCGCTAATTCATTTTCATTAACTTTGGAAAAGTCCAGGTTTAATTCCTGAGCCAAATCTTTATTCATTAAAACTAACTGAGGATTTTTAACGGCAATAGGTTCAATATGTTCTTTAAATGCATCAGATAGTCTTGAATAAGAGTTATCGAAATTCCAATTCATAGTATTCTTCATAAAGATTTATTGGCTCCAGATTCTTTTTAACAATTCTTCTCTTCCACATGCTTTTTTATATCTAAGATATCTTTCTAATTTAATTTTATAAAAGTCTTGATGATATTCCTCTGCTTTATGAAATTTTTCAAAGTTTCTAATATAGGTAACAACTTTTTTGTTAAATTTATTTTGTAAATCTTTTATGTCTTTTTCTATTAATTTTTTTTCTTCATCATTTTGATAAAATGCAACTGATCTATAACTGTATCCTTTGTCACAAAATTGACCGTAAGCATCAAATGGATCAATATTAACCCAAAAATTTTTTAGTAATTCCTCAAATGAAATAACTTTTTTATCATAGATTATTTCTACAACTTCAAAGTGACCAGTATTTCCATACGTAACTTCTTTGTAAGTAGGGTTTTCAGTAATACCTCCAGAATAACCAGAAATTACTTCTTCCACACCTTTTAATTTTTCAAATGACTCCTCAACACACCAAAAACATCCCCCAGCGAAATATGCCTTATCTTTTTGAGCAGAATATGAAAAATTTACATTAATTAAAAAAAAGAAAATTATGAAAAAATACTTCATTAATTATCATAAACAAATTCGTTATGATAAGTCCAGATTTTAAAGGTAGCTACTTATAAGTAGCCACCTTTATTAATTATATTTGAAATTATTTTTTTTTGTATTTTGCTGCTTCTTCGGATCCACCAGTAGCAGAACCTTTACTGTATGAGTGAGCACCCATACCAGCTAACTGACCATCTTTTACAATCAGATATTGATTTCTAATTTCTTTACCTTCAAAGAAACATTCCAATATTTCTCTTACACCATCAGCATATCTTGATTGTGCAGTCAAGGATGTTCCAGAAGTGTGAGGTGTCATACCATGATGTGGCATGCTTCTCCACACGTGATCATTGGGTGCTGGTTGAGGAAACCATACGTCTCCAGCGTAACCACTTAATTGACCACTTTTTAATGCTTTTGCAATAGCATCTCGATTACAGATTTTACCTCTTGCAGTATTAACAATATAAGCACCTTTTTTCATTTTACTTATCATTGCTTCATCAAACAAGTTTTCAGTTTCAGGGTGAAGAGGACAATTAATTGTCACAACATCACAAACTTTCACCATAGACTCTACAGACTCATGAAATGTAAGGTTTAATTCTTTTTCAACTGAGTCAGGTAGTTTGTGTCTATCAAAATAATGCAAATGAACATCAAATGGTTTCATTTTTCTTAATGCATCTAAACCAATACGTCCTGCAGCAACTGTTCCAATGTGCATACCTTCAACATCATATGATCTTTGAACAGCATCAGCAATATTCCAACCACCTTCATTAACAATTCTATGTTGATTATGGTAATCCCTCACCATTGAAACAATCATCATAACGATATGTTCAGCTACAGATCTTGAATTACAATAAGTAACTTCTACAACATCAATTTTATTATCCATTGCAGCTTGTAAATCAACATGGTCTGAACCAATTCCTGCTGTGATTGCCATTTTCAAATTTTTAGCTTTAGCAATTCTCTCTTTTGTTAAATAATATGGAAAGAACGGTTGAGAAATTACAATGTCAGCATCAACAATATGTTTGTCAGCTTCACACCCATCTCCATCTTTACTATTAGTCACTACTAACTCATGACCATTGCTCTCTAAAAATTTTCTTAGTCCTAACTCACCAGACACACATCCTAGTAATTGTCCTGGTGTATAATCTCTTCCTTTAGGGGATGGCAAAGTCATTCCATCTGGGTATTTTTCTATTTTAGGTAATTCTGAAAGTGCATATGATTTAGGCATTCCACCTTTTGGATCATCATATAATACGCATAATATCTTCATTTAAACTCCTGTATATTTTTAAATTTATTTAAGGCATCTAACATTATTTTAGGATCTCAAGCAATGAATTATTTTTGACATGGATTAGTCTCTTTAAAAATAAATTTATGAATATTCATTGTAAAAAAAATATTTATTAAATGACTTACCAAGCAATCAAAGGAGACACTTTCATTATAAAAAATTATTGAAATTCTTCCTGATTGAGTGTGGAAAATATTAGGTAAAATCATCAAGTTGAATGTTAAGCTTCCGTTGTGAATAGAATTGTTTATAAAGGATAGAAATAATCCAACAAATATAATTTTTTTCAACTTATGGTTTATTTCATCTTATAGTTGTAATGCGACATTAAGGTGCGAACTGGAATGATTAAAATTTGCACAAAACTGAAGCATGTGATTAACTTAATCATTAACTTAATAAGAGGGATAAAAATGTTAACTAAAACGTTAAAAAGGCTAGCATCTACTTTCACAGTAGTTGTAGCTTTATTTTCTTCACTCGCTTTACCTCAAAAAGTATTTGGAGCGGAAACTCAATACTTTCCTGTAGCTAGTAGCCGTGTTGGACCTTATTCAGCAATGGGGACTGGTTACTATGGGGCTCAGATTGACTACATGAATTATGTCAATATGACAGGCGGAGTGAATGGAGTCATGCTTACATGGCAAGAATGTGAAACTGAGTACAACGCTGTAAAAACAGTTGAGTGTTACCAAAGACTACTTGAAAAAGATGGTCAAAGAATAGTTGTGTTTGATACTTTAGGAACACCAGGAGCATATGCAGTAATTAACCGTATGGCAAAAGACAATGTTGTTTTAGCTCAATATGGTTATGGAAGAACTGACGGTGCTGATGGAAGAGTATGGCCTTGGGTATTTAATGCTGCAAGTCACTACTGGTCACAAATAGCTGTTAAATTAAAATTTATGGCTGAGATCGAGGGCGGAATCGATAAGATGAAAGGTAAAAAAATCGTTCACTTACACATTGACTCTGCTTACGGAAGAGAGCCATTACCGGCAATGAGAAAAATAACTTCTGACTGGGGAATGAAATTAGTTGAAATTTCAATTCCACCTCCAGGTCTAGAACAACAATCTCAATGGCTGCAAATCAGAAGAGAAAATCCTGATTGGGTTACTTTCTGGGGAGCAGGTTCTGGAATGAATTCAACAGCAATGACTAATGCTGCTAGAATTAATTTCCCAAGAGATAGGATGATGTACGTAACATTCGGTGCTGCTGAAGAGGATATGTATCCAGCAGGTGATGCTGCAATTGGAACTTACGCAGTTGCTAATGCTTTACCAGGTGAATATCCGCTAGTTAAGGACATCAAAGACAAAGTATATGGTTCTGGAAAAGGTAACTTAGCTGATCCAAATAGAATTGGTTCAGTTTACTGGAATAGAGGACTAGGTGCTGCAGTTATGTGGATTGAGGCTTTGAAAAATGCTCAAAAGATGCATAACAAAGTTGGTAAAGCAGTGACTGGTGCTGAGTTTAGAGATGGTTATGAAGCTTTAAACATGACTGAGGCTAGACTTGAAGAACTTGGAGTTGGGGGAATGTTAGCTCCATTTGCTATTTCGTGTGCAAACCATGAAGGTGCCGGTAAATTTGCTGTAATGCAGTGGGATGGAAAAAAATTCAATCAGGTAACTGGTTGGGAAGCTCCATTAGACCCTAAATTTATTAGAGGTTTAGTTGAAGACTCTGCAGCAAAATTTGCTAAAGAAAACAACATTACACCAAAAAAATGTGGATAATTAATATAATCAATTAATATTCACATGAGTGGGAAGCTTAAACAATTTCAACTGTTTCAAGCTTCCCATTTAAACAAAATTTAAAGAAAAAAAATAATGAGTGGTAATTCTGTAAACATTCTTGATATAAAAAATATTGAGGTAATGTATGACAACGTCATTTTAGCTTTACATGATGTTTCTTTAAAAGTTCCCAAAGGAAAAGTAGTTGCTTTATTAGGAGCAAATGGAGCGGGTAAAAGTACAACACTAAAAGCAGTTTCAACCATGCTAGCTTCTGAAAGAGGTAAAGTTACAAAAGGATCAATCGATTATGATGGAAATCTAATAGAAAAACAAAACCCATCTCAAATGGTTGGACTTGGAATGGTTCAAGTATTAGAAGGTAGAAGATGTTTTGGTCATTTAACTGTTGAGGAAAATATTATTTCTGGAGCTTATTCAAGAAAATTATCTAAAGGAGATATTGATCAAGAATTAGAGAAAATTTATACTTATTTTTTAAGACTAAAAGAGAGAAGAAAAAGTCAAGCGGCATTTACATCAGGCGGAGAACAACAAATGATTGCAGTTGCAAGAGCAATGATGGCAAAACCTAAAATGTTGTTATTAGACGAGCCAACAATGGGTCTAGCGCCTCAATTAGTTGCTGAGATTTTTAATATTGTAAAAGAGTTAAATCAAAAAGAAGGAGTTAGTATTTTGCTTGCTGAACAGAATACTAATATTGCACTAAAAAATTCTGATTATGGTTACATCATTGAAACTGGAAAAGTGATGCTCGAGGGGACCGCGGAAAGTTTATTAAACAATGATAAAGTAAAAGAATTATACTTAGGTATATCAAAAAAAGGTAGAAAAAACTTTAGAGATGTTCTTAAAGAGGAAAGTTTAAACAAAAAGATTAATTAAAGATGGCATACGAAAGAAAGTTTAAAATAGGAAAGCCAATTTTAGAGGTGAATAATATTTCACTAGCCTTTGGAGGTGTTAAGGCTATCACTAATACATCATTTAATGTTCTTGAGCACGAGGTTAGGGCAATAATCGGACCTAATGGGGCTGGAAAAAGTTCAATGTTAAACTGTATTAATGGGATTTATAAGCCTCAACAAGGAACTGTCTCTTTTAGAGGACAGGTAGTACCTAATATAACTCCAAATATTATGGCTCAAATGGGTTTATCTAGAACATTTCAAAACTTAGCTCTTTTTAAAAGAATGTCAGTACTGGATAATATTTTAGTAGGTAGAAAACTTCACACAAAGACCAATTTCCTTGAGGTAGCTTTACAACTTCCAAAAGTAAAAAAAGAGGAAAAATTAAATAGAGAGAGATCAGAAGAAATAATAAGTTTTTTAGAGATAGAAGACATTAAAGATACTCCTGTAGGAAAACTGCCTTATGGATTACAAAAAAAAGTTGAGTTAGGTCGAGCTCTTGCAACCGATTCTTCAATAATTCTATTGGACGAGCCAATGGCAGGGATGAATGTCGAAGAAAAAAGAGATATGTGTAGATTTATTTTAAAAGTAAATGATGAACTTGGCACAACAATGGTTTTAATCGAGCATGATATGGGAGTAGTGATGGATATATCTGATAGAGTTGTTGTACTTGATTATGGCAAGGTTATTGGTGATGGAACACCAGATGAAATAATGGCAAACCAAAAAGTAATAGATGCTTACTTAGGAGTAGAACACTAGGATTAAAATATGGCAAATGAACTATTATTTTTTATGGAAGTTCTAGTTGGTGGTTTACTTGCTGGTACAATGTACTCTTTAGTTGCTTTGGGATTTGTTCTTATTTTTAAAGCTTCAGCAACTTTTAACTTTTCACAAGGAGCTATGGTTTTTTTCTCTGTGCTTGCTTTCTGTGGTTTCATGCAAGATTTTAATATACCTTTTGTACTCGCGTTTATTCTAGCTGCTTTTTTGATGGTTGTTGTTGGTCTTTGTACTGAAAGATTGGTTTTAAGACCTTTGATGAATGCCAGCGAAGATACAGTGTTAATGGCAACAATTGGCTTAGGATATGTTTTAGAGGGACTTGCTCAAGCAGCATGGGGAGTAGAAGTAAGAAGATTAGATTTAGGTATAGGAGATTTTCCAGTACCATGGATCGCAGATAATTTAAAATTATTTATTAGTGCACTTGATATCACAGCAGGATTAGTTGCAGCTATAATGATTATCGGTTTATTTTTATTGTTCAAATACACAAAAATTGGATTAGGTTTGAGGGCTGTTGCAGATGATGCAGGAGCAGCGAGTTCTATAGGAATTCCTTTAAAACATATAATGTTGTTAGTTTGGTCTGCTGCAGGTGTTGTAGCTTTAGTAGCGGGAATGATGTGGGGAGCAAGAGCTGGTGTTCAATTTGCTCTTGTTGATCTTGCACTAAAAGCTCTGCCAGTTTTAATTATTGGTGGATTCTCGTCTATTCCAGGGGCAATTATTGGTGGTTTAATTATTGGTGCAGTAGAAAAAATACTAGAGGTTTATATCGGACCGTTTTTTGGAGGGGCTATTGAGGGATGGGCTCCATATGTATTAGCAATATTCTTTTTATTATATAGACCGGAAGGTTTATTTGGAGAAAAAATTATTAGGAGAGTTTAATTTATGAAACCAGTTTTTATGACTTACACAAAAAAAGACCTGATCAACTTAGCTGTTTGTATGGTTTTGAGCGTATTAATAATACCAACATTTATTAAAACAGAATATTGGTACACTTCCATATTAATTCCTTGGCTTTGCTTGGCTCTTGCTACTATTGGACAACAAATTGTAATGGGTTACACAGGGCAATTAGCTTTGGGTGCTGCTGGGTTTATGGCTGCAGGTGCTTTCGCAATGTTTAATCTAATTTTAAGAGTGCCAGATCTTGGTTTCGTTGGCTCACTAATAGTCTCAGGTTTAATTGCTGCAGCTTTTGGAATTTTATTTGGTTTACCAAGTCTAAAGGTAAGAGGAATTTATCTAATGGTAGCAACACTAGCCTCACAGTTTTTTATTATATGGATGATAGATAAATTTGGATGGTTTAAAAACTATGACTCATCAGGAATCATAACTGCGCAAGATATAGTAATCTTAGGAAAACCATTTACAACCCCATTAGCTATGTATTTTGTATGTTTAGCTGTTACTACGATTTTAACTTTATTGGCTATGAATATGGCAAGAGGAAGTACAGGCAGAAATTGGATGGCAGTTAGAGATATGGATATTGCTGCTGAGTCCATGGGAGTTTCATTATTAAGAACTAAAGTTCAAGCATTTGCTATTAGTGCGTTTTATTGTGGTGTAGCTGGTGCTCTTTTTGCATTTTGTTATTTAAAATCTTTAGAGCCAGTTGCTTTTGATATTAAGTTATCTTTTAAAATCTTATTCATGTGCATTCTTGGCGGACTTGGGACTATTAATGGTGCTTTTATAGGGGCAGCATTTATTTTGCTTTTTCCAGTTCTTTTAAATGCTATAGGAAACAATGTATTTCACGGAGCTATTGATGCTACAATCATTTCATCAATCGAACAGGTAATATTTGGTCTATTGATGATAATATTTATGATTTATGAACCTTTAGGAATGGCTAAGCTTTGGGAAAATCTTAAGCAAAGTATGAAATCAAAATTATCTTCATCAGGTATTAAAGGCGTAAAATCTCCAGTATTTAAAAAGTGAATAAGAAGAAATTAATTATAGCATTAGCAATAGGAATATTAATAGGTCTACTTATTGAAAATAATTTTATAATTTCATAAAAAATTATTTTTGGCTTGGATAAGATTTTTTCAAAATAAATTTGTTAATAATTATTGCAAAAATAATAATTATAACTGATCCTGATATTACAGGACTTAGCAAGTAATCAAAAGAGACACTACCAATAATAACTATTATTGGATTACCACCTGCAGGTGGATGAGTAACATTTAATAGGATCATTAATCCAACCCCAACCCCTACTGCCAATGGTATAGTTAAAAAGATTGGCAATGGAACATAGTTTAAAAAAAGTAAACCTACGATAGCGGTAACTAAATGACCAAAAAAAACATTTTTTGGTTGGGCAAATGGACTTTCAGGATATCCATAAAGTAAAACCATAGATGATCCAAATGAGGCTAACAGAAAGATCCCAAAATCTGTTCTATAAGTTAGGAAAGTTAAAATTCCAATTGTAATTATTGAAAATAGACCAGCTAAAAGAGATTGTTTAAGATTACCCATAATTTAACTTGATACTATCTTTTTTAAAGTTTTGAAAGGTAACAATATACAATCTTTTTTATTGATATTTTTCTTTTTGATTAATTTTTTCAAAGAAATCCATTTTTTATCTGCAATTTTTACATCATCATTGAAATATGACTCAGCCCTATCACATAAATCGTTAATTTTTTCTTTTTGTTTATTAATGGAAATTTTTGATAACAAACTGGCTGAAGCTTGACAGTATACACAAGATTTACCTTGATAGCCAAAGTCTAAAATTTTTTCGTTTTTTAATACAAGCTCTATTTGCATTTCGTCCCCACATAAAGAATTTTTTAATTTTGAAACATGTGTCCTGTTCTTAATATCTCTATTATTATCTGTGTCAGCAGCAATATTTAGCACTTCTAAATCCATATTAATTTTTTAATTATATGACAAATAAAAACCAATCAAGAATAGAAATATTTTCAACACAACTTAAAATGGAAAAGTTATATTCAAGGTTAAAGCTACCTCATTTTTGTTGTAGTTATAAATTTTTAGATTTAATCTCCGCAGATGCTAGAATTAAAAAATCCCAAAATTGCAGTTCCAGTAGTTTTGTTTGCCGGAATTTTATGGTCTTTTGGTCCTCTTGTTGTGAGATATATGGATAATCCTAACCAAGTGCCATGGCAGTATATATTTGGTAGAGGATTGACAATTTTTATTCTTTTAAATCTTTATCTTTATTTTGAAGAGGGGATTAAATTTTATAAAAATTATTTAAAAATGGGATACTCAGGTATTATTGGTGGAACCGGATTAGGAGTTGCTATGATAAGTTTTATTTATTCAATTACTAATACATCAGCAGCAATTACATTACTTTGTTTAGCAGCAATGCCTTTTTTTACTGCACTTCTGGCTTTTTTATTTCTTAAAGAAAAAATTTCATTAAATGTTTGGATTTCGATTTTTATCGCAACAATTGGAATAATAATAATGGCCTTTGGAAGTTCTGGATCTAATTCTGTCGTTGGTTTTGTTTTTGGAATGCTTTCTTCAATAGGATTTTCTGTTTTTTCTGTAACTTTAAGATGGAGAACAGAGACTCCAAAGTTTACAACTGTAGCTTTTTCAGGTTTTTTTTGCTTTGTTTTTGCAGCTATAATCCTTCTAAGCACAAAACAAGTATTCTTTTCAACAAGTTATAATGGTGCTTTATTTTCTCTTCATGGGACATTAGTTTGCTTAGGACTAATCTTATATTCTATTGGCTCAAAAGCTATTCCTGCTGCAGAATTAACATTATTATCATTGACCGAGGTTATTGGTGGAATTTTTTGGGTTTGGTTACCTATCTTGGGCATAAATGAAGTACCTGATACTTACACTATAGTTGGAGGATTTTTTCTATTTATTTCATTAATTTATTACAGTTTAGTAATGCGTTGGAATAAAAGATTTATAGCTTTAAATTAATCTAAAAACATGAGTAAAGATAAAGTTATTGTTAATAGCTGGAATGAGTGGGATCCACTTAAGCACGTTATTGTTGGAAGAGCAGATGGTTGCTGTATACCTGCACCAGAACCTGCTTTAGATGCTAAAGTGCCTGAAGACTCAGATATGAAAGGTTCTCATGGACCACGTACCAAAGATACAGTCGATAAAGCAAATGAATTGTTAAATAATTTTGCATCAATGTTGGAAAAAAGAGGAATTAAAGTTGATCGACCTGTTCCACTTAATCATAATCAAAAAATTTCTACTCCAGATTGGGAAGTTGAAAGTATGTTTGGATGTATGCCAGCAAGAGACATCATACTTACAGTGGGTAATGAAATGCTCGAAGCAACAATGAGTTATAGATGTAGATGGTTTGAATATTTAAATTATAGACCTCTTATTAAAAAATATTTTGAACAAGATAAGAGTATGCGTCATGAGTCTGCTCCTAAGCCTAGATTAACAGATGCTGATTACCGCGAGGATTATTTGTCGGATAAGATTGGAATCCAAAAGAGACTCAAATGGACTGAAGAAAAGTTTTTTGTAACTACCGAGGAAGAACCCTTATTTGATGCAGCAGATGTTCTTAGATTTGGGAAGGACTTAATTGTACAGCATGGTTTTACAACAAATTTGAAGGGAATTGATTGGCTTAGAAGACATTTTAAAGATCATAGAGTTCATGCAGTTAATTTTCCTGGAGATCCTTACCCAATACATATAGATGCAACTTTTACACCAATTAAAGAAGGGCTAATTATAAATAATCCTCAAAGAAGACTTCCAAAAGAACAAAGAAAATTATTTGAAGATAATGGGTGGAAAATAATCGATAGTGCTCAACCTGCTCATAACGAACCACCGCCACTTTGTTATTCATCAGTATGGTTATCAATGAATGTTTTAGTTCTTGATCCAAAAACAGTTTGCGTCGAAAAAAGTGAAATTTACCAAGCTGAACAACTCGATAAGTTAGGAATGGAGGTTGTTCCTGTTGAATTAAGAGATGCATATGCATTTGGTGGTGGTGTTCATTGTTGCACAGCAGATGTTTATAGAGAAGGTGATTTAAAGGATTATTTTCCTAATCAAAAAAACTAATTTTCTTTAGTTACATCAACTTTAAATTTTTCCAAACCAGAGGAGAGGTTTTTATCAACTGGATTTTCAGTTTTTTCAAATGATTTAAGTTTTTCCAATTCTCTTTGTCTTAATCTTTCCTCTCTTAAATTTTCTCTATGTTCTTTTGCTTTTTGTTCTCTATCAAATTTTTCCTCCCACTCTTTTATTTTGATATACTCAAGCTCTTTCTGTTTTTCCTCCTCTTCCTTAATCATTTTTAAGGTTCTCTCTTTTCTTCTTTTTTCTTTAAGTTCAAGGTTTCTTTGCTCTTCCTCTCTAACTTTCAAATCAATATCCCTTCTATTTTGTGCTTCATCTCTAAGCTTTAATTCCTTTTCTTTAGCTCTTAGTTCCTTACTTATTAATATTAATTCTTCATCTTTTTTTACCAATCGCGATGCCTCTAGCTTTTGTGCATCATCTTTAATTTTGATTTCTTTTTCTTTTAATCTTAATTCATCTTCACTAAATTTTAATTTATTACTCTCTTTTATAAGTCTTTCTTCCCAAACTTTAAGATCTTTTCGTTCTTTAAGGATTTGATTTTTTTCTCTTAATTTTTCTAATTTGATAGCTTTAATCTTATTAAGTTCTTTATTTTTTTTGTAATTAGAGAAAGCATTACTTAAAAAGGATTTAGGAGCTAAGTTACTAATCTTTACTATTCCTGTACTTTTTTTTGAATTTTTTTGTTTAGTTTTTTTTCTAGGCATATTTTTATAACCTGAATAGAAACAAATATTTGACTTACTTTCAATATTTCAGTTTTGTAATTAGTTAATTTGTGCTTATTTTGAGTTTCAACCTGTAAGTGATTAATTTCTGAAAAATCTGTTAAAATTCATAATTTTTTTGCATAAAACAAATCTAAATATTATTAAAGTTAAGTGAGAAAATTTAAAAAATTAATAATAGCTTGTGACGGAGAGTCAGCAAGTGGAAAAAGTACTGCAGCAAAACTTATCTCTAAAAAATACAAATTGTTGCTTATTAATTCAGGATTATTATATAGATATGCTAGCAAAGAAATCATTAACTATAAACCAAAGAACAGCATTAGTTTTTTAAAAAAAAGATTTAAAGATATTTCTTATAAAAAAATAATTAAATTAAATTTACACTCTGAGCAAATCAGCAACCATGCTGCTATTATAGCTAAAAATAAGAATATTCGAAAAATAATAAATACTTTTCAAATGACATTGATCAAAAAAAATAAAAAGATTTGTGTAGAGGGCAGAGATATAGCTAGTAAAATATTAGCAAAAAATCCAAAATATGATTTAGCTTTTTACTTTAAGTGCAATATTAAAGTTGCAAGTTATAGAAGATGGTTAGATATCAAAAAGAAGGTTTCTCTACAAAATGTTAGAAAATCTTTAATTAAAAGAACTTCAATGGATAAAAAAAGAAAGAATAGCCCATTGGTTAAAGTAAAAGATGCAATTTTAATCCGAACAGACAAATTCACTAAAAAACAAGTTCTGTCTAAAATGTCTAAGCATATAGAGAGTCTTTATTAAACCTTTCTATTTTCATCTTTAATCGGTTCTTCAATAGGTTCTGTTATAGGATTTAATTCAATTCCAGCTGGTGTAATTGTTTGAGGCATTGCAACAAACTGAGAGTCTGGATTCTCCACAGTTTCTCTGACTCTCATTCTATAAATTCCAAAAGCTCCTATTAAAGAATGAAAGAAAAATAAAAAAACAAAAAATCCATTAGAGCCAACAAGATCCATAAATATTGAACATAAAAAAGGACCACTCATTGCACCTAAACCAAATGTAAATTGAAGACCAGCACCTGCAGCAACAAATTTATCTTTAGTAATATAGTCATTTGTGTGAGCAAGAATTAATGAGAACATGGGTAAACTGCAAAAAGAAAATAATATAAAAAATATATAAAACCATGTTTTACTCGTTGCTAGTCCATCAGGTAAATATATTTGCCCAGAAACAAATATTGTGATTAGGGCAAAAATTGCAGCTCCGAAAGTTGATGCAATAATTACTTTTCTTCTATCATAAACATCGGAAATTTTTCCTACAGGAAATTGAGCGACCGCACCAGAAATTGCTAGTAAAAAGGTTATAATTGATATTTCTAAAATAGTGAAATTCATTGATGTTGCATAAACCGCCAGCAAGGTGAATAGGGCAGACTGAATTGTTCCATAGAAAAAAGAACTTACCATTCCAAATGGTGAAGATTTATAAAGTTCACTTAATGACATAACATTAATTTTCTTGAAAGTGGGTGGTTTTTTTTTAGTAAGCAAAATAGGTATTAATGCTAACGAAGTGATTACAGAAACTAATATGAAAGGTTCAAAATTTTTTGGAGCACTGAAGTTTAGCAAAAACATTCCGATTCCCATTGATCCGTAAAGTATCACCATATAAATTGATAGAACACTTCCTCTATTTTTATTACTTGATCTATCATTAAGCCAACTCTCAGCAACTGTGTAAATACAAACCATGCTTATTCCAGTGAGAACTCTTAATAAGAACCATATAAATGGATGTATCAAAATTGAATGAATTAAAATAATTAATGATGCCAAAGACGCAAAAGCTGCAAAAACTCTAATATGACCAACTCTTGAAATTATATTTGGAATAGTTGCTGCTCCTATAAAGTATCCAATAAAATAACCAGACATCATAAAACCAGTTGCTGTTAAACTAAATTCCTCCTGAACAGCTCTTACTCCAAGTAATGACCCTTGAAAGCCATAAGCCATCATTATAAACCCCATACCTAAAAACAATGCCCAAGAATTCTTTAAAACTTTATTCATAAATTTGCGCTAATTATCCGCCATCTATTATTAAATCAAGACTTAATTGTGACGGAGATTAAGATTTTTTTAATTTCAAAAATGAGTGAATAGCGATCGTTGCAATTATAACCACCCCGCCTTGAAGCGTTTCAATACTAGGCTGCTCTTTTATGATCAACCAAACCCATATTGGACCAATGATTGTCTCTAGTAAGAAGAAAAGATTTACCTCAGCAGCTGGGATAAACCTTGGAGCAATAGTTACTAATACGAATGGTATAGCAACGCATAAAATACACATTAGAGGTACTATTATAAGATCATTATCTAAAAGAGCAAAACTCTCAATAAATAATAAAGCAAAAGTAGCAACAAGTAGTTTGCCAACCACTGCAGCTGGAACCAAATTTTTAGATTTTGCAGATCTGATAGTAACCGCACCTACAGCAAGACCAATAGCGGTAATAAACCCTAAAATATCTCCATAAAAGTTACCTAATTTTAGGGAGTCAAAGAAAATGTAAATAATTGCTGCAAAAGTAATAATTATTGAAACCAATGTTTTTCTATCAGGAGGTTCTTTTAAAAAAATTGATCCTAGTATGGCTGATAGCATTGGTGCAGTTGCTATCATTACTAGTGTATTTGCTACATTAGTGTTTTGAATAGAAACTACAAAAGTGATATTTGTTATACTAAAAGTAACTACATAGATAAAACCGTGGTAACCACTTTTTAAAAGTATCTTAAAAAAATTTAGTTTATAAATTAATAACATCCCAAAAAAAACTGTTAAGAATGGAATTATTCCTCGATAAAAAACAAGACCCCAAGTGTCGATATTAGATAATCTGATAAATAAAGAATCAGGTGTAATAAACATCACAGCAACAAATGCAAGCAAAGATCCCTTTTGTTGGTCTGTCAAGTTTTTCATGCTTTTAAATCTTTCCAAAAAGTTTTGGCAAGATTAATCTTAGAAATGTCAAATAAAGTTTTTAATCCAGTTGGAGATGTGACGTTTATATCTCCATTGAGCTTTTGATCAATAAAATCGATTCCTGCAAAAAAAATTTGTTCTTTTTTTAAATCTTTCGCAATTATTTTTGATATTCTTTTTTCTAATTTTGTTAATTGAATATTTTTTGGTATTGCACCCTTACTCATATTACTTAAATAAGAGCCTTTTTTAGGTACTCTTGATATAGCGCCACATATCTTTCCATTAATCAAAAAAACTCTTTTATCTCCCATACTTATTTTAGGTAAATATTTTTGACACATTATATGATCATGTTTTTTGATAAATTTTTTAATAAATTTTAAGCGAAATCTTTTGAGTAAATGAATATCATTTCCACTAAAACTATGAATAGGTTTTATGATTACATGCTTATTTCTTTTAAAAAAGTTTTTAATTTCTTCAATATTTTGAGTAAAAATTGTATTTGGCATAAATTTTTGATATTTAACAGAATAAAGTTTTTCAGAAATATTTCTTATTGAAGAAGGGTTGTTAATTATTTTTACTTTATGCTTAATTGTCTCAAGTATGTAAGTTGTCGAAATATATTCTAAATTGAAAGGTGGATCTTGTCTTATTAAAATGAATTTACATTTTATAAGATTTAAATTTTGTTTTTTTTGAATTTTATAAAATTTTTTATCTTTATAATTAAACTTTATAAAAAAACCTTTAGCTATGACTTTCGTATCTATTATTGATAAATCTTTAGGATCATAATAAAAAACTCTATACTTTTTTTTTTGGATCTCATTAGCTAAAAAAACACTTGTATCTGTTTTTGGATTAAGTTTAGAGGGGTGGTTACCTTGTATGGCAACAATTTTATTTGTCATATAAATCTTTTAAATCTTGATTTTTAGAAAATTTATTAATCATATGATCTGCATTTGTTGTTCTATTATTAATAACTTTTTGCAAATGATTTAAAAACAAAGTTTCATTTTTTTCACTTTTATTTATTATATCTCTATTATCCAATCCTTTTCTCGAGATCTCTAATAAAGTTGATGCCCAATAAAAAAGGTCTTTGCCCATCAATTGAGTATTAAAACCTTTTTGAGGAGCATTCAGATAAGCATTAATTATCTTATCCTTATCCCATGATGAGATTAAACTATAAACTTCATCTAAATTTCCATAGAGCATCCCAATAAAGAATGCAGGACCAGCACAAAGACAATCCCAACCACAAGTATCCATAGATCTTAATTCAATATATTTTTTTAATCTATTTTCTGTAAATATGGTGCTTAAGTGTATGGATAAATCACTCTCAGTTGGAAGACGATTATTTATTTCATCTATCTTTCCATTCATGAAATCTTTAAAAGTATATTTATTACCTGAAATATAATTTTGTTTATCTAGTATAAATAAAATTGGGAAATTTATAATAAAATCAGCATATTTTTCAAAATTTAAATTTTCAAAAAATAATTTTGGAAGGCCTCCCCGGGAAGTATTTTGCCATACTTTGGATCTATAAGACAAGTAACCACTCTTTTTTTTTTCAACTATTGAAGAGTTAGCAAACAAAGCAATTGAGATTGGAACTATTGAATTTACTACTTTAAATTTTTTGAAAAAATCTTCCTCTGAAGAATAATCAATATTTAACTGAGTTCCACAAGTTCTATACATCATATCTAGACTTAATTCTCCACCAAGTGGCATGTCATTTGTCATTAGTTTATATCTTTGTTTAGGATTATTGGGAATTTCATCAAGCTTTGAAATGGGATCAAAACCAGTACTCACAATTTTTATATTAAGTTTTTTTGTGACTTGTTTAAGTTCAAATAAATAATCATAAGATTCTGCGCATGCTTCGTGAATATTATTAAGTTTCTCTCCAGATAGTTCAATTTGGTTTCCTGGTTCAAGAGTGATATTTTTACCCTCTTTGTTTAAACCTATAATATTTTCACCTTCTTTTATTGGATTCCAACCAAACTCATTTAAGGCTGAAAACATCTCTTTTATTTTTGAGTAATCAATTCTTTTATTGTTTTTGCTATCAAATAAAAATTTCTCGTGCTCAATTCCTATCCTGAAATCTTTTTCTTCTTTTATTCCAGATTTGAAATATTCAATTACATGTTCTTTAGAAATAGTCATATTTAGTAATATAGCCTATAAATTTTACAGCGAAGAATATGGTTTTCTTGAAAAAACTTTTTTTACAAAGGGTTTAAAGAAATCTAATGGCAATGATTTATAATTTGGATCAAATGAGTTTTGATCATATTTTTCACAAAAATCTACAGTATCCTGATAATATTTATGATTTTTATACTCATCTCTTTTATTTTTGTTACCTCCCAAGTGGTGGGCGTAATAATACATCTGAAACTCACCATGTTTCTCAACAATCCAATGAGTTTTTTCTGACACATATGGTTTAAGAACTGCTGCAGCGTATTCTGAATGGTTCATAGGAGCTAATTCATCACCAATATCATGTAAAAGAGCAGCGACAATCATCTCATCACTTTCGCCATTTTTATATGCTCGTGTTGCACTTTGAAGTGAGTGTTCTAATCTTGAAACCTGGTAACCCTCTAGAGTTTCAGTAAGTCCAGACATAAATTTCAATATTCTATCCGCAGTTTTACTTGCAAAATCTTTCTCATGTTTATCCAGAAAAAGATAGTCCTCTTTGGTTCCATTTTTCATCTCTGTGAAACTTACTTTTTTCATAAATTAATTATTTGAAGCAGAGCTTAACAAAGAAAGCTGTGTTATTTTGCTATCACCTAATTCATCAATAGGTTTAACAGGGTAATCTCCAGTGAAATAATGATCTGTTAATTGTGGATAATTTTCATTTCTTTTATCAAATCCAATAGCTTTATACATGCCTTGAATAGATAAAAATTTTAATGATTTAGCACCAATGTATTCACAGATTTCGTCATTATTTTTGTTCGCTGCTAACAATTCTTTTTTTGTTGGTGTATCAACTCCATAAAAATCCGGGTATCTAATCTCAGGACAAGCAATTCTAACATGAACTTCTTTTGCACCCGCGTCATAAAGCATTTTAACAATTTTATGAGATGTCGTTCCTCTAACTAAAGAGTCATCAACAAGAATAATCTTTTTATTTTTAATAGTTGTTTGATTAGCATTTAGTTTAAGCTTAACTCCTAGACTTCTTATTTTTTGACTTGGCTCTATAAAGGTTCTTCCAACGTAGTGATTTCTAATAAGTCCATGTTCATAATTTTTATTTAAGTGTTGCGCAAAACCTAAGGCAGCAGCGTTTCCAGAATCAGGAACTGGAACAATAATATCAGTGTCAATATTATTCTCTTTAGCTAATTCTTTTCCTAAATTCTTACGGTGTTCATATGCAGTTTTTCCGCTCAAAATACTATCTGGCCTTGCAAAATAAATATATTCAAAAACACAAGGTCTAATTTTTTTCTCAGGAAATGGTTTAATACTTTTTAATTTATCATTTTCAATCAAAACAATTTCACCATTATCAACTTCTCGTATAAATTTTGCACCTATGATATCTAGAGCACAAGTTTCAGATGCAAGAACATAACTGTTTTTCAATTTACCTAAAACCAGAGGTCTAATTCCATAAGGATCTCTTACACCTACCAGTAAATTCTGTGTCAACATTACCAATGCATATCCCCCTTGAATTTGAAAAATTGCATCAATTATTTTATCTATAGTTTTCAATCTTTTTGATTTTGCAATAAGTTGGACGATAGTTTCAGTGTCAGAAGTTGTGTAAAAAATTGCTCCTTCTTCGACAAGTTTATTCCTTAAATAAATTGAGTTTGTTAAGTTTCCATTGTGAGCTACTCCAATTCCACCAGCATTTGTATCGGCAAAAAAAGGCTGAATATTTCTTAAAGTATTGTTCCCAGTAGTGCTGTACCGATTATGACCAATTGCAAAATTTCCTTTAAGATTATCTAGTACTTTTTCTTTATTAAAGTTGTCTCCAACTAATCCAAATCTTTTTTCCGAATAATATCTCTCTCCATCAAATGTAACTATTCCACAACCTTCTTGTCCTCGATGTTGTAGCGAATGCAATCCAAGAGCAGCTAAAGCAGACGCATCTTTTACATTGCTAATTCCAAAAACGCCACATTCCTCATTTAGCTTTGGATTATAAATCTTCGATTTTTTCTTTAGAGTCTTGATACATTTTTTCATTTGGAAAAACCTTTAATAAGTAATTACTACCTTTTTCAAGATATGGAAAGGTGTATGATTTGTTTAAATTTATTGGCCATTTGTCGTAGTTATACACAATATGTATTCCTGAAAATATGCATATGGAGATAATATAGGCTCGAATAAATCCAAAAAAGAATCCAAATATAGAATCTAAACTTCCAAGGCCAGTATATCTGATTGCTCTGCTTATCCCTTTATTAATCAGTAAAATTAAAAAGATAACTATAATAAAAATTGTAATTCCAAGTCCTACATCCAGCAGGTATTCATTATCTATTATATTTTTGACATAAGGCTTCAATCTTGGAAATAGTATTAAAGTTATAATATATGCCATCAACCATTTTGACATTGAAAGTACACTTAAGACAAATCCTTTACTGTAACATCTAATTAGTGAAAGAATAGTTATCAATATATAGATTAAATCGATTGAAGAAATCGAATTAAAAATTTCTCCAAAAAATTTTAGAGTTATTTCAAACATAAATTCTTATTTTCCAAAAGGCTTTAAAACTAATATTAAAGATGGAAGCAAAGTTAAAACAGAAATCATTGCAAATAACATTGCTAATCCTGTGAAAATTCCAAAATAGATTGTAGGTATGAATTTAGACAAAACCAGAATAGAAAAACCAAAGACTATTGTTATAGAGGTGTTTAGGATTGCCACACCAACTGTTGAATGACAGGTTTTTAAAGTTTTTTTATAGTCATTTATTTTGTTGAACTCTTCTTTGAATCTGTAGATATAATGTATGCTGTTATCAACAGCTATACCTATTGTAATAGCAGCGATTGTGATAGTCATCATATCCAAAGGTATCTCTAGCATTCCTATTATTCCTAAAATAAAAAATGCTGCAATAAAGTTTGGAACAACTCCAATTAAAGATAATTTGATGTTCTTAAATAAAATTATAAACATTCCAAAAATACCAAGCATAACAAGTCCTAAAGTAAGAATTTGAGATTTAAACAAGCTTTGTAACAAATTATTAAATAAGATCATCACCCCAGCTAACCTATATCGATCTTCACTTAATCCAAATTCATTTTGTAGGTCACGATTTATTTTTTTGATTAGTTCATTTCTTTTAAGATCTTTTTGAGAGTCAATTATTCTCAAACTTATTCGAGCCTCGTTATCTTTTATTGAAATATAAGGATCAATTATCTCAGTTTTAATATTCTCAGGAATTTTAGTGTATAAAACACCCATCTCCAGGGTCCCAAGAGGTTTGTTATTATTTAATTGAGTTGCAACATCAACTATTGATGAAAACGATAAGACTTTTCCTATTTCAGGAAGACTATCTAAATAATTATGTATGTTAGAAATTGTCTCTATTTTATCTTTTGTAAACCAATACTTATCATCATTTTTTTCCTCATCGCCCCAATCTTCAAATTCGTCATCTTCATTTAATTTTTCGTCTTTTTTTTCTGGAAATTTTAAAATTACTTCTAGGGGTGTTGTTCCACCAAGTTTTTCATCAATCAATTTCATACCTTTATAAATTTCTGTTTTTTTACTAAAATAATTTATAAAACTATTCTCTACTTCTAATTTGCTTATCCCAATAACACTTAAAATAATTACTATCCCAGCAGTTATAAAAACTTGATTTTTAAAATTAATAGAGATTTTTTCTAATAATGAAGTGATTTTGAAGTCAACATTCTCCTTTATAAGAGTTTTATTATCTTTTAAAAAACTTAATAAACTTGGAAGCAAAGTAAAAGTAATTATAAATGATGTTATTAATCCAAAAGTCATCATTAAGCCAAAATCTATGACTGGTTTAATTTCACTAAATATTAAAGATAAAAAAGCGATAATGGTCGTTAAAGCCGTGTAGAGTATCGGCCAAAACATTTTTTTTGTAGTTAAAGAGATTATTTCATAATTACCTTTATTAGGATAAGACTTTCTTAATTGTATAAATCTAGTGCTCATATGAATGTTCATTGCCATCGTTAAAATTAACATTAGCGCAATAAAGTTTGAGGAAATCACAGTAACTTTCCATCCGATAAGACCTAAAAGACCCATCATAATTATAACAGAAAAAAAACAACTACTTATTGGAACCACAACCCAAATTAAATTTCTAAAAACAAACCATAAGGTTGCAATAATAAATGCAAGCACACCTAAACCAAAAACTATGATATCGCTTTTTATAAAACTCATCATATCATCGGCAATCATTGGTATACCACCTAAATAAATTTTTCCTATATCATCATAACTTTTGATCACCTCTCTAATTTCTAGGATATTATTATGATTCTTTTTTTTTATTTGATCTTTAAATATTTGAATTTCCTTATCAGATTTATTTTCAATATCATTTAATTTTTCATTTTCTTTTATATTAACAATTATTCCACTTGTCTTTCCATCTTCACTAATAACAAAGTTCCTGAAAACTGGACTTGCTAAAATTTCTTTAAAACCTCTCTCCTTATCAACACCTTCATCCTTTAGAGTTTTAAAGTTTATTAGTCTTTCCTGGAGAGGTGCATCAGAATTATCTAATAGAGGTATATCCAACAAAGTTATAACGCTATGTACCCAATCTAAGCTCTGAAGTTTATATTTTAAGCTAAGAAGATTATTAATAGAACTATTGGTCACCATACCGTCATTAGGTGTATGAGTTAAAACTAGAAAATCTTTTGATCCATATCTATTTGTTACTTCTTTTAAATACTCTAGATCAGGGTCACCTTCAATTAGCAGTGTTTCAGAAGACGCATCAAGTCTAAAATCTTTTGAGTAATATCCAAAACTAACTACTATTATTAACAAAAAAATGAGAACAAATTTTGGATTTTTTAAGATTGTATTTTGGTATAAATGATCAATCATTTATCCTGTTATATTGTAAATTAATTATTTTGAGTATCTTTAAATTTTGTAAATCTTTCCTCGAACTCCAGAGTTACTTTACCTATTGGACCATGCCTTTGTTTTCCAATGATAATTTCCGCTAAATGAGCAACTTCATTCATTTTTGCTTGCCATTCTGCGTGTTCAACAGTTGCCTCTCTAGGTTCTTTTCTTTGTAAATAATATCCCTCTCTATAAACAAACATTACAACATCAGCATCTTGTTCAATTGATCCAGACTCTCTAAGATCTGAAAGTTGAGGTTTGTGATCATCTCTTTGTTCTACTTGTCTAGATAACTGAGATAATGCTAAAACAGGTACCCCAAGCTCTTTTGCTATAGCTTTTAATCCTTGAGTGATTTGAGAAATTTCTTGCACTCTTCCATCTTTATTGTTTAAAGATCCTTTCATTAATTGAATATAATCAACAACTATCAAATCTAAACCATATAATCTTTTTATTCTTCTAGCTCTATTGCTCATTGCTGCAATGCTTATCGCTGGTGTTTCATCAATAAATAGTGGTAGTTCTGAAATATTTTTTGATGTTTCCAAAAATTGGTCAAATTGTTCATCTGAGATTTTTCCTCTTCGAATATCATTTGAACTTATTCTAGCCTGTTCAGAAATTATTCTTGTCGAAAGTTGTTCTGATGACATTTCTAGTGAAAAAAAAGCCACAGATGATTTTTTACTATCATTTTGAATTTTTTGAGCTGTGTTAAATGCTATATTTGTTGCTAAAGAAGTCTTACCCATAGAAGGACGTCCAGCGATGATAATTAGATCGGATGAATGAAGACCTCCCAATTTGTCATCTAAATTTTTTAATCCTGTAGGAACTCCAACGATACCTCCTTCATTTTTATAAGCAGCAGATGCCATCTCAATAGTTTGTTTCATTGCGTCATCAAATTTAATTAATGATGAATTGAAAGTTCCTTTTTCAGCCAGGTCATAGAGAAGTCTTTCAGAATTTTCAATTATGTTTTGACCGCTAGTTTCGAGATTATTTTCTTTAGCTTCATCAATTATTTGATCAGAAATTTTAATAAGTTCTCTTCTAACAAACATATCATATACAATTTTTGAATATTCAATCGCTTGTCTAACAGAAGTTGAATATTTTGTAATTTTGACTAGATATTCTGGAACATTTAATTCATCTTTTTCATTTTCAAAAAAATTTTTTAAAGTAATTGGATTAGCAAGTAAACCTTTATAAATCATACTTTCAATTGCATTAAATATTTTTTGATGCATAGGATCGTAAAAATTGATATTTGAAATAATTGAACTTATTTCATCAAATATTTCATTTGTTACTAAAATTGATCCTATAATTGCTTGTTCTGCCTCAATATTATTAGGAAGTTCTTTAAAATTATTTTTTACTAAACTTAAATTATTTTCCATTTATGTAATTTACAAAAAATTATCTTATTTAGAATTAAAAAAAAAGCTGTGGATGAAATTGTATAATTATTGAATTGTATCTGCTGATTTCACATTAATTGTAATTTCAGCATCAACTTCAGAGTGTAAAAAAACTCTTACCTTAAATTTTCCCAAAGATTTTATCTCTTTGATTGGTTGTATAACCGATGGTTTAATATTCTCATTAAACTCCTCAAGAATAAGTTTTGAAATTTCAGTTGGTTTTACAGAACCATAAAGCTCATTATTCTCTGTGCTGAGTTTTTTCACATAAATTTCTTTTTTGTTGATTTTCTCAAAAATTTTTTTAGCTTCTTGTTTTTTTTCATTGTCTTTTTTAGAAAGTTCTGATTTTATTTTTTCTACTTTCCCAATATTTTCTTTCGATGCGTAAAGTGCTTTTTTATTAGCAATGAGAAAATTTCTTGCAAACCCTCTTTTTACATCTATAATTTCTCCAATAGATCCAATTTTTTTTAAGTTTTCTAATAAAATTACTTTCATTATATTAAAGCTAAATTTCTAGCCCTTTTAATTGATAAAGATAACTCTCTTTGTTTTTTCTGTGAAACATTTGTTATTCTTGATGGTAAAATTTTACCATTTTCTGAAACATATTTTTTAAGTAACTTGATATTCTTATAGTCAATTTTGGGAGCACCTTTTATAGAAAGTGGACAACTTTTTTTAAACTTATATTTATTTGATTGAAAAATACTTAATTTTGCAAAATTACTTTTATTTTTTTTATTTCCACTATTTTTTTTTGGCATAATTAGCTTTTACTTTTATCTTTTTTTTCAATTTTTTCTTTATCATCAGTTTTTGAAAAATAATTGGTATCGAGATCAAATTTTTTTACTTTTACAGTAAGGTGTCTAATTAGTTTTTTATCTATTGACTCATTTTTTTCTAATTGTTCAATCATTCTTCCATGACCTTTTATCTTAAAATGAATATAGCTTCCTTTTCTATTTTTCTTTATTAGATATGAAAGATTGAGCAGCCCCCAATTTTCTGTTTTAATTATTTCTCCCTCATTTTTCTCAACAATTTTAGAATATTTCTCGGTAAGTTGTTTAACTTCAGATGGAGAAGCATCTTGTCTAGCTATAATTGTATGCTCGTATAAATTCATATTTATTCTTTAATAAAATTTGAGGATATACTATTATAAATTCTCAATTACAATAGTAAAATAAACAATAATTAAATAACTTTTTAAATGTTTTCAGTAATTTTTCCTGGCCAAGGTTCACAAAAAGTTGGAATGGGAAAAGAATTTTTTGATAATTATGATTTTGTAAAAAAATTATTTCAAGAAGCTGATGATACATTAGGTTTTAATCTTTCAAAAATAATATTGGAGGGTCCCAAAGAGGAATTGGACTTAACAGCCAATACTCAACCAGCTATATTTCTTATTAGTTATGCTATATTTAAAGTTATTAAAAATGAATTTAATATAAATTTGAATGATGCGAAATATTTTGCTGGGCACTCTTTAGGTGAATATTCTGCATTATCATGCGCAGGATATTTAGATTTTAGTAATACGTTAAAAATTTTAAGAGTAAGAGGGAATGCCATGCAAAACTCAGTTCCAAAAGGTGAGGGTGGGATGTTAGCAATTTTAGGATCTAAGATAGAAGATATTGAAAAAATTTTAATTGATAATAAAAAAAATTTTGAAACTTATATTGCAAATGACAATAGCGAGGGTCAAATAGTTATAAGTGGAAAAATAAAAGATTTAGAAAAGATGGGTCATTTTTTAAATAATATAAATATTAGATATATAAAACTTCCTGTTAGCGCACCTTTTCATTGCAATTTGATGTTTAAAGCAACTGAAATAATAAGTGGTGAACTTAAAAAAATTAACTTTAAACAATCAGATAATGTTTTGATTTCAAATGTTACTGCTAGTGAAATAAAAGATATTGTAAATTTGAAAAGATTATTGACTGAACAAATTGAAAAAAGAGTAAGATGGAGAGAAAGTGTGATTAAAATGATAAATAAAAATGTTAATCAATTCATTGAAATTGGTCCTGGAAAAGTATTAACAGGCTTGATTAAAAGAATAGACAAAAATGTAAAAACCTGTTCCATTAATGATATATCAGATATAAAAAGTTTAAAAATATGAATGATTTAAAAAATAAGAACATTATTGTAACAGGGGCGACTGGAGGAATAGGCAAGTCTATTGTTAAAAAATTAGATGAACATGGAGCAAAGATACTAGCAACAGGCACTAAAGATGAGAAATTAGATGAGCTAAAAAAAACATTTAGCAATATTAAAACTTTAAAATTTGATATTTCTCAAAGTGAGGAAATAGAAAATTTCATTGAACAGGCTAACAATGAACTTGGAGGGAGACTTGACTGTATTGTGAACAACGCAGGAGTAACAAAAGATAACTTAGCAATTCGAATGAGTACAGATGAATGGAATAAGGTGATTAATATTAATTTAACCTCAACATTTTTAATGTGTAAATTTGCAATTAAAAAGATGTTAAAATATAAAAAGGGAAAAATTATTAACATCACTTCTGTGGTTGGCCACTCTGGTAACTTAGGTCAAACAAACTACACCGCTTCCAAAGCAGGAATTATCGCAATGTCTAAAAGTTTAGCTATTGAATATGCAAAAAAAAATATTAACGTAAATTGTGTATCACCAGGTTTCATTAAAACAGCTATGACAGATAATATTGATGCAAAATTCAAAGAAATAATAGTTTCAAAAATACCTTCTGGAAGATTAGGTGAGCCCGAGGATATAGCAAATGCAGTTCTTTTTTTAGGATCTAATCAATCTGATTACATAAATGGAGAAACATTACATGTAAATGGAGGCATGTATATGGCTTGACAAACTAGGTAATTAAACTAATAACGATTTATAACAAACAAAGGATCAAAATGTCAGAAGATGTTTCAAGTAAAGTTAAAAAAATAGTTGCAGATCATTTGGGAATTGATGAGTCAAAAGTCACAGAGGAATCTAGTTTTATTGACGATTTAGGGGCTGATAGTTTGGATACAGTTGAGCTAGTAATGGCTTTCGAGGAAGAATTTGGTTCAGAAATTTCTGACAGTGAAGCTGAGAAAATTTTAACAGTAGGTGATGCGGTCAAATTTATTGAAGGCAAAGCCAATTAAAAAATTTTAAATGCCTTCATCTAAAGATGGAATTATGGTAATTCTATCTTCTCCTTCTGGAGCAGGAAAAACAACACTTGTAAATTTATTATCAAAACAAAACAATTTTGAAATATCAATTTCTCATACCACAAGACATCCAAGACCCGGGGAATCACCAAATAGGGATTATTATTTTGTAGATCTTAAGGAATTCAAAAGATTAATTAATAATGAAGAATTTTTAGAGTATGCAAAAGTTTTTAATAACTATTATGGGACAACAAGAACACCTGTAATTGATAATCTTAATAAAGGTAAGAATGTTTTATTTGATATTGACTGGCAAGGTGCGGATCAAATAAAAAATAAAAAATTAGATTATAAATTGATTACTTTTTTTATATTGCCTCCAAGTAAGGAAATATTATTTGAGAGGTTATCAAATAGAGATATGAAAGATAAACTTATCGCCGAGGAGCGAATGCAGCAATTTGATAGAGATGTGCTTCATTGGATAAACTATGATTATGTAGTTATTAATGATGAACTGAATAATTGTTATTCTAAAATTAAAAATTTAATTGATGCTGAAATTAATAATGGCTCAAAAGATTATGATCTTGATTATATAAGAAGTCATATAGATAAACTAACCTCTTAAATTTTCATATTCCCTTGTTAATTTGTAATAGGTTTCAAAATCTAAATTTTGTGGTCTTGAATTAAGACTTATGCCCATTTTTGATAACAATTCTAAATTATTATTAAATAAAAGATTAAAAGGTTTCTTTATCATTTTTCTCCTATGCATAAAAAAAACTCTTGTTATTTTTTCTAAATTTTTTGGATTTCTGAAATTTGAAAATTTTTCTTTAGGTTTAAAAAATAACAGACTGCTTTCAACTTTCGGCTTAGGGTAAAAACTTGAGGCTTTTACATCACAAATTTTTTTTATTTTAAGACGCCAATTTGCTATGATTGTTAGCCTGCCATATTTGTTTGTATCAAAATTTGATATAATTCTATCAGCTACTTCTTTTTGAAACATAAGTATTAGACAATCAAACCAAGTTCTTTTTAAGCTCAAATTTAAGATCCACTTGATTAGGATTTCAGTTGAAATGTTGTATGGTAGATTTCCAAAAACTGTTAAAGTTTCCTTAGATAAAAAATTCTCATTCAATTTTAAGACATCGTCATTTATAATTTTTATTTTGTTGCAAAACTTTTTTTGCAGCAAATTTACCAAATCGTTGTCCTTCTCAACAACTAAAAGTTTTTTAGGTTTTTTTTTTAAGATTTCGGAGGTTAAATTTCCAGTACCTGGACCAATCTCTAGAACATTTTTTTTTTCTATTTCTGTTATGTCCAGGATCTTATTAATTATATTTTGATCACATAAAAAATTCTGTCCAAGGCTTTTTTTAGCCTTAATCATTTTTATCTAAAAATTTTATTGCATTAATTAAACTTATTGGATTAGACTTGTTTTTTCCAACCATTCTTTCATTAGGACCATGGTCTGGAGAAACTCTTAAAAAAGGTAATCCTAAGGTTATATTTATCGCATCATACTCAAAAAGAGTTTTTATAGGACCTAAAACCTGATCATGGTACATGCCCATAATTACGTCAAAATTATCTCTATTTTTTTTTAAAAAAATTGTATCTGATGGAAATGGTCCTTTAATATTAATTTTTCTATTTAGTATTTTTACTGCCTTTTTAACAATTTGATCATCTTCATTATATTTAAGAATACTTTCACAATGAGGATTTAAACCAGTTATCGCTATTTTTGGTTTTAAACCTAAAAATTTTTTGTAGAAATCATTAATAATAATAGCTTTTTCAATGATTATTTTTTTTGTTATTTTTTTTGGAACTAAACTTAAAGGCAAGTGAGTTGTTACAGGGCAAACTGATAATTTCTTATTATAAATGAGCATTGCATATTTTTTTTCTTTGAAGTTACCAGCGATGTATTCTGTTACACCAATATATTCTTTTTTTAAAGTTTTGGTCTTATTGATTGGTCCATTAATTAACTTGTAAGTTAAACCACTCTTGATTAATTTAAATGCTAATTTAAAGCAATTATAAATATATTCTGTTGAGTTCTGATATTTAATATCAATTAAATACAATTTTTTTTTAGATAGCTTTTTTGAAAAAACTTCCTCAATTTTTATAAGTTGAATTTCTTTATTACAATTATATTTCTTTTTCTCCTTAGAAATTTTTTTTTTGTCATAAATCAAAATTAAGGGACAATTAAAATTCAGCGATTTAATTGATTTAAAAAAAATTTCAAAAAAAATACTTTTATATTCACCTGGAACTATTAATATTGGTTTAGAATTCACTTATCTTACTATTCAGTTTAATTTTATTAAAAAAAATATTAGAAAATTTATCTAATTGCTTAGTAGTTTCAACGATTATCATTTTTTCTAATTCCTCTTTTTTATCAATTTTAATAGGGACTTGTCTAATATCATTCATTCTTATAATAAGATAATTATCGCCAATTTGAATTGGTTTAGTAAAGCTATTTTTATTTAAAGATACCAAATTTCTATTTATCTCTTCAGATAAATTGTTTTTTTGTATCCAGCCAATTTTGCCTCCTACTTTGGAGCTATCTGTAATACTGTATAAGTGAGCAGTATTTTCAAAACCTACATCCTCTATACTTTCTATTATGTTAGCCATTAAATCTGTCAAAATGATATCATTTCTTCTTTTAAAAACAATTTCTGACAAATTGTATTCTATTAAAAATTTATCTTTGCTTATAATATCTACTTTTTTTTTGAGTTTTGATTTATCAATTTTAACATTATTAATGTATTTAGCATAAACTAAACTTTTCCATTCATTTTCAACCAAAATTTTTTTTTTAAGATCATCTATTGAAATATTAAAATTTTTTAAATATTTCCTTAGCTCATCTTGATTTGAAAAATTTAAATTTCGGACTAAGTTATTAAGATAATTTTTAAATTGAAAGTTTTCACCATCTAGTTTTTTATATTTGAGTATTTCGTTTTCTCTAATTTTTTCTTTAATAATAGATTTCTTTGCTATTTTTTCTAATTCATTATACTTTATTTTTTCAAGCTGTGGATTAAGCGCTAAAAGATATTTTATTTCTCTTTCAATATCAAAAGTAGTTATTATTTCATTGTTGATTTTCATTACAATTTCAAAATTTATCTGAGATAGAGAGAAATTTATTGTTGATAAAAATACAGAAATAAAAATGATAACTTTTTTAATTTTGATCATTTTAAGTTTGGAGAATTGAAACCTCCAAAAGGTATAATTGAAATTTTAAAAAATAAGTTTTCAGAAGGTTTTAAATCTTGGTCACTATAATGTTCTTTATTGTACTCTATCGCAGCTGTTAAACAATCGTTCTGATATTGATAAATTAGATTATAAAATTCGGTAAAACTTTTTTCTTTATTTTCTCTAGTTTCAAAAATCACACTATTATTTTTATCTAAGTTGTATCGTATTTCATTCTGAATATAAGAGGTTTTAAGATTACTATTATTCTCGTTAAGGTATTCGAATTTCGTGCTTATATTTTTTAAATAAAATTCAAATCCAAAAAGTTCATAATTTTTGTCAGATAAATTGTTTTTAAGAGAAAAATCATAATTAAATTTTGAGAAATCATTTGGTTTATACTCAATCAACCCAACAAAATCTGAAACTTTATCACCTAAATTAGAGTTATTAGGTAAATCATCATTTTTTTGTAATCTAAGGTTGTTTGCTAAAGCAATTTTAATACTCTGCTCTAAATTTGATTTATCGACTTTTTTATACTCATACCCATAAGTAGCTGAAACGCCACCCTCATTTGCATCTGAAATTCCTAGTCTATCTAGATCAAAAATATTCTCATAACTAATTTTTCTATCAGAATTGCTAAAGTCTTTAGTGTGAGGAGTGCTTAAACGTAAGGATAATTTTGGAGTAATAGTATTGTCATATTTCAAAGTTTCTTTTCTAAGAGGATATGAATAGCTGGTTTTTAGAGTAGGTGCTAAACTTATTGAGCTTTCATTTTTAAATCTCTCTGAGTTTTTTGCACTTGAATTGATATTTTTGACTAAAAAACTTTTTTCATTAATTATTCCATTATTTAAAAATGTTGGAAGTGATTGAAATTCAAAATTATTAATCAAAATTTTTTCTGTGATATTCGTATTATAGTTCTTGTAGTAACCATTTGAGTTTATTGAATAGTATTCATTTATAATTTTTGAGAAATTAAAATTTGGTACATATTCATATTTATCACTGTCTTGTTTACTTAGATCTTCATATATGTCAAAATTTGTATTTAATGAAGAATCTTGATTGTAAAGATTAACACTTAAAGAATTAGTAAGATTTGATGTGTCATTTATTATTGGACTCTCAATCTTATAAGCTTTTAGATAGGTTTCATCTGAGACTTGCTCTAACCTTAATTTTAGTTCTATATCATCAAAATTATCAGCAACGTAGTTTTTTTCAAATTTATAAAACAAATGACTTTTAGAATTCTCATCATTTGATAAATATTGACTTAGATCAGCAATGTGATCAGAGCTTTTATTTTTTTGCCTGAGTTCAGATTGTAATAAAAGTTTGTTATCTGAAAAAAATCTTGGGTTAATTGTCATATCTCTATTTTCAGCCAAAACTAAAAAATAAGGTAAATTTATAGAAAAACCTGTTGTACTATTGTCCATTAGTTTGGGAATCAAAAATCCAGTTTGTCTTTCAACAGTTGGATCTGGATGAAAAAACTTTGGAAAATAAAAAACTTTCTTATCATAAATCTTTAAATTTGCGTTTTTATACTTAATAATCTTTTTTTCCTTATCATGTATTATTTCTTCTGCACCCATTTCCCAAGGTGGACATTTATCTCTTTTTTTACAAAAAGTGAATGTTCCTTTATTGACGACTGTTTCTTTTTTATTATTTATTAGACCCCTTCCTTTTAAACGAGGTTCATTTTCTGAATTTTTTGAAATTTTAAAATTAATACCAATATCTTTTGCGATAAGCTCATTTTTGATTAAATCTAAAAAAGCTATATCTACAATAAATGTATTTCCATTAGCATCCAAAACTTTCAGTTCACTAAGTTTTATAACTTTCTCTTTTATGGAGTAATTAAACTCTTTAACTTTATAAATATTATTTAGTTTATCTTTAATTTGAGAATGGCTTTCGCTTGATATTATTTGATTTTTAACGTCATATTTTATCTCATCAGTATTTATAAATAGATCATTTATTTTGTCATAAATTTTAACATCCTCACTAAAATCTATTTCAGATTTATCAATTTGATATTTAATTGAATTTGAGTCTATTTCAAAATTTTGATCTATTGAGGAAATTTTTCCTTTATTAATGATTAATAAAGCTTTATCTCTAAAGTATTTTATTTTGTTTCCTTCTACAATTATTCCATCATCTTTTATTACTGCTGTTCCATTATTGGCGACAGTTAAATTTTGTTCGTTCGAGATCTGTATATCTGATGCTTTAAATTCTATTTCATCAGAAAGTATTTTAGATGCAAAAAAAACTTGCAAGAGTATTATTAAAAAAATTTTTATACTACTTTTCATTAATTCTTATTAAACCAATTAAAGAAATAATACTTAACAAAATAATTGGAAAAAACACCGATAAATAAGTAGGTATTTTATTTGTTAAACCAAAGATGTTAAAAATGTTATTTATGTAATAAATTATGACTGATAGTAAAATTCCTAATAAAATATGGAATATATAAGGCTTATTCCTAGGTATATTTAACATTATAATTGAGGATATTATTACCATTATAGCCAAGTAAATAGGCAGTGAGATGATTTTTAAAAGATGTAAATCAATATCTTTTGAAGAATAACCTAATAGATCATTTTCTTTTTTTACATCAATTAGTTGGAGGATATTTAGAGAATTTAAATTTTTAAAAGTATTATTTATTTTATTTATATCAAAATGACTATTTAGCAACAGATTTTCGTTTGGATTGATCTGTTTATTATCTTTAAAAATAATTGGTTTTTCAATTAGCCATTTATTAGAACTTATATCAATTTTTTTTGAAAAAATATTTTCTATTAATTCAAATTCACTACTAAACTTTGAAATAAAAACGTCACTTAAAAAATTATCTTCAGTATTTGATGCATGAATGATGTAAATATGATCATCAATTTCGTCTTTAATCCATAATCCATTTTCATTGTAATGCTTTAAGTACTTACCATCTTTAGAGTAAATATTTTTGATATCAGAGTAAATAAATTTTAGTTTTGAGGAAAAAGGATAATAAACTGTCACAATCAATACTCCAAAAATCAAGGCACATATTGAAAGTAATTTGATAAGATAAAAATTATTTAGATTGTTAATCTTAATTAATTCATTTTCTTTTTTTTTTATAATTTCTAAAAAAAATAGTTGCGTAGAAATCAAAAGAATAAATGGAAAAATTTCAAGAATAGTTGTAGGAACATCCATCGTTGCAATTAAAAAGGGTAAATAAAATTTGGATTGCGTTTCACTAAAAAATGTAATTTCTTCAAAGATTGTTAAAATAAAAGTCAATGAGAAAAAAATTAAAAAAATCAACACAATCTTCTTACAAAATAAACTTATAAAATATTTATCGTATGTTTTAATCATAGCTTTATTTTTTGACTTAAAAAATTGTAAGTAATGTAATAAAATAAAATCGGAAGACATATTAATGAAAATAAATGAATTTTGGAACCTTCTGCGTATCGCATTAGTGTTTCTGATATTACTAAAATTAAAAAAACAAATAAAAAAACTTTAATTGTATTAATTGTATAATTATTTTGTTCTTTCGAGATTGTTAATAAAAAACAACAAATCAAAGTCAACAAGGGTAAATAGAGTGGTTTAATAAATCTTTTATAAAGTTCCTGATTAAGATTTTTTAGTTTTCCTAGTTCACAAGTAAATATTTCATCAACATAATTTTTATTAGACATTAAACTTAAAGAGCATTTCATTATCTTAATTGACGATAACTCTTGAATTTTTGGCACTTTGATTGTTTTAGATGAAAATTTTGATAAATCATAATCAATTTTGTCAAATTGGAAACTTATCAATTTATTATCATTAGTACTAATGATTTTACCATTCAATAATCTAAAAAGTTTTTTATTATCATCAATTAAAAAACCTTCTTGAGCATATATAATTTGATTAGAAGTTTCTTTAAAATTGAACAATTCTCCTTCTTGTATATAAATATTTTTAAATGAATTATCCTCAGTTTTTTCATTTATAAAAATAGTCAACCCAGAGACTGTATCTATAAACTTTCCTTGATTGATCAGATTAGGCAAAAAATCCATGTTCGAGTCTTTCAAAAATCCTCTGGCCTTGTATTGACTTGATGGTGAAACTAAATTTCCAATAAATATCTGAATTAAAGTCACGATTAACGTAAACTTAATTAGATTAGAGATAAACTTTTTTTTACTAACACCATTTGTCCAAAATATTAAAAGTTCGTTATTTTTTTCATATTTCAACAATTCGAAAAATATAGAAATAGCAAATACAAAAGGCAAAATTCTGTGAATAATTTTGGGAAAATTAAATAAATTATAATAGAAATATATTTTAAAATTATGCCCTTCTCCAATCACAAAATCTAAATAATTCACTGCTTGCACAATCCATACAATTAAACCTAGAGAAAAGGTTATAGTTAGAGCTCTTAGAGTAATATCTAGTATTAATTTCCTAAATATAATTTTTTCCATTGAAATATAATTAATTTATTCATATATAACATTATCTCTTACAGATTGAATTTAAATTTTTATGTCAGTTAAAATAAATTACAAAAATAGGGCCTTAAATAACTCTTTAGGAAATCTCATTTTATTCACAGATGAGAATTTTAATATTAAAGGTTTAAAAAAACATATCCCCATTTCTGAATATTCTTACATTACAGATTTGCTTAATAAAAAAGACACTAAAAAAAAAATTTTAACTTTTGACATTAGCTCAAAAAAAAAAATAATTTTAGTCTCATTCAAAAAAAAACTTACTAATTCTGATGCAGAAAATTTAGGTGCTAAATGTTATATTATTTTAAACGAGATAAAAGAAACACAATATATCGTTCATTCAGACACTATTCCAAATAGCTTCAAAAATATTATTGGTTATTTTTTACATGGAATAAAACTGAAATCTTATAAATTTGAAAAATATAAAACAAAAAAAAATAAAGGTAATATTTCTATTAATGTAATAGGAAAAAATATTCCTAATCATAAAGATCAGTTAAAATTTAGTTCTATAGAAGAGGGAACTTTTTATACTAGAGATTTAGTATCAGAGCCTGGAAATGTGTTACATCCAGATGAATACGCTAAACGAATAAAATCATTAAGTAAGTTTGGGTTAAAAATTAAAATTTATAATGATAAGGAATTAAAAAAATTAGGTATGAACACCTTACTTGGTGTTGGCCAAGGAAGTATTAGAGGATCTTATCTTGTAACAATAGAATGGAACGGATCAAAAGATAAATCTAAACCACTTGCTTTCGTTGGAAAGGGTGTTTGTTTTGATACTGGCGGTATATCTTTAAAGCCGGCCAAGTTTATGGAGGATATGACTTACGATATGGCTGGTTCAGCAGTAGTAGTTGGATTAATGAAAAGTTTAGCTTTGAGAAAAGCAAAGATTAACGCAGTGGGAGTGGTTGGGTTAGTGGAAAATATGCCTGGTGGCAATGCACAAAGACCTGGTGATATCGTCAAGTCATATAGTGGTAAAACAGTTGAGATTTTAAATACTGATGCGGAAGGAAGATTAGTGCTTGCTGATGCACTTACTTTTACAGAGGAAAAGTTTAAACCAAAGCTTATTGTAGATCTAGCAACTCTAACAGGAGCAATCATTGTTTCACTTGGTTCTGAATATGCAGGTTTATTTTCTAATGATGATAAATTATCCCAACAGTTAGTTGAGTCAGGTGAACAAGTTGAAGAAAAGGTCTGGAGAATGCCTTTAAATAAAAATTATGATAAATTGATAGACTCAAAAAATGCTGATATGCAAAATATTAATTATGTTGGTGGAGCTGGCTCAACTACTGCTGCACAATTTTTACAAAGATTTATTTTAGACAAAACACCCTGGGCTCATTTAGATATAGCTGGAATGGCGTTTTCTAAATATGGTGGTGCCCTAAATTCAGGCGGTGCAACAGGCTATGGTGTAAGGTTGTTAAACAAACTTATAGAGGATCATTATGAGTAAACTTGAACAAACTTTATCTATTATTAAACCCGATGCTGTAGAAAGAAATCTTGAAGGCAAAATTAAAGAAATGTTTAAGAACAAAGGTTTCCAAATCCTTAAGGAAAAAAAAATTCAAATTGAAAAGTCTGAGGCTGAAAAGTTTTACAAAGTTCATGAAACAAAGCCGTTTTATAATGATTTATGTGACTATCTCTCTTCAGGTCCAATAGTTGTAATGATCCTTGAAAAAGAAAACGCAGTAAAAGGAAACAGAGAACTCATGGGAGCTACAAATCCAAAAGATGCTGAGGAGGGAACTATCCGAAAAAAATATGGAATTTCAATCGATAAAAATTCTGTGCATGGATCTGATAGTGTTGATAATGCTAAGATAGAAATTGATTTCTTTTTTAAAGATTAAATGTTTTTAATATAGCTTTTGGATAAAGCTTATGTTCTTGAACAAGTATTTTTTTGGCCAGAGATTTCTTTGTCTCATTTTTTGAGATTTTTACTTTTTTTTGTAGAATAATTTTCCCAGAATCTAATTTTGAATTTACAAAATGAACAGTACACCCTGAATATTTTTCTTTATTGTTCAAGACCCTTTGATGAGTATTAAGCCCTTTATATTTTGGGAGCAATGAAGGATGAATATTTAAAATTTTACCTCTAAATTTATTTATAAAATTTTTTGATAAAACAATCATAAATCCTGCCAAACATATCATCTTAATTTCATGTTCTTTTAAAATTGAAAGTATCTGATTTTCAACTTTATATTTTTTCTTAAAATTAAATACTTTTTTTTTTATATTGTTTATTCTCCCAAGCTTTAAACCTTTAGCCTCAGGATTATTTGAGATTATTAGATTAATAGAAATTGGTGATTTTATTATTTTAGAAAATTTTATTAAAGATTTTAAATTACTTCCTGTGCCAGAAATAAAAACTGCAGTCTTAATCTTTTTATATCCAGTGAACTTTACCATTAAGAATTACATTATTTTTATTTCTAGAAATTTTTCCAATAATATAAGGTTTGTATTCTTTCATAAAAAATTTATTAACTTTTTTTATATTTTTAGGGTTAACTATTAAACAAAATCCAACTCCACAATTAAATGTTTTAAGCATTTCTTTATCACTAATTTTATTCTTTTTGAGCCAATTAAAAATTTTATGAGGTCTAATCTTATTTAAATCTATTTCTGCACACAGGTTTTTGGGAATTACTCTACTAATGTTATCAGCCAACCCACCACCAGTAATATTAGCACAACCATTTAGTAAATTTTTTTTTACAAGATTTAAGATTTCTTTCACATAAATTTTAGTTGGCTTTATTAGTTCTCTTTTAAGAAAGAGGTTTTTTTTTATATTTATTTTTTTTGTTTTTAGTAAATGTCTAATTAATGAAAAACCGTTTGAATGTAAGCCACTAGACGGAACAGCTAAAATTAAATCTCCTTTTTTTATTTTATTTTTATTTAGTATTTTTTTTTCATCTGTAATTCCAATCGCGAAACCAGCTATATCAAATTTTCCTTTTTCATAAGTATCTGGCATCTCAGCAGTCTCACCACCAACCAAACTACATTGTGAAATATCACATCCCTTAACTATCCCACGAATTATTGATTTCATTTTTTTTAAATCAATTTTATTAATTGAAATGTAGTCTAAAAAAAATAAAGGTTTTGCACCTTGTACGATTAAATCATTTACACTCATAGCAACTAAATCAATACCTATAGTGTCATATTTATTTAGTAAATTCGCGACTTCAATTTTAGTTCCCACACCATCAGTACAAGCCACTATTTTTGGATTCTTTATGTTTTTAGGCAAATCTGAAACTGAACCAAAGCCACCAATATTGTTATTCTTTTTATTGCCTCTTTTTTTTGATGAAATATTAGATATGAAACTTACAAACTTATCTGCAGCATCTATATTGACCCCACTTTTTTTATAGGTAAAGAGATTTTTATTCATTAATATGACATTTAAATTTAGTATGCATTATATCAGAAATATATATATTTTTTTTTCATTTCTAGCTTTAACAATATTTTTTTTTTCCACAACTGAGCTTAAAGCAAATACTTACGAAATTAATAATATAGAAATTTCTAAGCCTTTCGAAAATAATTTTGATAAATCTGAAGTTATAGACTTTGGTTTTAAGAAAGCATTTTTTGAGTTAATCTATCTCTTAATTAAATCTTCTGATTATACAAAAATTGAGAATGTTAAATTAAATCAAATTAAAGGTATGATTGAGTCTTTTTCAATTCAAGAGGAAAGATTTATTGATCAAATTTATTATGTAAATCTTGGAGTAACTTTTAATAAAAGAAAAATTTTCAATTTTTTAGAAAAAAAAAATATTCGCCCATCACAAATTAAAAATGAAACATTTTTGTTTGTTCCAATAATTATAGATGAAAATATAAACGAAATTAAAATTTTTTCTAATAACCCAATTTATGAAAATTGGAATACGGAATCTAAAAAATATGAATTGATTAATTATCTTTTACCTACAGAAGATCTTGAGGATTATAATTTAATTAAAGATAAATTAGATGTTATCGAAACTTATAGTTTTGATGAAATTACTAAAAAATATTTTTTAAATCACTCGATTATTTCTTTACTTTTTAAAAGTAAAAATGAAATTAGAATTTTAACAAAAATATATAGTAATAAAAAAGAGATAATTAAGAATGACTCTTTTAAAGATATTGACTTAGAAAATAATGATAATTTAAATTTTTTAATTAAAAATCTAAAGGCATCTTATGAAGATACATGGAAAAAATTAAATGAAATAAATACTTCTATAAAATTACCGTTAGTTGTCAAAATGAAAAATTTTGATTTTGAAAAAACCACGGATTTTGAGGGATTATTACAAGAGATAGAATTGGTAAATAACTATTTTGTACAAAAAATTGATAAAGAATTTATATTTTACGAAATTTTATTTAATGGAACTGTGCAAAGCTTTATAAATATAATGAAAAATAAAAATTATAATTTAAATACACAAAAAAAAATTTGGACTATAGAATGAGAGATATAAATCAAACTGTAATTAATTTTGACAGTGATAAAAATTTTAAAAATGAGGATTTTTTTTTATCAAAAAGTAATAAACATGTTTTCGAATATCTTAAAAATTGGCCCAAATGGGAAAAAAACTTTGTAAATATTGTAGGGGAAGAACTTTCAGGAAAATCTCATTTAGTAAATATTTTTTTGAAAAAAAATAAAGGGTTTAAAATTGATGCAAAAAACCTGAAAGATGAAGATTTAAAGAAAATTAAGACTTATGAAAATATTGTCATTGAAAACCTAACATCACATATTAATGAAAAATTATTTTATAGTCTTCTAAACATTATAGAACAAGATAATAAATACATTATAGTGACTTCAATTAATTCTATTGTGAGTATAAATTATGATTTAAAAGATTTAGTATCTAGAGCTAAAAGTTTTATACTTTTGAATATAGAAAAGCCAGACGATGAATTGATATTTGCAATTATATTAAAAAATTTGTCAGATAGACAAATAACTTTAGAAAATAAATTTATCGATTATATTATTAAAAGAATAGAGAGATCGTATAAAAGAATATATGATTTCATATATAAAATTGATCAACTAAGTTTAAAAAAGAAAAAATCGATTGATTTTAAAATTATTAAAGAAGTTTTGGGAGAATAATTGAGTAAGTATAGATCACACAATTGTAATGAACTTAACAAAAATGACGTTGGCGAAAATGTATTTTTATCTGGCTGGATAAACAAGAAAAGAGACCATGGTAATATTTTGTTTATAGATTTGAGAGATAATTATGGAGTAACACAATGTATAATAGATAAAGAAAATATAAATTTTAAAAAATTAGAAAAAATACAATTAGAGACAGTGATAAAAATAGATGGTGAAGTTGTAAAAAGATCAAATGAGACTATAAATAAAGAAATTAAAACTGGAGAAATTGAAGTATCTATCAAAACTTTTCAAGTTCTTGGTGAATGTAAAGAACTTCCTTTACCAGTTTTTACTGATCAAGAATATGCTGAGGAGATAAGACTAAAATATCGGTTTTTAGATTTAAGAAGAAAAAAAATTCATGAAAATATTATATTAAGATCAAAGGTAATTTCATTTATTAGAGATGAAATGAATAAGTTAGGATTTTTAGAATTTCAAACACCAATTTTGACCTCATCAAGTCCAGAGGGAGCAAGAGATTTTTTAGTACCAAGTAGATTAAATCCTGGTAAATTTTATGCACTTCCCCAAGCACCTCAACAATTCAAACAATTAGTGATGGTCTCTGGCTTTGATAAGTATTTTCAGATTGCACCTTGCTTTAGAGACGAAGATGCAAGAGCAGATAGAAGTCCCGGCGAGTTTTATCAATTAGATTTAGAAATGTCTTTTGTTGAGCAAGAAGATGTATTTAATGTAGTAGAAAATTTATTTGTTAATACATTCAAAAAGTTTTCAAATAAAAAATTATTGTTTAATCAGTTTCCAAGAATTTCATTTAAAGAATCAATGATTAAATATGGAACAGATAAACCAGACCTAAGAAATCCATTAATTATTTGTGACATCACTGAAATTTTTTTAAGAAAAGATGTTTCTTTTGAAATATTTAAAAAACTAGTTAAAACTGGATCTAAAGTCAGATGCATTGTTACAAAAAATACAAAGGATAAACCGCGAAGTTTTTTTGATAATATTGATAAATGGGCCAAAGAACAAGGTGCTTCAGGACTTGCTTACTTTACCATTGAAAAAGAGAGAGAAATTTCAGCAAAAGGGCCGGTAGGCAAATTTTTTTCAAAAGACTCACTAAATGAAATAATGATTAAAACGAAAGCGGAAGTAGGTGACAGTATTTTTCTTGCTTGTGGTAAATTAGAGGAAGTAGAAAAATTAACTGCATTAGCTAGAGATAAAATTGGAAAAGATTTAGGTTTAATCGATGAAAACGTTCTCGCATTCTGCTGGATTGTAGATTACCCAATGTATGAAATAGATAATCAAACAAAGAAAATAAAATTCAGTCATAATCCTTTTTCAATGCCACAAGGAGATATCAACAAAATTGATTTTGAAAAACCATTAGAAATACTCGCTTATCAATATGATATTGTATGTAATGGAGTAGAATTATCTTCTGGTGCGATTAGAAACCATATACCAGATCTGATGTATAAATTATTTGCTGTTGCAGGTTACTCTAGATCTGAAGTTGATCAAAAATTTAGTGGAATGATAAACGCTTTTAGTTATGGTGCTCCACCTCATGGAGGCATCGCTCCAGGAATTGATAGAATAATTATGTTACTAGCAAACGAAAAAAATATTCGAGAAGTTACAATGTTTCCAATGAATCAAAATGCACAGGATTTGATGATGAATGCACCTTCTAGTGTAAGTGAAAACCAACTTAAAGAGTTAAATTTATCAATAAAAAGTAAAAAATAATTATTTTTTACCTTTAAGACTAATTTTAACATCTGATAAATCTACCAGATTTTTCTTGTAGTTGTTTCTGACAAATCCTTTACTAGTCATATCTTTTACTATTTTTAGCAATTGATTTTGTTCATCAGAACCTTTTTCATCTGCAGATGAAACATCTAAATTTCCTATAGATGGAGTATGTGCTAAATCTTCTCTGTTTAGATAAGAAATTGCTAGTTCTCTAAATATATAGTCTAAAATTGAAGAGGCACTTAAAATTCTATCATTACCATTTACTTTACCAGAGGGTTCAAATTTAGTTCCTATAAATGCATTTACAAACTCATCTAATGGAACTCCATATTGAAGGCCAAGTGAAACAGCAATGGCAAAATTATTCATTAAGGCTTTAACTAGCTCTCCCTCTTTGCTTGTATCAATAAAGATTTCTCCAATTTTACCATCTTCATATTCGCCAGTGTGCAAATAAACTTTATGATCACCAATAGTTGCTTTTTGAATATAACCTTTTCTTCTATCAGGCATGCTAAATCGTTTTCCTGAATTATCAGATTTTGTAAAAGATTGAGAAACAATTTTTTCAACACTTGTATTTTTGTTATCGATATTGGCTTGAACTAAATCAATTTTTTTATTTTGATTATTTTTTTTATTATTAGGGTCAAGACTTTTTGTTTTTCGGTTATCTAATTTAACATCTAGAACTTCAAATTTACCGTCGTCTCTTTTTTCAAGATTTTTAAGCTCAGTTTCATTTATATCATCTAGATAGTGATTTACTTTAAAAGTGCATGTATAATAAGTTTCTACAAGATATTTTGACATTTTTTTATAATCCTTAAATTAAATTTGAATTTTGAATCTTTTTACTTATATACTTTTACATATTTTAGTCTAATTTAATTTATACAATTTAAAATTGAAATTATAAAATTTTACATGTTGACTTTTTTAAAAAAGATTTTTACTTGGTGGAATCAAGATACATTCGGTACCAAAATTAAAACAGTATTGTTTGGTAAATTTATTGGATTAGATGAGTATGGAAATAAGTATTACGAGAGCAAAAAAGGAAAAAGATGGGTTATTTATGCAAATGAGATTGATGCATCTAAAATTCCAGTTGAATGGTATTCTTGGATACATTTTATGCCCAACAAAATTGAAAATACTCATAAATTAGAAAAATATGATTGGCAAAAACCCCACCAGCCAAACTTGACTGGAACTGATTCTGCTTATTATCCAAATAAGAACAATAAAAATGCAACTAAAAAAAAATATAAAACTTGGAAATAATTTAAACTTATTATTATTTATATATTTATTTACTATATTTTTAACATTTAAGATTAGCGCTGAAATTAATCTTGATGGAAGTAATACTGATATAAAGATATTAGACAAGATAAGTTCCAAAAATGAGTCGATAAGATTAGTCAATAACAAGGAATATATTTATAAAGATCTAGCGATTAAAAGTATAAAATGCACAGACTCCAAATATGATGATAATCCTGAAGTTAAAGCATATATTCAAGTAAGAGATTTAACAAAAAAAGATAGAAATAATGTTTTTGTTTTTAATGGATGGATGTTTTCATCAAGCCCTTCTATAGCACCTTTTGATCATCCAGTTTACGATATATGGCTTGTTAACTGTTACTAAAGTATTTTATCTTTGTCCAACCAACTGACATTAAAATCAGAATCAATAAATTTTTTGTGATTCAATAATTTTTTATGTAATGGAATTGTTGTTGTGATTCCCTCAATTACAAACTCATCTAAGGATCTATTCATTCTCTGAATAGCTTCTAATCTATTTCTTCCATGACAAATTAATTTACAAATCATGCTGTCATAATACGGAGTGACTTTATAACCTTGATATATTGCACCATCAACTCTGGTTCTGAAACCTGATGGTTGGTGACACATACCAATTAGTCCGGGTGAAGGTTGGAAATTTTTACTTGCATCCTCTGCATTTATTCTACATTCTATAGCATGCCCCCTTGGATTTATATCACTTTGCTTTAAAGCTGTCTCTCCTGAAAATGCTATCCAAATTTGTTCTTTAATAATATCTATACCTGTTACCATTTCAGTAACTGGATGCTCAACTTGAACTCTTGTATTCATTTCAAGAAAATAAAATTTTCCATCTTCATAAATAAATTCAACAGTTCCAGCACCCATATAACCAATTTTTGATACCATATTTACTGTTTTTTCAAAAAGGTCTTTTCTTATCTCATCAGTTAAAACAGGACTTGGTGTTTCTTCAATAAGTTTTTGATGTCTTCTTTGAACAGAACAGTCTCTTTCATGAAGATGTACAGCTCTATTTTTTCCAGCTAAAATTTGAACCTCGATATGTCTAGGATTTTGAAAAAACTTTTCTATGTAAACTTCATCATTACCAAAATATTTTTGAGCCTCAGACTTTGCGGTTGAAAATAATGCTTCAAACTCTTCTTCTTTGTTAACGATTTTCATACCTTTTCCACCGCCACCACCGGAAGCTTTAATTAAAACTGGAAAACCAATTTTTTTGCACAATCCTTTTGCTTCTTTAATGTCTCTAACGCCACCCTCAGATCCCTCAATCACTGGCAAACCATTTTCTTTCGCAATTTTTTTTGCTTGAATCTTGTCTCCCATCATCTCTATTAATTCTGATGATGCGCCTATAAATTTAATATTATTATCTTCAAGCACTTTCGCAAAATTAGCATTTTCTGACAGAAAACCATAACCAGGATGTACAGCTTCAGCATTAGTAATTTCTATTGCAGATAATAGGGCTGGGATATTCAAATAACTATTTGCTGGTTGGTGAGAACCTATACAAACACTTTCATCTGCCATTCTTACGTGCATACTTTCTTTATCTACATCAGAATGTACTGCTACAGTTGAAATCCCCCACTCCTTACAGGCTCTTATAATTCTAACCGCAATCTCTCCACGGTTAGCTATCAAAATTTTTTTAAACATTAATTAAGAATTAATAAATTTTGACCAAATTCTACAGGTTGGCCGTCTTCAACACAAATTTCTTTTACAACTCCATCAGCAGTTGATGGTACATGGTTCATAGTTTTCATAGCCTCTACGATCATTACTGTGTCGCCTTTTTTAATTTTTTTTCCAACTTCAACAAATTTTTTTGCACCAGGTTCAGGTGCATGATATGCTGTTCCAATAATTGGAGATTTAACTTCAATTCCAGTTTTAGTTTTTTCTGATAAATTAATATTCAAATTATTTACATCAGTTGTTGAACTTGGAATATTTTGATTATTTACTGAAATATTATTTTTAGAAACTTTAATCTTAGTATCTTTCTCGGTATATTCCAACTCAGTAAGATTAAACTCTTCTAGATAATCACTAAGTTCTTTAATAATCTTTTTATTAATTTTCATTTTGTAAGAGTTTTTGCATTGAAATTATGGCTAAAATATAACCCTCAGTACCCAAACCAAAAATACCACCTGTAACAACGTCACTTATTAAAGATTTATGTCTAAATTCCTCACGTTTATATATATTTGAAATATGCAACTCAATGATTGGTTTTTTAAAAATACTTATTGCATCTCTAATAGCTACAGAGGTATGTGTAAAAGCTGCGGCATTGATTATAATTCCATCAAAATTTTTTCTAGAGTTTTGTATCAAGTCAACTATTTCTCCTTCAATATTTGATTGAGAAAAATCAGCAACTAAACCTAATTCTTTTGACTTATTCAAACAAATTTCTTTTAATTCTTCAAATGTAGTAGATCCATATTGTGATTGTTCTCTTTCACCTAATAGATTAAGATTTGGACCGTTAATTATAATTATCTTATTATTCATTTAACATTTATATACGATGAAAAAAAAAATAAAAATAAAAATAAATGGCAAAATAAATAAAATTGACGATAAAACTAAACTATCTGACTTAGTTAAAAATTTAAAAGTCCCTTTGAAAAAAGTTGCAATTGAATTAAATAGAGAAATAGTGGATAAAAAAAATCTAAATAAAATAAATTTAAAAGTTAATGATAAAATTGAAATAGTTCATTTTATTGGAGGTGGATAGTTTTGAAAAAAGATAATCTTATAATTTCAAAAAAAAAATTTAATTCGAGATTGATTATAGGTACAGGTAAATATAAAAGTATGAATGAATGTGCTAAGGCGATAAAGATATCTGGAGCTAATATTGTAACTGTTGCTGTTAGAAGAGTAAATATTACTGATAAAAAGAAACCTTTGTTAATGGATTATATAGATCCAAAAAAAATAACTTATTTACCAAATACAGCTGGATGTTTTAATTCTGACGAAGCTTTAAGAACACTCAGACTGGCAAGAGAAATAGGAGGATGGAAATTAGTGAAACTTGAGGTTTTGGGTGATAAAAAAAATCTTTTTCCAGAGATGATAGAAACTCTTAAATCGACAGAAATTTTAACAAAAGAAGGTTTTAAGGTTATGGTTTATTGTAACGACGATCCTCTAATGGCTAAAAGGTTAGAAAATGTTGGAGCCGCAGCTATAATGCCACTAGCGGCTCCAATTGGATCTGGTTTAGGTATTTTAAATAAAGTTAATATTCAAATAATTAGGGACCAAACAAAATTACCTTTGATAATAGATGCTGGCTTAGGACAAGCATCAGACGCATCCATAGCAATGGAATTAGGTTGTGATGGTGTCCTAGTTAATACAGCAATAGCAAAAGCAAAAAAACCATTTGAAATGGCAAAAGCTTTTAAAAATGCTGTAATTGCTGGAAGACAATCCTTTTTATCTGGAAGAATTGAGAAAAAAGTTATGGGGAGTGCCTCATCTCCAAAAAAAGGTATTATTTAGTTTTTTTATAAAACTTTTTTTTCCTAAAAGTTTTTTTTCTCTTTTTTATATCAGTTATTTTTTTATCCTTAATTAAATCATTAAGATTTTTAAGTTTTTCAAAATATTCTATAAGCTCAATTGTTTTCTTAGATTTATTTTTAATATCAATAATATATTCAGGAATAATTAAATTGTTGTCTGAAATTATATCTATTTTCATTTTATTTTTCTTTTCAAAATAAGTTAAATCTTCAATAAAGTTTTCTTTTAAAAAAGCTGAGATTTTATCACATACTCTTAACTCTACAAATTTAGCTTTACTTAGAACAGCTTTCAATTCAACTAATTTTAATATTTTTTGAGCAAACGACTCATCTGTCAAAGCAACTTTCCATTTAACAGCACTTTCTCTAAGTCTTTGTCTTGACATTTCTAGTAATCCGAAATTACTAATCCTTCCAATTTGAATTCTTGCTCTATCAGATCTACATTTCTCTTTAAGTCTCCTCTCAACCATTTTTCTATTTCCGTAACTTAACATATCTATAAAGTCGATAATAATTAGACCTGAAAGGTCTCTAATTTTAATTTGTCTTGCGATCTCTTCAGCTGCCTCTAAATTTGTGTCTAATGCAGTATTTTCAACATTTCTTTGTTTTATAGAACTTCCTGAATTAATATCAATTGAAACTAATGCCTCTGTGGGGTTTATTACTAGATAGCCACCAGAACTTAGTTTTATTTCAGTATCAAAAATTTGATTTAATTTTTGTTCAATACCCTCCTCAAAGAATAGTGGAGTTTTTCCTCTATACTTTTTAATTTTTTTAACTTGTGAAGGCATAAGCATTTTCATAAAATTTTGAGCTTTTTTATATCCCTCGTTACCCTCTATTACGATACTTTTAGTGTTTTCATCATACATGTCTCTAAGAGTTCTATTTATTATCTCACTTTCCTGATGAATTAGTGAAGGCGCCATTGCGTTGATTGCATTATTCTTAATTTGGTTCCAGGATTTGATGAGAGTTTCCAAATCATGATTGATTTCATTTTTAGTTTTATTGCTTCCTGCAGTTCTCACAATCAATCCCATTTCTTTTGGAATTTCTATTTCATTTAAAATTGATCTTATTTTTTTTCTGTCTGCTGGATTGAAAATTTTTCTTGATATACCACCTCCTTTAGGTGTGTTTGGCATTAAAACAATATATTTACCCGCAATAGAAATGAAGGTACTAAGTGCAGCACCTTTTTGGCCTCTCTCATCTTTGATAACTTGAACAAGAATGACCTGGTTTGGTTTAATTACTTCTTGAATTTTATATCTTTTAAATTTATTTCTATTTTCGACCTTTTTCTCTTTATCATCAAAATCTTTTTCTTTTTCTTCATTTTCTCTCTTTTCTATTTCTATAGGGTCATCAACTTCTAGTTTACCTTCTGCTAAATTTTCTTCCTCTTTTTCTTCAACCTTTTTTGATAATTCCTCTCTTATTTTTTCTTCTTCTTCTTTGATTCTTTCAAGGTCACTTTTTGGTATTTGATAGTAGTCTGATTGGATATCATTGAAAGATAAAAAACCATGACGCTCTCTTCCAAAATCAACAAAAGCAGCTTGTAAGGATGGTTCAATTCTACTAACTTTGCCCAGATAGATATTGTTTTTTATGAGGTTATTTTTTGAACCTTCATATTCATAGTCTTCAATATTATCTTTTGATTTAAGAACAACTCTAGTTTCATTAGGATGCGAAGCATCAATATATAAATTTTTTTCCATAATTTTAAGTTTGAGTATTTCATTTAGTGTTTATTTTTTTAAATTTTGTTTAATAATAATGCCTTATCTTTAACAAATTCCTATATATAATTAAATCAAAATGACAAAGTTGTTCAAAAATATTTTAATTCTATTATTAAGCATTTCTTTATTAATAATGATCGTAATTTTTGGCATTTTATGGACTTTTTCTAGTAATATTCCAGATTATAAATTCCTAAAAAATTATAAACCACCGGTATCAAGTAAAATGTATTCTGGGGATGGAGATTTAGTTGCTGATTTTTCGAAGGAAAAAAGGATTTTTGTTCCATATAGTGCGATTCCACCAAATGTTATTAATGCCTTTTTATCTGCTGAAGATAAAAACTTTTTTACTCATCCTGGTGTTGATGCAAAAGGTGTCCTTAGAGCAACATTTAATAACATCACTAATATAATGACCTCAAAAAGACTTGAGGGTGCTTCCACAATAACTCAACAGGTTGCAAAAAATTTTTTATTAACAAATGAAGTTAGTATTAATAGAAAAATTAAAGAAGCAATTTTAGCATTTAGAATAGAAAGAGCTTTAAATAAAGAAAGAATTTTAGAATTATATCTTAATCAAATATATTTGGGTAGTGGAGCATATGGTGTTGCTGCTGCAAGTTTAGAATATTTTGATAAGTCAATAAAAGAGCTAAATTACGCTGAAGCAGCGTTGTTAGCTGCTTTACCAAAAGCCCCCAGCAGATATAATCCTTATAACAATATTGATTTAGCAAAGTTTAGAAGAGATTTGGTTTTGAAGAATTTAAACCAAAATGGATTTTTAAATCTAGAGAAATATAATGAGTTTAAAAATCAAAATATTAAATTAAAAAAAAAGAAAAAAATTTATTTAGAGGATGCACAATATTATATCGAAGATGTTAGAAAAAATATAATAGATAAACTAACTTATGAAAAAGTTTATAAACAAGGTTATAATATAAATACACCAATCAATTTAAACTTACAAAAAATTGCTACTAATGCTTTAAGAAATGGTCTAATCGCTTATGATCAAAGAAAAGGATGGCGCGGACCAATTACAAATATACAATATGATGATAATTGGCAAAAAAATTTAGATAAAAAATATAAATTAGAGAATTCTATTAATTGGAAAGTAGCAATCGTTAAGGAAATAAGTCAATTTCAAACTAAAATTGAAACTATAGATAAATTAAGTGGTTTAATAAGATATAATGAAATCTCATGGACTAAAAAAGAATTTAAAGATTTACTCAATATTGGTGACATAATTTATGTTAAGAAAGTTAAAGATAACTTTTATAGTTTAAGACAACTTCCAAAAATTAATGGTGGCATTGTTGTAATGGACCCTTACACAGGAAGGGTTTTAGCCCTAAGCGGAGGATTTAGTTTTAAATCAAGTGAATTTAATAGAGCTACGCAAGCACTTAGACAACCTGGTTCAGCATTTAAACCATTCGTATATGCTTTGGCACTAGAAAATAAATACACTCCATCATCTTTAGTACTTGATGCGCCTCTAGTCTTAGACCAAGGAGTTGATTTAAAAAAATGGAAGCCAGAAAATTATGGTAAAAAGTTTTATGGGCCCTCTACACTTAGAGTTGGACTTGAAAAATCAAGAAACTTAATGACTGTAAGAATTGCTCAAAACTTGGGTGTAGATAAAGTAGCGAGATTTTCTAAAGAATTAAATATATATGATGATCCTGAGGAATTACTTTCAATTTCTTTGGGATCAGCTGAGACGACTCTTTTGAATTTAACCTCAGCTTACTCATCATTTGTAAACGGTGGAAAATTAATAAGTCCTATTATTATAGATAGAATTCAAGATAGCGAAGGGAATACAATAATTAATAATGAAAATAGAAAATGTAAGAATTGTGACAAGATTTCATTCACCGGCAAAGATTATCCTCAAATAGAAGATGATTATGAACAGGTAATGTCTGAGCAAACAGCATACCAAGTAACAACGATTTTAGAAGGGGTCATAAAAAGAGGAACAGGGAAAAAATTAAGAGATTTACAACTAAACTTGGCTGGAAAAACTGGAACCACCAACGAGAATACTGATGCATGGTTTATTGGCTTTACATCAAATTTAGTGATTGGAGTTTATGTTGGAATGGATAATCCTAAACCATTAGGTAAATTTGAAACTGGATCAAAAGCTGCATTACCAATCTTTAGAGAATTTATTGAAAAGTCAGTCAAGAAATCTGATGCAAGGCCGTTTAAGGTACCAGAAAAAATGACACTTATGGTTATTGATCCAATGACTGGAGAAAAGGCAAAATTTAACTCAAAAAATACAATTATTGAAGTTTATAAAAGTAAAAATGTTTTAAATGGAAAAGTATTGTATTCTGATAACAATAGAATCGATACAAATAATATACTAAAGTTTTACTAATGGATGATAAATATTTAGATTTTAAAAGAGAAATCGAAAAAATTAATCAAAGAGTTAAGGAGTATCTTTGAAAAAAATAAGATTTACACAAAACTGGATCATCTAGAAAAAAAAATGCTTGGTGCCAATTTTTGGCAAGATAAGTCAGACTCTCAAAAAACTATTAAAGAAAAAAAACTTTTTGAAGACTTGGTAAATTCATTCAAAGACTCAGCTACTCATCTTAAAGATTTAGATGACCTTTATACTTTGGCTACAGATGAGAATAATCTTAATGTGAAAAAAGAAGTTATGGAAAGTATTAAAGAATTGAGATCAAAAGTAAAAAAAAATGAAATAAAATGTTTTTTATCCAATGAGGCAGATTCATTTGATTGCTATGTGGAAATTCATGCTGGTGCTGGTGGCACAGAAAGTCAAGATTGGGCCAATATGTTAAGAAGAATGTATATGAAGTGGTCAGATGGTAAGAATTTTAATTATAATTTAATAAGTGAGCACAAAGGTGAAGAAGCAGGAATAAAATCTTCAACTATTAAAATAGAAGGTGATTATGTATTTGGGTGGCTAAAAAAAGAGTCTGGAATTCACCGCCTTGTAAGAATATCTCCTTTTGATTCTGGAGCAAGAAGACACACGAGCTTTGCAAGTATTTGGGTTTATCCAGTTGTCGATGAAAATTTGAACATAGAAATACTTGATAAGGACTTAAGAATTGACACCTATCGCTCAAGTGGTGCCGGTGGACAACATGTTAACACAACTGACAGCGCTGTTAGGATAACTCATATCCCATCAAAAATAGTCGTGCAATGTCAAAACGAGAGGTCTCAACATAAAAATAAAGAAACATGTATGAATATGCTAAGAGCAAGACTTTATGATTTTGAAATGAAAAAAAAAGATGAAGAAAATCAAAATAATGAAGCTTCTAAATCTGAAATAGGGTGGGGTCATCAAATTAGATCATATGTACTTCAACCTTACAGATTAGTTAAAGACAACAGGACAAACTTTGAAAGCACAAGCCCAGATAAAGTTTTAGATGGCGACATTGATGCTTTTTTAGAGAAATCTTTGTATCAAATTAAATGAAAAAAATAATTTTTAGATTTTTAATCTTAATATTATTATCAATCTTTGGCTTTATTATTTATTTAAGTACGATTGGCATAAAAACGAATACTTTTAATGATCAAATAACTAAAGAAGTTAAAAAAATTAATAATCAATTAGAGTTAGAGTTAGATAAAATTAGTATCGTTTTAGATCCTTTTAAATTTAAATTAGTTTTAAAAACAATTGGGGCAAATCTTAAGTATCGTAACAAATTAATTAAACTAGAAAGTGTTAAATCTAATATTGATATAAAGACATTCATAAGTAAAAAATTTTTGTTATCTGAATTAAATATCAATACTAGGACTATAGAAATAAAAAACTTAATTTCATTTGTAAGATCAATTAAAGATAATCCGCAAATATTCATATTAGAAAAGTTTGTGAAAAAGGGATATTTGATAGCAGATATAAATCTTAAATTTGATCAAAAAGGTAATATCAAAGATGATTTTATTATTAAAGGATTTGTAAAAGATGGTGAAGTAAGACCTTTTAAAAAAATAGATTTATCAAAAATAAATTTTATTTTTAGTATTCAAAATAACGAACTTGAATTTAAAGATATTAATTTATCATATGATAATAATGATTTAAAGTTTCCAGAGTTAATTTTCATTAAACAAAAAAATGAATTTCTAATATCAGGTAAAAACAAAAATAAAAATTTAGTTTTAGATAATAAAATAATTAATAAATTATTTAATAACAAACTTTTCAATGTAAAGTTCGAGTCTGCTGAGGTTGATTTAGAAAATACTTTTTCATTTAAAATAAATGATAAATACAAGATAGATGATTTAAAGATAAATTCCTTAATGAATTTAAAAAGTTCTAAAATTGTAAGCTCAAAAAATTTGAAAGAGTTTTTTCCAGAATTAAATGAGATAATTGAGTTATCAGATCACCAAATACAAATTGAATATAAAAAAGATCTACTAAGTATTATTGGTAATGGAAATATTCTTATCCAAAAAGAAAAAGATAATATAAACTACAATTTTTCGAAATCAAAAACAACCTTCAAATTCGACACATCATTAATAATTAAAAAAAATCCATTTCATCTTAATTTTTTAAATTACAAAAAAGATCAAGATGATAAATTAAAAATTGTTATTCTTGGAGCTAAAAATCTTTTATCTAATGAAATCAATTTAAAAGAAATCTCAATAAAAGAAAAAACTAATAAATTTGAATTCAAAAATTTATTTTTATCAAAAAATTATAAAATTAAATCTATAAGCAAGGTAAATTTGAATTATTTTGATAATGACTTAATAAAAAATGAATTATCTATCCAAAAAAAAGATAAAAATTATTTATTAGACTCTAAGAGTTTTAATGCCACTAAAATTATAGATGATTTATTGAAAGCTGATAAAAATTCAGAAAGTGAAAAAATTTTTTCTAAAAATTTTAGACTAAATATTGAAATAAAAGAAGCATTCCTTGATAAAGATCATCTAATAGAAGATTTAAATGGATATCTAACATTCAACAATAGTGAAGTAATTGATGCTAATTTAGCAGGAGATTTTTCTGATAATCAAAGGATTAATTTTACCATTAGATCTACTTCAAATGAAAAAATTACAACTCTTTATTCTGATTTAGCCAAACCTTTTGTCAAGAGATACAAATTTATAAAAGGTTTTGAGGAAGGTAATTTAGATTTTCATTCTATTAAACAAAACAATGTTTCTAATTCAAAATTAATAATAGATAATTTTAAAGTACAAGAGGTACCAGCTTTAGCAAAATTATTAACATTAGCATCTCTTCAAGGTATCGCAGATCTATTAACTGGTGAGGGAATAAGATTTACAGATTTTGAGATGAAATTTTCAAACAAGGATGAGTTGATGAAAATAGAGGAACTGTATGCTATCGGCCCTGCTATTTCTTTATTAATGGAAGGCTACATTGAAAGTGATAATTTAGTTAGTCTTAGAGGAACAATGGTACCAGCAACGACAATTAATAGAACTATATCATCAATCCCTCTTCTCGGAGATATTTTAGTAGGAAAGAAAGTTGGAGAGGGTGTTTTTGGTGTAAGCTTTAAAATTAAAGGTCCACCAAAAAAATTAAAAACAACTGTAAATCCTGTTAAAACGCTTACACCAAGATTTATTACTAGAACTCTTGAAAAAATAAAAAAAAATTAGCTTATTTCAACTTTGATATGTCTTTTTTTCCCCAAGGATAGTTTGATTGTGTCATTTTCAAATAATTTTTCACTGATTATTAGTTTTTCATCATTGATAACTTGATTATTAATTTTTACACCACTACCTTTAATTAATCTTCTTATCTCGCTTTTAGACTTTTCTAACTTTGAAAGAATTATTAGATCAACAATAGTTAACTTGTCATTCAATTGATTTTTTTTAATCGCAATAGAAGGTAATGCAGAGCCAATTGAATTTTCCGAAAAAGTTTTTTTTGCTGTTTCTTCACTTTTTTTTGCTTCTTGTTCACCATGAAGCATAGAAGTGGTTTGATTTGCTAAAACAATTTTTTGTTCATTGATATTTTTTTCTTCAATTTTTTCTATTTCATCAATACTTAGATCTGTGAAAAATTTCATGAATTTCGATACATCTCTATCATCTATATTTCTCCAAAATTGCCAATAATCGTATGGTGAGAAAAATTTTTCATCTAACCATATTGCTCCATTTTCAGTTTTTCCCATTTTAGCACCTGTCGCTAACGTGATTAAAGGAGTAGTTAAACCATATGTTTGTTGATTAGAATATCTTTTTACTAAATCTACACCATTCACGATATTACCCCATTGATCAGATCCACCGATTTGCAATGCACAATTTTCTTTTTTATTAAGTTCTAAAAAATCGTAAGCTTGTAAAATCATATAATTAAATTCCATGTAACTCAGAGATTGTTCTCTATCCAATCTTGTTTTTACACTTTCAAATGTTAACATTTTATTTATCGTAAAATGTTTTCCAATATCTCTCAAAAAAGAGATATAATTTAAATCTTTTAGCCACTCATAATTATTAACAAATATTGGTTTTACATTTTTATCAGTTGTATCTAAAAATTTTTTTAAAATTCTTTCAATATTTTTAGAATTTTTTTCAATTTCATCTTCACTTAAAATTTTTCGTGTTTTATCTTTACCAGATGGGTCTCCAATTCTTGTGGTTCCGCCGCCTAACAATACAATTGGTTGGTGTCCATGTTTTTGGAGCATTCGTAAACACATAATTTGTAGAAGACTTCCAACATGTAAACTTTCAGCTGTACAATCAAAACCAATGTAGGCTTTAATCTTTTTTTTATCTAATAAAGAAGATAACTCATTTTCATCAGTACATTGATAAAAGTAGCCTCTGTCTTTAAATTCTTTTAAAAATTTATTCATAAGCGTATAATTCTACAATATACAAATTTTGTTAAAAAAAAATAATAATGAAAAGAAAGATATTCACCTCAATAGGTTTGATGAGCGGTACATCAATGGATGGAGTGGATTTGTCTGTTATAAAATCTGATGGTAATGATCATTTTTCCAGTATTTATGATACTTATAAAGAGTTTGATGATGGACTTTACAAGCAATTAATTAGTTTAAGAGATAAAATTAGTAATTTTAAAGATTTAAAAACTCATTCTAAAGAGATTAATGATTTAGAAAAAAAATTTACATTATTCAACAGTCATTTAATTAACAAAGTAATTGGAGATATTAATGAAGATATTGATTTAATAGGTTTCCACGGTCAAACAGTGTTTCATGACCCAAAAATTCAAATTTCAAAGCAATTAGGTGATGGAAGACTTTTATCTAGTTTATTTAAAAAAATTGTTATCAATAATTTTAGACAAAATGATTTGAATCACGGAGGCCAGGGTGCTCCACTTACACCAATATTTCATAGTTTGATTTCAAAAATTATCCAAAAAAATTTTAAACTTAAATTGCCAATTAACATTATTAATATTGGAGGTATTACAAATATTACTCAAATCAAGGAGGATCTCAATAACTCTATAAACTTTTTTGCTTATGATATAGGACCTGGAAACTGTTTGATAGATGACTGGGTAAGAAATAATAAAGATCTAAAATTTGATAAAGATGGAAAGTATGCAAATATCGGAAAAGTTGATGATCTAATTTTAAATCAAGCAATAGATAACTTTGAGTTTAAATCTTACGAAACTTCGCTGGATGTAAAAGATTTTGATACATCATTTGTAAAAGGTTTGTCATTTGAGGACGGGTGTGCGACTTTAACAAAATTTACTGCATATTTAATTGCTGATGGTTTGAGAAAAATAGATAAACAAAATAATATTAATCCACATCATTATATAATTTGTGGAGGTGGAAGAAAAAATAAATCTTTGATGCAATCGATTGAAAATTATTTGGTAAACAAGAATATAATTATAAAAGATATAGATGATTATAATTTTGATGGTAACTTTATTGAGTCCCAAGCGTTTGCATATTTAGCTATAAGATCATATTTAAAATTACCAATCTCATTTCCAAGCACTACAAGAAGTAAAAAAGCTATTTCAGGTGGTGATATTTTGCAAAACTTTTAATAAAGCGCAGTTTCTTTTTTAATATACTTATTCAAACATTTATTTAATTCAGACTCACTTTTTGTAAAAAAATGATTTGCTTCAGAAATAGTTTGAAATTCTACTTTTATTCCTTTTTGTGCGCTAAGTTTATTATCTAAATCTTTAATAAATTCAAAAGGTACTAATTCATCTTTTTTTCCATAAATCATTAAACCAGATGATGGACAAGGTGATAAAAAAGAAAAATCATAAACATTTGGTTGTGGTGAAATTGCAATAAATCTATTTATCTCAGGTCTTCTCATTAATAACTGCATTGCAATTAAAGAACCAAAAGAAAATCCTGATACCCAACATTGTGAATTGTCAAAATTTTCTCTTTCTAACCAATCTAGTGCAGCTGCAGCATCTGCTAATTCTCCTTGTCCATTATCAAATTCTCCGTCACTTTTACCAACACCTCTAAAGTTTACTCGACATACAGAAAAATCATTCTCCATAAAAGCATGAAAAGTTTCTACAACAACTTTATTATTCATTGTTCCTCCATATTGAGGATGAGGTTGTAATACTAAAGCGATAGGTGAAGTACTTTTTTTACTTTTAAAATATTTTGCTTCGAGTCTCCCCGCAGGACCAGGAATGAATATTTCTAAAATTTTATTATCCATAATTGATATTGATAATTATTCTCAAAAAAAAATTACGTTTAACACATGTACGTGACAAAATGTTAGTGTTTTTTTTTATTAGATACTTGACTATTTTAGTCGGGTTTATATATACCCCTGTAAAATAAAGGTTTTATGAAATTAACATCTAAAGGCAGATATGCGGTAATGGCTTTGGTGGATCTGGCAAGATTTAACAATATTAACCCAGTATCTCTAAGAGACATTTCGCTTAGACAAGGTATTTCGCTTGATTACTTAGAGCAAATTTTTTCTAAACTTAGAAAAAAAGAGATTGTTCAAAGTGTTAGAGGAAATCAAGGTGGCTACGTTTTAAATAAAAAAGCTAAAGAGATCAAACTTACAAATATTTTTGATGCTGTTGATGAAAAAGTTAAAACTGTTCAATGTAAAAAAGAGTCCAAAAAAGGCTGTAACGGTAAATCTACAAAATGTTTAACTCATAATTTATGGGATGAACTTGAAAATCATATTAATGATTTTTTTGAAAAAAAGAGTCTAGAAGATCTTGTTCAAGATAACACTGAAAGAAGAATTTAAAAATGGATACTAGAGAAAAAGATATAGAAAAATTAAAAGATTATAAATACGGTTTTACTACTGATATTGAAAATATTAAAGCCCCAAAAGGTTTAAATGAAGATGTGATCAAGTTTATTTCAAATATCAAAAAAGAACCACAATGGATGTTAGACTTTAGATTGAAGGCTTATGAGCGATTAAAACAATTAAAAGAACCTAATTGGCAAAAACCCAAATATCCTAAAATAGATTATCAAGATTTATATTATTATTCAGCACCAAAAAGTATGAAAAATAAGCCAAAAAGTTTAGATGAGCTTGATCCTAAACTTTTAGAGACATATAAAAAACTTGGAATTCCATTACAAGAACAAGCAAGATTAAATGGAATTGCTGTAGATGCCGTATTCGACTCTGTCTCAGTTGCTACTACTTTTAAAGGTGAGCTGACTAAACATGGAATAATTTTTTGTTCAATGTCAGAGGCAATTCAAAAACATCCTGATCTTGTAAAAAAATATTTAGGTACAGTTATACCAGTAACAGATCATTTCTTTGCCACACTAAACTCTGCTGTTTTTACAGATGGATCATTCGTTTATATTCCCGAAGGTGTTACGTGTCCTATGGAACTGTCAACTTATTTCAGAATTAATGCATCTGAGACAGGACAGTTTGAAAGAACATTAATTATTGCTGATAAAGGAAGTTACGTGAGTTACCTTGAAGGATGTACTGCTCCCATGAGAGATGAAAACCAATTACATGCAGCGAATGTTGAATTGATTGCTTTAGACGATGCAGAAATAAAATATTCAACTGTACAAAATTGGTATCCAGGAGATGAAAATGGCAAAGGAGGAATTTATAATTTTGTGACTAAAAGAGGATTATGTAAGGGAAAAAATTCCAAGATTTCTTGGACGCAAGTTGAAACAGGTTCAGCTATAACTTGGAAATACCCTAGCTGTATTTTAAAAGGTGATAATTCGATTGGTGAGTTTTATTCAATAGCAATTACAAACAATCATCAAAAAGCAGACACTGGAACAAAGATGATTCATTTAGGAAAAAATACTAAAAGTAAAATTATTTCAAAAGGAATAAGTGCTGGTTTCTCTGATATGACTTATAGAGGTTTAGTAGATATTAATTCAAAAGCTACAAACTCTAGTAACTATACACAATGTGACTCTTTATTAATGGGAAATAAATGTGGTGCGCATACGGTCCCGTATATAAAAAATAAAAATTTTGACTCAAATATTGCACATGAAGCCACGACATCAAAAATAAGCGAAGAACAATTACATTATTGCCAACAAAGAGGACTTAATCCTGAGGAAGCTGTAGGATTAATTGTTAATGGTTTTTGTAAAGAAGTATTACAACAATTACCAATGGAGTTTGCAGTTGAAGCCCAGAAACTTGTGGGCATTAGCTTAGAGGGGAGTGTTGGTTAATGCTTAAGATAAGTAATTTAAATGCAAATGTTGAAAATAAATCAATTTTAAAGGGTTTTTCATTGAATATAAATCCTGGCGAAGTTCATGCGATTATGGGCCCAAATGGATCAGGAAAAAGCACATTATCCAACATTCTGTCTGGAAAAAAAGGGTATGAGGTATCAGGTGAAATCTTATTTGAAAGTAAAAATTTATTTGATCTTGAAACCGAAGAAAGAGCACACAAAGGAATATTTTTGGCTTTCCAATATCCCTTAGAAATTCCAGGTGTTAATACAAATATCTTTTTAAAAACATCTTTAAATGCAATAAGAAAAGCGCGAGGAGAGAAGGAATTAGATGCGATTGAATTTTTAAAACTTGTGAAAGAAAAAGCTAAAGAATTAAAATTTGATGAAGAAAAGCTTAATAGACAATTAAATGTTGGATTTTCAGGTGGAGAAAAAAAGAAGAATGAAATTCTGCAAATGTCTATGTTGGCCCCAAAATTATCCATTTTAGATGAGACAGACTCAGGCCTAGACATAGATGCGCTTAAAATAGTAGCAGATGGAGTTAATACTTTAAGAAATAAGGATAATTCCTTTTTAATCATTACCCATTATCAAAGATTATTAGATTACATTAAACCAGATTTTGTTCATGTTCTAATGAATGGAAAGATAATAAGATCTGGTGGTCCAGAATTAGCAATCGAATTAGAAAAAAAAGGATACGAAAGTTTTAATTAAATGAGAGAACAATTACAATCGGATTTTGATAAATTAGTAAAAACTTCAAAATTTTCTAATGAGGAAATTGAGTTTAAAAAAAATTTTTTGAAAAATTTCATTAAGAACGGTTTTCCAAATAGAAAGCAAGAAGATTGGAAGTTTTTGGATATTAGTCAGATTATTAAAAAGAATATTAGCGACCTAAGTTTTTTCAATGACTATTCACAATCAAATAAAATTGATCCGTCTATTTTAGTTGATGGTTTGGAGCATAATAAGATTATATTTATAAATGGGAAAATTGAAAAAATTGATTTTAACCTCGAAGACCAAAATAAAATTCAAATAATTGATGAAACCAAAAAAGATATATTATTTGATTATGAAAACTCATTAATTGATTTAAATAGTGCATTCAGTGACAAGATTTTTAAGATAATAGTTAAAAAAGATTATTCTTTAAAAAAACCTTTGATAATTTACCATTCGACAGATGATAAAATAAAGTCAACTAATATAAATTTAAGATTAAATTTTGAATTAGGTGAAAATAGTTGTTTAAAGCTTATTGATTATTTTACAAATACCACAGCGAAAAACTTTATTAATATTTTTTACAACTTCAATTTAGAAAAAGACTCAATACTTAAAAACTATAAAATTGATAAATTTAGAAATAATAATTTAAAATACTCTTTTAACAATATTGAACAGGGCAATAACAGTGTTTCAGAAACATTTATATTATCTGCTGGTTCTGATTATTTTAAAAATGAGATTAATTGTAATTTAAAAGGCGAGTATTCCTCAGCATTTATTAATGGTATTTTTTCCTTAATGGAAAATCAACAACACGAAATTAGAACTACAATCAATCATTTAGTGGAAAATACAAAAAGTTATCAGCTTATTAAAAGTGTTCTTGGAAAAAATTCAAAATCTGCATATCAAGGAAGAATATTTGTAAATTCAAAAGCTCAAAAAACTGATGGATATCAATTAAGTAAGGCAATACTGCTCGATGAAACATCAGAGTTTAATGCAAAACCAGAATTAGAAATTTATGCTGATGATGTTAAATGTTCTCATGGATCAGCATCTGGTAGCTTAGATGAAAATTCAATCTTTTATTTAATGTCTCGTGGTTTAAATTACCAACAATCAAAAGAACTTCTAATAAATGGGTTTTTAATGGATGTTGTTGAAAAGATTACAGACGTGGAAATAAAAAACTTAATTAAAAATATTATTGGATTAAAAGAATGAATATAGATAACATTAGAAAAGAATTTCCGATTTTTGATGAAAAAATTCAAAATAATGATTTAGTTTATTTAGATAGCGCTAATTCATCTCAAAAACCTAAGGTAGTTTTAGATAGAATTAATGATTTTTATTCTAAACAATTTTCAAATGTAGGCAGAAGCATTCATTATCTAGCTGTTGCAGCCACTAATTTGTATGAAAGTACAAGGACTTCTGTTCAAAAATATATAAATGCGAAAGATAAAAATGAAATTGTGTTTACCAAAGGTGCTACAGAAGCTTTAAATTTGGTAGCTAATACACTAGGTCAAGCAATTTTGGAGCCAAATGATGAAATTTTAATTACAGAGCTTGAGCATCATTCAAATTATGTTCCTTGGCATTTTTTAAGAAAATCTAAAAATATTAAAATAAAGTTTGCAGAGATAAATGAAGACGGAGATATCCCAATTGAAAATATAGAAAAAGAAATTACAGACAAAACTAAAGTAATAGCAATAACGCATTTATCCAATGTCACTGGTGCAGTTTTACCAATCAAAGAGATAACCCAATTAGCACATTCTAAGGGTATAGTTGTTGTAGTAGATGGATGTCAGGGAGGACCACATTTAAAATTAGATATGCAAGATCTAGATTGTGATTTTTATGCAATTTCATGTCACAAAATGTACGGCCCGACAGGGCTAGGAGTTTTGTATGGAAAAAAGAAATGGTTAGAGCAACTTCCACCATACCAAGGAGGTGGCGGAATGATAAATGAAGTTAAAAAAGATAGAATTTCTTATGGTGAACTTCCTAATAAGTATGAAGCTGGAACAATGGCTACAGCTCAAGTCATCGCGTTTGATCAATCAATAAAATTTTTAGAAAGTATT
>CACHKE010000003.1 GCA_902580335.1 uncultured Pelagibacteraceae bacterium
TCAATTTTAACGGACAAAGATATAAAATTTTAAAAGCAGAAATTGGAAATGGAATTGGTAAAAATGGTGAGGTTATATCAGACGATCTTGAAATAGCGTGTGGAGGTGAAAAATCTATTAAAGTTTTCGAAATACAGAGAGAGGGGAAAAAGGTTCAAAAAATTGGAGAGTTTATGCTTGGATCTCAAATCAGAAAAGGCTCAATTATATCTAATGTTTAGATATCAAATATTGATAGAGTATGTAGGCACTAATTTTAGAGGTTGGCAAATTCAAACAAAGGGCAAAACTATACAAGGTTATATCCAAGATAGAATTTCTAAATTATTAAAAGAAAAAATTATTTTATTTGGTGCTGGTAGATTAGACAAAGGAGTGCACGCACTTGAACAATCTGCTCATTTTGTGTGTAAAAAAAAAATTGAAAATTCGAATAAGCTTGTCAAATCTTTAAATCATTTTTTAAATAAGGAAATGATTTCAATCATTAAAATTAAGAAAAAGGGTAATGATTTTCACGCGAGATTTTCTGCAAGAATGAGAATATATAAGTATATAATCATTAATCGTACCGGTAAACCAGTAATAGATCAAAATAGAGCATGGCACATTATTAAAAAACTTGATTTAAAGATAATGAAAAAAGCTGCAAAAAAATTAGTTGGTACTAAAGATTTTTCTACCTTCAGAGCTTCAAGCTGTAGAGCCAAAAGTCCAATTAAAACTATGAAATCCGTTAAAATTAAATCAAGAAATAATAAAATAGAAATAGAATTTCAATCTCAATCTTTTCTACAACAGCAGGTTCGTTCAATGGTTGGTTGTCTAAAATATGTAGGTGAAAAAAAATGGTCTTTAAAAAAATTCAAATTTATTATGAACTCAAGAAAAAGGATTTTATGTGCGCCGCCGGCACCACCTGAAGGTCTCTATTTAGCGAAGGTTATTTATTAATTTTTTTTTGTTACTCATTGCAAACTTTTTACTTATTCTCCATCTAGACTCTTCTCTTACAATATACCCACAGCAATTTTTTGAACCACATTTACAAGGAAATTGTTTATAATCTTCATCATAACCAAATCCATAATCACAGGTAAACTCCTCTCCTCTTTTAATATCACGAATTGCTGTAATCCATACTTTTAAACCTTTACCATTATAATCACAGTTATTATTGCAACTATGGTTTACAAGACCTGCAATATTCCATGAAAAATCTCCATCGAGAGTATATTTCTTATTTAATGTGAATAAGTAAATGGGTTTTTTATTATCAAACTTAATTGACTCATCCACCTCTTTGTTTGTTATAATCTTGCCAACGTAATTAATTATTTTTGTTCCTTCTTTAATATCGCGTGTAGCATAAAGACCTCTTCCTTTTTTATCAATTTTAGATCTTTTAATTCTATAAAGTTTCATATGAGTGAATTATTATTAACTTAATTTAAATCAATTAAATTCTACAAGTGCGTTAACATGTTCATTAGCACTTTCAGATAATGCATTTAAATCATAACCACCCTCAAGAATAGAGACAACTTTCCCTTTAGTGAACTCGTTGGTAGCAGCTAAAGTTCTTTTAGTAATTTCGTAGAAGTCTTTTGATTTAAGTTTAAATTGAGCTAAAGGATCATCTTTATGAGCATCAAAACCTGCCGAGAATATAAGAAAATCAGGTTTATAATTAACTAACCTATCTAAAACTCTATCAAATGCATTAAAATATTCCTCCGAGTTTGTGCCTGCTGGCAAAGGTATATTTAAAGAGTTATTAAAATCACCCTTATCTTTATCTGTGCCTCCTCCAGGATAAAAAGGATATTGGTGTGTTGAAATATATAATGAATGTTTATTATTACGCATAACATCATAATTTCCATTTCCCCAGTGCACATCAAAATCTACACATGCAACCCTCTTATATTTATAATTTTTAATTAAATAATTAGTTGCTATCCCAGCGTTTGATATACAACAAAATCCCATTGCTTTATCCTTTTCTGCATGATGTCCAGGAGGCCTTGCTAGACAAAATGCGTTCTTAAACTCTTTATTTTCAATTCCATCTATCGCCTTAATTGTTGAGCCAGCTGCATCAAATACTGCTTTTTTACTGTCAGGTGATATTACAGTATCTCCATCTAAAAACTTTAGACCCTTTTGAGGAAATGAACTATTTAAATTATTAATATATTCCTTTGAATGTGTCATTGCCAATATATCATCAGGCACAATACCTGGTTTTTCCCAAATTAGATCATTTCTTTTTTTTAATTTTTCTCTTATAGCAATTACTCTTTTAGGCTGTTCAGGATGACCGTTACCAGTATCATGTTTTTCATAAGAGTCAGAATTTATAATTGCTGTATTCATTTGAAATAATTTTTTAAAATACTTTCATAAATTTTGGTGAGGTTTTTAAGATCTTTAAGAGATACCGCCTCATCAGTTTTATGCATGGTTCGTCCTACTAAGCCAAATTCTAAACCAGGTGATATTTTTCTTATAAATCTTAAATCTGATGTTCCACCTGTTGTCGATAATTTTGGTTTTAATTTAGTTATCTTTTTAATAATATTTTGTATCATAAATGTTGTTTTGTTAGGTTTTGTTAAAAAAGCTTCACCAGAAACTCTGTACTCAATTTTAAATTTTGATTTTTTTTTCTTAGTTACGTTTCTGAAAATTTTATTAAGTCTTTTTTTAATAGAATTTGAGGAATGTCTATTATTAAACCTTATATTAAAGGTAGCTTCAGCTGTGGCTGGAATAACATTATCTGCGGTATTGTTTATATTTATTTTAGTAACCTCTAAGTTTGTAGGTTGAAAATCTTTAGTTCCTTTATCGAACTTAATTTCCTTTAATTCTTTTAAAATATTTACAATTGTAGTTGAGGGATTATTTGCTCTAGAAGGATATGCAACGTGACCTTGGTGACCAAATATAATTAATTTACCAGTTATACTGCCTCTTCGACCAATTTTAATCATTTCACCCAAAACATTTGGATTAGTTGGTTCACCGACTAAGCAAAAATTAATCTTCTCTCTTTTTTTTCTCAAAAACTCTACAACTTTTTTTGTACCATTGACTGCATCACCCTCCTCGTCGCCTGTTATCAACAGACTAATTGATCCATTAAATTTTTTATTTTTTGACAAAAACATGCTTACAGCAGAAACAAAAGCTGCAATAGAACTTTTCATATCATTTGCACCTCTTCCAATTAAGTGACCTCGTTTGATAGATGGTCTGAATGGATTAGTTGTCCAATCTTTAATGTTTCCTGGAGGTACAACATCTAGGTGACCTGCATAACAGAAGTTTGGACTTTTACTTCCGAACCTTGCATATAAATTTTTAACAGGCTTAAAGCCCCTTTCTTTAAATTCGAGTATTCTTGTTTTGAAACCAAGTCTTTTCAATTTTTTTTCTAAAAATTTCATGACTCCAGCATCTACAGGAGTAATTGAAGGAAATCTAATTAGCTCTTTAGCTAATTGTAACTCATTTAAAGTTTTCATTTTAGTCTCGTAAAAGGTCGTTTATAGAAGTTTTTGACCTTGTTTTTTCATCTACCTGCTTAATTATTACAGCACAGTACAACGATGGTGCAGCCGAGTTATTTTTGTCTGGCAAAGAACCTGGAACAACAACTGAGTACGGTGGAATTTTACCATAAGTGATATTTCCAGTTTTTCGATCAACTATTTTAGTGGATTGACCTATATACATACCCATACTTAAAACTGAACCTTCCCCAACAATCACTCCCTCAACAACTTCTGACATAGCTCCAAGGAAAACATTATCCTCGATTATGGTAGGTAAAGCTTGTGCAGGTTCTAAAACTCCACCAACTCCTGATCCTGCTGAGATATGACAATTTTTTCCGATTTGGCAACAGCTACCTGCTCTTGCAAATGTATCTATCATTGTTCCTTCATCAATATAAGCTCCAATATTTACATAGCACGGCATTAAAACAGCATTTTTTCCAACAAATGATCCCTTTCTTACTGGAGAATTAGGAACCATTCTAAAGCCAGCTCTTTCATGATCTTCTTTCGACCAACCCGCAGTTTTACCTTTTAATAAGTGAGATTTATCATACCAACTACTATAAGGACCATTTAAGTTTTCCATTGGATAAATTCTAAAACTTAGCATAATCGCTTTTTTTAGGTGTTGATGAGTTACCCATTCTCCATTTATTTTTTCAGCAACTCTTGATTTACCACTATCCAAGTCATTTATTACTTGATTGATTGCATCCTTTAAAGATTGATCAGAATTTGGATTTATTTGATCTTTGTTTTCCCAAGCATCATTTATAATTTTTTCTATAGACATAATTTATTGACTTTTTAATAACCTTATTTCCTTAAGAAATAAAGACAGATTTTCAATTTTATGAGAAATATAATCTTTATCAGAATCCATCTTACCAAAATGTTCATCATTAATTAACCAAACAGTTGCACATCCTCTTTCATAACCAATACTAAGGTTTTTTGCGATATCTTCTATATAAATGGTTTCTTTTGGATTTAATCCAAATTTTTTAACCATTAAATCAAAAGTTTTAGCCTCAGGTTTTGGCACATACCCAGCATCTTTAATATCAAAAACCCTATCCCTTCCAAAGAGATCATATACTCCTAGATGGGTTAAAATATTTTTAGCATGTTCCGCGCTCCCATTTGTAAAAATAAACTTTTCCATTTCTAATTTTTCAAGTTCATTCCTCATAATCTTGTCCTCTTTCATAAATGAAAGATCTATTGTGTGGACATATTTTAGGAATTCTTCTGGGGGTATATCATGATGTATCATTAAACCATTCAAACTAGTATTGTATTTGTAAAAATAATCAGTCTGTAATTTTTTTGCTTCTTCCATATCTATTTTAAGTCTCTCAGATATGAACATTGTCATTCTTTGCGATACCTGGCCAAACACCTTCCCTAAAGAGTAGTTATTGTGTTTACCATAACAAACCCCATCAAGATCCAACAGCAGATATTTCATTTCTTTAAAATTTTTCATTTTCTAATCAAAGTTCCAGAGCCCTTATCGGAAAAAATTTCAAATAATATAGAGTGTTGTTTTCTACCATCAATTATTCCAACTGCTGTTACTCCGTTGTTCACAGCATCCAAACAAGTATTAATTTTAGGTATCATACCTTCAGTAATTGTATTATCCTCAATCATTTTCAAAATTTCTGATGAAGAGATTTCATCAATTAGTTTTTTGTCTTTATTTAGAACTCCTTCAACATTAGTCATTAATAGTAATCTTCTAGATTTTAATGACTTTGCAATTGCACCTGCAGCTGTATCTCCGTTGATATTATATGGATGATCGTCATTTCCTAGACCTAATGGTGAAATTATTGGGACTTGTTTTTTATTAAGAATTTTCTTAATTAAATTGTTATCAATTTCATTAGGTATCCCCACAAAACCAAGCTCTTTAGCCTCTGGAGTTACTTTAATTATATTATTTTTTTTTGTATGGATTGAGACAGCATCAGTTCCAAATTTTCTCAAAGAGTCAACAATATCATTGTTAAAATCAATTAAAACTGACTCAACGATGTTTATAATTTTTTCATCAGTTACCCTTAAACCTCTAATAAATTTTGATTGAATATTTGATTTGTCTAGTTCTCTTTTTATTCTAGGACCTCCTCCATGAACAACTGTAAAAGAAATACCTAGTTTATTTAGTATGTTTATATCTGTTATAAAATTATCAAAGATTTTTCTGTCTATAAAAACATTTCCTCCATATTTTATTACGATGAAATCATTTTTATATTTTTCTATATATTTAGAAACCTCATCTATTGGTGGCCCATCTTTGGGAAGTATTTTTTCTAAATCCATTTATTTATCGTCGTATGATAATCAATTTTTAAGTGACAGTCTTAACAGTTGTTCTTTTCATAATGAATACTTGTTGGGCCATAGTTAAAATGTTATTCACAGTCCAATAAATTACTAATCCACTTGGAAATGGTGCTAATATTACAGTCAAAAAAAGTGGAAAAAACATAAATATTTTTGCTTGCATAGGATCAGTAGGAGCGGGATTTAATTTTTGTTGTACCCACATAGAAACTCCCATTGCAACAGGCCAAGCACCAATCATTAAAAATGATGGTACATCATAAGGTAACAGTCCAAATAAATTGAATATACTTGTGGGATCTCGTTCACTTAAATCATGAATCCATCCATAAAATGGCATATGTCTCATTTCAATTGTAACAAATAAAACTTTATACAAAGCAAAAAAAACTGGTATCTGAACAAGAATTGGAAGACAGCCAGACATTGGGTTGACTTTTTCTTTTTTATATAAAGCCATCATTTCTTGTTGTAATTTCATTTTATCATTCTTATGAAGCTCTTTTAATCTTACCATTTCAGGAGTAAGCGCTTTCATTTTTGCCATGCTTCTAAAAGAAAAATTTGCTAAAGGAAAGAAAACTAAACGAATACATATTGTTATAGCTATAATCGCTAATCCGTAATTACCAAGCAGTTTGAAAAAATAATCAATTCCAAAAAACAAAGGTTTAGTTATGAAATATAAGAAACCCCAATCAATAACTAAGTCAAATTTATCGATAGCTAAATTTTTTGCGTAACCATCAATAACATCCACTCTTTTAGCAGCAACTATAATTTGTAAATTTTCTTCAATAGAATTATTTGGACCTAATTCAAGAGGTTCAGTTGCGATAAAATTAGCCCTAAATTTATCTTTATAATCAAAGGTTGTTTTAAATTCTTTATTTTGTGGAGGTATTAATGATGTAATCCAATATTTGTCACTTATACCTAACCAACCTTTTTGAGCAGTTTTTGTAAATTTTTTTTCTTGAATATCGTCATAATCTTCCTCAATCAACTCATCATCTAAAGTCGCAATCAACCCTTCATGAAGAATTAAAAAGTCTATTATGTCTGGGATCTCATTTCTTATAATCTGACCGTAAGAATAAAAGTTATACTTACCATTTGTTTTGTTTATTACTTTTTGCTTGATTGAAAATAAATATTTGTCATCTAAAGAAATTTCTTTTTCAAAAGTAATTCCTTGATCATTTGTCCAAGATAATTTTACTGAAGAGTTCTCAGTTAATTTTTTATTTCCCTTTATAGACCAGATAGTCTCTGATGTAGGAATATCTATATTTTTATCTGAGGTTACAAATCCACTTTCAATCAGATAACCTTCTTTAATATTTCTTGGGCCTAACAGAGTTATTTTTTCGTCACCATCAAGTTCAATATTATAATTTTTGAAAGTTAGATCGTCTATTGCTGCGCCTTTTAAAGATATCGAACCAATTACATTTGAATTTTCAAATTCAACTCTCTCACTTTCAGTTAATGCGTCTTTTCTCGAAATTTCAATAAAAGTATCTTTTTGTTCTAAGCTTGGTGTATCAGTATTTTGCTCAATTTTTTCTTTCTCAACAAGGTTTTGATTTGTTGTTGATTTTTCAGGAACAAAAAATAATGAATATAAAACAATTACTGCCGAGGATAATGCTATAGCTGCTATTGTATTTTTTGAGTCCATTATTTTTTTACTTTTATTTCTTTTTTAACTGGATCAAATCCACTATTACCCCATGGGTGGCATGATATAATCCTTTTAAAACCAAGCGAAAGACCTTTAAAGAAGCCGTAATTTTTGAGAGCCTCAATAGTATATTCAGAACAAGTTGGTAGGTATCTGCACGAGGGACCAATTAAAGGACTTATCAAATATTTGTAAATTTTAATAAATTTGATCAAAGTGTAAGTAAAAATATTCATTTTTTTATTTTATTAAATTCTTGAAATAAGGTTTCTTTTATTTTTTTAAATTCATTATTTAGCATAGTTGGCTTAGCAATAACAAGATATGAATAATTAAGATTTATCGATATTTCCTTAGATGCGTCATTCATAATGTTTCTGAGTCTTCTTTTTATTTTATTTCTCTTAACTGCATTTCCAATTTTTTTCTTAGTCACGAATGAAATATTTAATTTTTTTTTATCTTTATTATTTAGAACACCAAAAAATATAGTAGCATATTTGTTTGATATTTTTTTATTTTTGAGAAGGCTTTTAAATTCTTCGTTCTTTGAAAGAGCAAGTATTTTGCTTTTCATTATTTAACCAGAAACAGTTAAAGATTTTCTGCCTCTAGCTCTTCTTCTAGCTAAAAGTTTTTTACCACCTTTTGTCCTCATTTTTGATCTAAACCCGTGTTTTCTAGCTCTTTTTATTTTAGAAGGTTGGTATGTTCTTTTCATAAAAGTGATTTAAATTTATTTAAATTTCGATCTTTATAATAATTAAATATATAAATAGCAAATATAAGATTTTATAAATACGATGGTTAATAATGGAAAAAACTAAAAAAATTAAATTATTTATCGGATTATCTTATCTAGCTCTAATAATTGTATTTTTATTTTTGTTTTTTTCAAAATTTAGTCTTCAGGAAATAACCTCATATGATTTTATAAGAGACAATAGATTATATTTTAACGAAATTAAAAGTTCTAATTTATTTTTGGTATTCATAATTTTTTTGTTTTTTACAATATTGTGGGTATTCCCGTTTTTAGGATTCGGAGCACCAATTTCGTTGCTTGGAGGATTTCTTTTTGGTCCGTGGCTTGGTACAATAGTTGTTGTCTTGGGTTTGAGTGTGGGAGCAACTTTTCTATATATGTTTGGTAACTATTTTTTAAAAGATTTTATAAAAGAAAAGTTCCTGAACAGATTTCAAAAACTCGAAACTAAATTCAAAAATTCAGAATTCATTTACTTATTGATTTACAGGTTTATAGGGGGAGTTCCATGGCAATTAAGCTGTCTTTTGCCAACCCTTTTTAATGTAAAAGTATCTAACTTTTTTTTTGCAACATTAGTTGGAATTGTTCCTCAAATTTTTTTAGCTGTTTCGATTGGCAGTGGACTTGAAAAGATTATTCAAGGAAATTCACAAATTCCTAACATAACCGATGTAATTTTTTCTCCTGATATATATATACCAATTTTGGCATTTATATTTTTAGTCTTGATAACAATTTTTTTAAGAAAGTTATTTTACAAAAATTAGTGGTGCTCCCACCCTGTACTGACCAGGGAACTAGTCCTTACCAAGGACTTGTTATGCCATTTAACTACAGGAGCGATTATTACAAATTGTATTTTATTAATAATAATGCATTTTTTCAAATTATTGCCTTAATTTTTTGTGTAATATGATTTATATCTATTGAGGAAAATTTTTATGGGCATTCATTACGATTATAAATCTACTAAAAGTGCTAAACTGATGGAAAAGCAAGCTAAAAGAGAAAAAAAACTTGCTGAAAAAAAAGCTAAACGTTTAGCAAAAGAAGGTGTTAAAAAAAATAATGAAGACAAAGTTTTAGACGCATCTAAACCAATTACACTAGATTTTCTTACAAATCCAAATAAAGAATGATTGTAAAAGATAAAAACGAGCGTTTAAGTTTAGCTCTAAAGAAAAACTTAAAAAAAAGAAAACTTTTTCAAAGAAAAAATAAAAAGAAAAGTAAATAATGTCTATCCAGCCTGATACTTGGATAAAAAAAATGTGCAAAGAGCACAACATGATAGATCCATTTCTTGATCATCAAGTTTCCGAGGGAAAGATATCCTATGGATTAAGCAGTATGGGTTATGATGTGAGAATTTCTGACGAATACAGAATATTTACAAATGTAAATAGTTCTTTAGTAGATCCTAAAAATTTTTCTGATGATAATTTCATTGAGAGAAAAGGACCATATTGTATTATCCCACCTAATTCATTCGTTTTAGCAAAAACTGTTGAATATTTTAGGATCCCAAAAGATGTTTTATGTATTTGTGTTGGAAAAAGTACTTATGCTAGGACGGGTATTATTTGTAATGTAACTCCAATTGAAAATGAATTTGAGGGAAATATTGTGATTGAGCTTAGTAACACAACTCCCAATCCAGCAAAAATCTATTCTAACGAGGGAATTGCACAATTTTTATTTTTTAAATCAGATACTCAACCCGAAACAACATATAAATCTAAGAACGGCAAATATCAGGGCCAGACTACAATTCAAGTTGCTAAAATTAAAAAGTAAATTATGGACAAGTTTTCTATAGAAGGCCCTTGTAGAATAAAGGGTAGAGTAAAAATTTCAGGATCAAAAAATTCCTCATTGCCAATCTTAGCATCGACACTTTTATTTGATCAACCTGTTACAATTAGAAATTTGCCAAAAGTAAAAGACATTGACACAATGCTTAGTTTGTTAAAATCTCTTGGCTCAAAAATAATTTTATCTAAAGATAAAAGAATTGCTAAAATACACAACAAAAATAAAATAAAAACTTTTGCAAGTTATTCTCTTGTCAAAACTATGAGAGGTTCAATTTTAGTATTAGGACCTTTAATCGCAAAATATCATAAGTCAACAATATCCTTACCAGGCGGTTGTTTGATTGGTGCAAGACCAATAAACTATCATTTAGATGCTTTAAAAAAGCTTGGAATGAATTATGTTTTAAAAGATGGGTATATTTTAGCAAAATCTAAAGGCAAATTAAATGGAAAGGTTTTAAGATTTCCAAAAATTAGTGTAGGTGCAACAGAAAATTCTATTATCGCGGCATGTTTAGCTAAAGGTACTACAATTCTGAAAAATTGTGCTGTTGAGCCCGAAATTAAGGATCTTACAAATTTTTTAAACTCCGCTGGAGCAAAAATTACTTGGAGTGGAAGAAAGTGTAAAATTATTGGAGTAGAAACTCTCAATAAGACTGAGTATTCGGTTATGCCTGACCGGATTGAGGCAGGCACTTTTTGTGTTGCTGCAACAGTTGCAAAAGGAAATTTAGAAATATTAGATTTTGATGCTAAAATTATTAAAACAGAGCTTAATTTGTTAAAAAAATTTGGCGCAAAAATTAAAATTAAAAACAAAAAAATTTTTATTAAAGGGCCTGAAAATATTAAGTCGATCAAGAATATTAAAACCAAAGAATACCCAGGAGTTTCTACTGATATGCAATCACAACTAATGGTTATAATGTGCCTTGCCAATGGAAAAGGTTCTATAACTGAAAATATCTTTGAAAATAGATTCATGCATGTTGCTGAACTTCGTAGACTTGGGGCAAAAATAAATATTAATAGAAACGTAGCTGCAATCGAGGGAAATACAAAATTTATTGGCGCTGAGTTAATGTCTAGCGACTTGCGAGCTTCAGTGTCTCTTGTTTTAGCGGCAATAGTTTCTAAAGGCAGATCAACAATAAATCGAATTTATCATTTAGATCGAGGTTACGAGGGCATTGAAAATAAACTTAAAAAAATTGGGGTACGAATTAGAAGAAAAAAAAATGGGTAAATATCTAACAAAGATAATTGCAAACGATCAAGAGAGCTTACAAATGATATCCGCATGTATCGCTGGCGCAAAAACGAAAGTTGATAATATTAAGTATTTAGCATCAAGCAAAGTTTTTCTATTATCAATCGAAAGAACTAAAATTGAGTCTGATCAAATGAATAAGAAAATAAACAGTATTTGTAGATTTGATTTTGTTGATAAGGTTAAATCTAAAAAAATCGATCAAGGAAATAAAGAAAAAATATTAAACTTAATTGGCATCGATTATTTGAAAAATAAAGATGATTATGAAATAAATTTAATTTTTGATAATAATAGTCACATTGTTTTGACTACAGAAACGATTGAAGCAAGGTTAGAGGACCAAAATGAGATTAAACAAAATGAAAATATTAGATAGTAAATTAAGAAATTTTAATAAAAAGTTAGATGATTTATTATTAAGAAGAAAAACTAAAGTTCAAACAAGTTCTGTTTCTGTTATTAAAATAATTAATGATGTAAAAAAAAATGGTGACAAGGCATTGTTAAAGTATGAGAAAAAATTTAATCAGAACAGAGTAATCAAACCTAGTTTTAGTCAAATTAAAAAATCTATTAATTCCCTAGACCCTAAAGTAAAAAATGCTATCGATCTTGCTTATTCAAGAATTTACAAGTTTCACTCATTACAAAAATTTAAAAATATTTCTTATATAGATAAATTAAAAAATAAATTAGAATACAAATATCTACCAATCGAATCTGTTGCAATTTACGTGCCAGGATCATCAGTGTCTTATCCTTCAAGTGTTTTAATGAATGCTATCCCTGCGATAGTTGCGGGAGTAAAAAGAATAATTATGATTAATCCAGGATATAAAGGAAAACAAAACGCTGCAGTGTTGTATGCAGCAAAAAAATGTAAAATTAAAGAAATATATTCTATTGGTGGTCCATCAGCGATTGCAGCAGTCGCTTATGGAACAAAAAAAATCAATAGAGTGAATAAAATTGTTGGTCCTGGTAATAAGTATGTAGCAGCTGCTAAAAAAGAAGTCTTTGGTGATGTTGGTGTTGAGGGAATGACAGCTGGACCATCGGAAATAACCGTTGTTGGTGATAGATTTTCAAATCCAGGCTGGATAGCAAGCGATCTTATTGGTCAAGCAGAACATGATGAACTTGCTCAATGTATTTTAATTTCTAAAAGTAAAGACTTAATAAGTCAAACTAAGGGTGAAATTTCTAGACAATTAAAAAAAATTCCAAGGACAGCTATCGCAAGAAAAAGTTTATCAAATAACGGAATTTTAATTCAAGTAAAATCAGATAAACAAATAATTGATATTGTGAATAAAATCGCTCCTGAGCATTTAGAATTAAATGTAAAAAATTACAAATCTTTTATTTCAAGAATTAAAAATGCTGGCTCTATTTGTTTAGGAAAATATGCTGTGATGGCAATGACTGACTATAATGCTGGTTCAAACCATATATTACCAACTAATGGTTCTGCTAAATTTTCAAGTGGCATAAGTGTTAATGAATTTTACAAAAGAATTTCATATATAAACTTATCAAAAAAGGGTATTGAAAAGCTTGGACCATCAGTTATAACTCTTGCAAATTATGAAGGGTTGGCCGCACACGCTCAATCTGTGAAAAAACGAATTAGGAGAAAATAAAATTTGTCAAAACAAGATTTACTTGAATTTAAGGGTAAAGTAACTGATCTGTTACCTAATGCTATGTTTAGAGTTCAATTGGAAAACGGTCACGTAGTGACTGCACATACTGCAGGTAAGTTAAGAAAAAACAGAATTCGAGTATTACAAGGTGATAATGTGACTGTGGAAATGACACCTTATGACCTTACTAAAGGTAGAATTATCTTTAGGGGATAATATTTTGCCTCGGTAGCTCAGTTGGTAGAGCAAAGGACTGAAAATCCTTGTGTCGGCGGTTCGATCCCGCCCTGAGGCACCATCAAAACATCTTGAAATTAATATACAAAGAAATTAACTTCTTTATATAATAAATAACAAAAGGACGAGTAAAAAGATGAGTACATTAAAAGGAACAGTAAAATGGTTCAATTTTCGTAAAGGATTCGGATTCATAGAAAGAGAGGATAAACAAAAAGATGCGTTTGTTCATATAACAGCAGTTAAAGCTGCAGGCTTAAAGAGTCTCCAAGAGTCTGACAAATTAGAATTTACATTAGAGGACGGTCCAAAAGGTCCCTCAGCAGTAAACTTAAAAAAATTAGATTAATTTAAATATTTAAAGGGGCGTTTTCTTAGAAATTGAGAAAACGTCCTTTTCTTTTTAGGGTTGAATAATTTTAATTTTTGTCTAAAACGCTCAGCATGAATAAAAATGAGATTAACTACAAAATAAACTTAGGTACTCAAAGACTTGCTCTAAGAGGAATTAATAGTGGTGTGCACGCTCATTTCCACGCTAGCTAAAGCTAGCGAATAATCAGATATATTATAATTTTAAATAACAACAAAATAAGATAAAACAAAAAAGGATACGCTCCCGTGGTGTAATGGTAGTCACGATTCTCTGTGGAAGAATAGGTAGTAGTTCAATTCTACTCGGGAGTACCAAAAAAATGAATAAAGAAAACAAATTAATTCCTGGATTACCCTCAGGTTTTGAAGATAGATGGAATAAAAAATTATTTCTCAAAAAAAGACTATTAAGGGTCATTGAGAAAAATTTTATTAAATATGGATTTAATCCATTAGAAACTCCATCATTTGAAATTAGTGAAAATATAGGCTCCTTCCTTGCAGAGGACGAGAACAATCCTATGTCTGATGTGTTTACATTTGATGATGGTGGAAAAAATATTACTTTAAGATATGATTTATCAAGTCCACTTGCTAGATTTGTTGCACAGAATAATCAAGAACTTCCCTCAATATATAAAAGATATGCAATCCAAAATGTATTTAGAAATGAAAAATCTGGAAATGCTAGGTACAGGGAATTTACTCAAGCAGATTGTGATATAGTTGGAAATGTTAATCCAGCACAAGCTAATGCGGAGCTTTGTAATTTAATTTCAAGTACACTTTTAGATTGTGGTTTAAAAAAGGATCAGTTTACTATCAATGTCAGTAATAGAAAAATCGTTCAAGGTTTGATTGAAGATTTGAAAATTGAAAAAGATAAACAAATCAAAGTAATGAGAGCTATAGATAAACTCGATAAACCTGGGTTTGGTTTAAAGGGTGTTGAAGAATTACTGAAAAAAGAGAGAAAAGATAAAAGTGGAGCTATAACAAAAGGAGCAAACCTAAGTGATGTACAAGCTTCAAAAATCTTAAATTTTTTAAAGATTAAAGATTTAAAGGAACTTAAAGAAAATTTTAAAAATTCTGCTACTCAAGAGGGCATTAAAGAATTAGAGGAACTGTTTGAAGTTTTAAACTTTGGCAATTACTCCGATCAAGTAAAAACTAATTTTACGATAGTTAGAGGTTTAGATTATTACGATGGGTTTTGTGTTGAAACCAATCTAAATTTTAAAGCAAAAAATATTAAAGGCAAGGAAGTTGATATTGGAAGTATCTGCTCAGGTGGACAGTATAATAAATTAATTTCGAGATTTAAGGGTGTAGATATTCCTGGGACAGGTGTAAGTATTGGTGTCGATAGATTGCTATTTGCAATGATGCAATTAAATCAAGTAAAAGTTGATGTACAAAATCCAGTTATTGTTTGTGTAATGGATGAAAAATATTTAAAAAATTATTACGAAATTTTAGATAATTTAAGAAAAAACAATATCAATTCTGAAATATTTTTGGATAGTAAAAAAAATCTAGGTAAGCAACTTACTTATGCTAACAAAAGAGAATGTCCAGTCGCAGTTATCTGCGGTGAAAATGAATTTAAAGATAATAAAATAACATTAAAAAATCTACTTGGGGCTAAAGGGGAGAATAACCAAATTACATTTCCAAAAGAAAATTTAATAAATGAAATCAAAAAATTTATCTAACAAAATCCTTAGATCAGTTCAGTCTAAAGGATTTAAATATATTGAATTACCATCAGTTATTGAGACTAATCATATAGTTCAAAGATCTGGTGAAAGTTTTAGAAAATTTATTTTTTCATTTACAGATCAGACAGGTAATGAATTGTGTTTAAGACCTGACCTTACGATTGCTTCTTGTCTTAGATATTTAGAAAACAATTTAAAGGGCAAAGAAAAAATATTTTATAGCGGACAGGCTTATAGAAAATCTCAAAATAAAAAGGACTCTATAATCCGAAATCAAGTTGGTTTTGAGATTATAGGATCAAAAGATGAAAAAAATGATGACAAAGAAATAATAAATACATCACTTAAATCACTAAAAAATTTGAAATACTCAACTGGCACCCTCACAATTGGCAATGTAGAGATTTTTAATCTTTTAATATCTAAACTAGATATACCGAAAAGATGGAAATTAAGACTTACAAGACATTTCTGGAGAGAAGACTATTTCAGTGATTTATTAAAAAGATTAGAGACAAATTCTGATGTAGATCCAACTATTGTTGAAGTTGACAAAAGACGATATTTAAAAATGTTAAAGGATGATCAATCATCTATTGTTGCAGGTAGAACATTAAAAGAAATTTTAGAGAGGTTTGATAATAAGATTAAGGACCCAAGAAGAGCAAGTAAAGGAAGTAATACATCGAAAATTATTAAAGAGTTTTTAAAGATTAAGTGTCCAATAAATAAAGCTGCAAAGGAATTAAATAAGTTTTTTAAAAAACATAAAATAAACCTTTTTGTTGATCAGAAATATTTTCCTGTCTCAAAAAATAAAATATCTAAATTGAATGTAGTTTTTTCATCAGCCTTTGGCAGACAATTGGAGTATTACACTGGTATAGTTTTTAAGATAGACATCAAATCAAAGTCGAAAATTATTAATTGTTGTAATGGTGGTCGTTATGACAAATTAATTTCTGATCTTGGTTCAAAAAAACACGTACCCGCAGTTGGAGCAGCTTTTAATTTAAATTATCAATTATGAAAAATTTAATAAACATAGGAATACCTAGTAAGGGACGGTTGAGAAAAGATGTTTTAAAAATTTTTACCAAAAAAAAATTAAAGCTTATTTCTGAACGAGGAGAAAGAGATTTGATAGGTTCAATAAAAAATAAATTAAACATAAAAATTTTATATTTGCACGCTAGAGAAATTATTGAAAGATTAGGAGATGGTTCTTTAGATATCGGTTTTTCTGGTTTTGATTTATTAAAAGAAAGTGAGATAAATACCCAAAACAAAATAAATGTTATTAAAAAACTTAATTTTGGAAAAGCTAATTTAGTTGTAGCTATACCGGATCCTTGGATTGATGTTCAAACAATAGCTGACTTAGAAGAAATTGCATTTGAATTTAGAGATAAAAAGAAAAAAAGATTAAGAGTTGCTACCAAGTACGCAAATTTGACCAGAGATTTTTTATTTTCTAAAGGTGTTACTCAATTTAAATTAGTTGATAGTTTAGGAGCAACTGAGGCGTACCCTTTTACTGGTTCAGCAGAATTGATCACAGACATAAGTTCAAGTGGTGAGACTTTAAGAGCAAATAATCTTAGAGTTTTAAAAGATGGAGAAATTTTAAAATCTCAAGCTTGTATTTTTACTTCAAAGAAAAACAGTAAAAAGAAGGGATTAAAAAACTTGATTAGACTACTTTCCAAGTAATTTATCTTTAAAATAAATAAGAATAATTTTGATTATATCTAGATTTCTTACAACAGCATATAAAGCAATAATTGAACCTAAAAAAAAAAGTACTTTAAATAAAAAAATAATATCCATATTTATTTTTTATTTTTTAATGACAACAACCAATCTTGATATCTCATTGAACCTTTAAAGGAGTCTCTTCTACCCTTCCAATAGAGTTTTTTACTACCTTTAGCACTTTTGATATATCCTTGAATTTGCTTCATGGTAAGGCCGTTTTGTTTTGGTTCCTTTATTCTTTTTCTTTTCATAAATTATAATTTTTCAGTATTAGTAATAATCTCTTTACACAGTTTATTAGCTTTAGAAATTGAAACAACAAGATTTTCTAATTTCCAATTATTGAAACGGATATCAAAATATTTTTCAGCCTTAAAATTAATCCCGTCAACGATTTCAATTTCATATTTTTTTTCCTCTGAATAAAATTCATTTAAAAAATAAACATATTCCCTAATAGGAAACACACCCAAACTAAACATTACTTTATAACCTCTCGAAAAGGATTTGATATCCTCAACTTTGGCTGTGAGATCTAGACCATTTAATCTTATTGGTAAATGTTTATGTAAAAGTTGTTTAATATCACCTGGTCTCTCAAAAGTTAAAAATGTGAATGTATTCCAAATTTTATTACAATTATCTTCTGCAAGAATAAAAAAACTCAAAGCATCCCCATGTTGAATTTCACCTGACACTTTTGCATATGTGAGTTTTTCAAATTTTTTTATAGCCCATTTTTCATCAGCTTTTGATAGATTTTTGTAATTTAGAAGTAGTGAGAAAATGAAAATTATTGATAGAAAAAAAATATTATAACTGATTTTATTTTTCATCATTTATATTTTTTTCTAGTGTTTTTAGTTCCTCTATTCCTTCCATAGTATTACTTAAAATTTCGGATAATGTTTTTTTTGATTTTGCTACAATGTTTCCTGAGTTGTATGTAAATCTAGTTAGAGGTTTGTGATTAGTTTTAAACATAAATAACAATTGATCTTTATCTTTTTTTCTTACACGAATATAAACACACCATTTACATATACTTTCAGGATTTTGTTTTTCAAATTCAATTTCCATATCATCAATAGAAATAACTTTTGTCATTAATGGATAGTATCCTCACAAATTTCAGATAATCTTTGTCTTAAAAGTTCTGGGCAAAGTTTACACTCTTCAAAAACTTCTTTTCCTAAGTAAAATTTTCCTACTTGAATAATTGTTTTTACATTTTTGACTTTTTTTGTACCTTCACAGGCTGGGCAATTTGCTAAAATTTTATTTTTTCGCATCAGACTTTTCATCCTCTAATTCTTTTTCAATCTTTTTGATTTTCTCATATCTTGAGATGATAAAATGAGCATCAATCATACCTTGAGCTATAAGGATAAAGATACCACATTTGATTAAAAAAGAGTTTTCTTGAATTATACCACTTGCTAAAAACAAACATCCTGCATTAGCTAATACAAAAAATATATTTCTAGCTGCATAAGGAACCTTTTCATCTTTTCCAAAAAAGTAAAACACTAAGCATGCTTGAAAAATTAATGTAGCTTTTGCAGCAAATAACATTGCTTTAAGCAGTAAAGGATCTGCTATCAATTAGCTCTCCTTCTGTCTATAGAAGTTATATTAGAGAAATCTTTAGCGAATTTTTTTCTTTGTTTAACAGACTCCTTGTCATCCCAATTTTCCACTGCAGAGATAAAATTTTCATTCCCAATATCATCGTTGATTAATTCAGCATCAAATTTAATTTGAACTGGAAGAGAGAAATTTACTACTTGGCCACTAATTATACCTTGGCCGTTTGCAAGATTGGGTAATTGTTTAGAGTCGTCTACACTTAAAGTTTCAGAGTCTCTAGTAGTTGCTCTTTGGTCTTTTTGATTGACCATTCTAAATACAATTTGACTATTACATTGTGAAGCAATGGTTTCATCTAATCGTGATGGCCTTTGAGAAATAATCATTACCCCAGTTCCAAATTTTCTACCTTCGGTAATTACTTTTCGTATTGTATCGACTGATGGAAGGTTATCTTTATCCTCAGATCTTGACGGTATGAAATTATGAGCCTCTTCAATAATTGTTAAGAAAGGTGGAATTTCTTCTTCCACTTCTTGTCTATGTTTAAATAGATTTTCTAATAATATTGAGACAATTGCACTAGCTGGAAGATTTTCATAACCTTTAAGATATAAAATACTTAGCTGCCCTTTATTAATAATTTTTTCTGGTTCAGTTGCAGCATCTGGTAATTCTTCGAACTTTAATTTACTCATTTTTTGTCTATGTCTAAAGTTAGTTTGCTCCATATTTTTTAACTTTTTAGCAACTTGGCCAAGACTTCTAACCACAACATACATTGAAGCTGGACGAATATTTTTAAAAGATTTTGAGGAGTCTGATGCATACTCTCTAGCTTTTCGAACAAGTAGCTCGATATACTTTAGTAAACTACCACCTTCGTATTTAACTTTTTCTAATAGTGAGCTTAAAAAATCTTTTTGTGGATCTGTTAGTGAGTTTCCAAGTTTATCAATTAAAGTGTAAATGATTTCTTTGTCATCCGAGCTTACAGATAAATTAGGATAAAATAATTTGACCTCATTTTTAGGATATAGTTTTTTTTTGTTTTTGGATGAATCCTAAATAATCACCGTGAATATCAAGTACTAACATTGGATATTTTTTCTTTAAAAGTTCATCCATTATTCTTCTAACCATTACAGTTTTACCTGAGCCTGACATTCCAAAGATTGAAACATGACGAGATACTAAATTATCAGCATCAATTTTAATTTTAACTGCATCTCTAGCTAGTAAACTTCCAATAAATAACGGATGTTTAGAGTTTAAATCAGAGATTAATAAAGCCTCTACATCTTCACTAGATGGATAACTCACTGGTGCAGCAGGTCTTACAGGATAGTTTAAGGGCATTAATTTTAAGTTATTTTTCAAAGTAAAACCTAAGATGATAACTTTACAAATAAGCTCATCTCTGGTTGTTGGAAGAATAGTGTCTCTAATATTAATATTTTCATTTGTTAATTCTTGAGCAGCTTCAGTTGGAAAGAAAACATTTGAGCTTTCGATTGAGGAAATTTTACCCCAAACTGTTACTTCTTCAATTTTTCCCTCACTTGATGGAACTTTTGACTCTGTAGTGATGATGTCACCTTTTTTAGCTTTATAGTTTTTAAGGCTAAAGTAAAATTCACTTATATTAGTTTCACCCAAAACAGTACCGATTGATTTCCATTTTTTAGTATTCATTATCTTGCTAATCCTCCTAATGGTCTATTTCTCCAAGACCTTACTTTTTTTGATAAAATTTTTACTGCTAAACTGATCGTGTTCTGATCTTTACTTCTAATAGCTTGTTTTAATAAATGAGTTGCATAATATTTTCTTGAGGCTTTACTCATCCAATTTGGAATTTTGGCAAATTTGTCGACTACATTTAAACCTACTGGAAAACCATAGTTAGGCAATAATTTAGCTGTAGCTAGAATATATTCATAATCTTTAATCAGGTTTTTTGATGGATTTAGTGTCTCAATTCTAATGGGCGCTGAATGATTATTAATCTTGATATATCCAATATGAACACTTGGAAAAGAGTCCATTTTATCTTCCCAAGCTGATCCTGAAGTAACACCAAATCCTTGAATTTGTTTTTTTACCTCAAGAGGTTTAATTGCTTGGCCACTTTGTAAAATTATTTCTAATAAGTGAGAGTCTGTAATTTTATATTTTTTGATAGTTGCAAGAGTGTTTTTAAAATCTTTTTCTGAGATAGTCCCTTTAGATTTATAGTTAAATAGTAAGTTTTTGATGTAGGGTGCTGAATTAGATGTTTCCACAATTCCATAGATAGGAAACTTACTTTTCTTAATAGAATTAAGAGCCTCTAAATAAACATTGATGAAATGTCTTGCTTCTGCATTAAGCTTATTTTTACTATAAAAAGGAAGCATATTTTCAACAGCAAATTTAGTAAATGTTGGAAAACCCATTACTGTAAAGGGCATTACAGTTGCTTCAATAGGGCCATGTAAAAAGCAGTAATCAAATTTTCTATTTAACAAAATGTGTTTAACAATAGTGACTGCTTCAAAAATTATTCTAGCACCATCTTTTTTCTTATTAAGCATTTGATCTTCATCAAAATCGTCTTCCGCAAAGTCATACAGTTCGTTTTTAGGGTCATATAGATCACCTAAAAACACCATACTTTCCTCAAAGAATTCTCTATTTTTATCTGCAGCATCTGGCTTAACGATGTAGCTACCAGTTCTAATACTAAGTGGTGCGCTACTGATTATAGATGTTTTATCAACTCCACCATCAACAAAGCATGAAGTTTTACATTTATTTTCAGACCAGAAATCTTTTCCTTTGTATTCAAGATTTATAATTAAATCTGCATCTTCTAAAATCTTCTGAACAGTAAGAGCAACTTGAGTGCTGACATCTAGAAAGTTGTTTTGTACTTTTGGAGATGCTGAAACAGCATTTTTTACAAAATTAGTAAATAAAGATGAGTTTGATTTTATTTTATTTTTAATATCTGTTTCGTTACTCATCTGTTTGCTCCATAAAAATATTGAATTTTAGTTCCTCGAATATTTGTTCGAATAGTTAATTTTTTATTTGAAAGTCTGTTAAATCGTCTTTTTAAAATTTGTTTAAATACCCAGCATGATTTTCTGCTAGTAAAGCTTCTTAAATGAATTTTAGTAACTTTATTTTTAGCCTTAGTATTGCAGCTGTTGAAAGACCCTTGGTTATGTAAGAAAGGAAAATGGAGAGATCCAAGGGTACGAGGCGTTGCCGCTACTCGACAGCTGCTTTTACTAAAGCTAATTACGTTATTTGAAGTGGACCTCCTGTTGTTAAGTTTATTTTTAAAGTTAAAACGCATAACCATATACATACTCCCAAGACTAGTTTGGTAAACGATACCCATCATGCTGTTGTACTTTTTGGGAAATACTTTTTATTAAGAAAGAAAATCGTTGTTTTGAAATATTTAAGGTATTCTTAATAAATCCTTTATCATTTCCATTATTAAGTAAATATAAAAGTTCCCATTCTTTTTGAGTTAAGATTTGTTTATACTCATCGATATTTCTTTGATTATTTTTTTCTATATAATGATCTTCTAAATTTTGAGGTTGATTAACTGTTGGATCAATTATTCCTTCTGTTGCTGCAAAATCAACAAAACTCCAGAGATCTCTATCATCAAAATTACTTTCACTTATATGATTTTCATTATCAATACCTTGATGAATGAATTGAACTTCTTTTAACGTCTCTATTTTGCAATCAAATTCTTTGATGAGTATTGAGTCTTCTATCTTGGTACTAATATCAAGCTTTAATTTTTTTCTAATTTTTTTTAGTTTTTTATAATAATTGTAGAAAACTTTTTTAAATTCTGCTCCTTTTTCAACACTGAATAGAGGATCGTAATTTGTCTTTTTTTTATTAAGATATTTAGAAATATTAAGACAAATTGTTTTTGTAAAAGCACCACTTTTGTCCTTATGAGCTCCTTTCGTCTTATCAAATGAATTAATACCGTTGATTATTCCTTTAATACCAGTTTGAATTATGTCCTCTCTATGCCATGGGTTTGAATTTTGGCCATTAAATATTCTCTTAGAATCTTTCAATACTTTAGGAAGGTATCTATTGATTATTAATGTCTTAGCGTATTGTGATTGAGAATTATTGGCTTTAGCAATATCTAAAAGTTCAAGATCAGTCTTTTTTTTGATGTTATTTGGGAGCTTTTCGCAATAGATTTTTATTGCTAAAAGAAAGTTATATTGTGTGTTTTTGTGCTGCATTCATAAGTCTGATGCACAAAAAATTATTTACTCTTATAGTCTTATTTATTCTTGGAATTCTTATCTGTCAACGATCTGATATAAATCTTATATTACAAAAAAGTAGCAAATTTAAGGCAGTTTCTCTCTTTTTTTTGCATCCTGGATCAAATAATTAGAAATATCCCTCATTTGTGAGATGTTTTTATTAGTTACCACTGTTAATTCCATCTTATTGTTCAATTTTGAGTTGTTATTTTCATCCACAATTTCCACTCCAAAGTCACTTTTTATTGCGTAAAAATTTATATTCTCAATTTTTGTACTTTGATTAATTTTTTTACCTAAAATCCAATGTCTTTTATGTTTCCATCCTAGATGACCAGGCATATCTTTTTGTTTAATAATTTTTACCTTAGCTTTAATTTTATTTTCTTTGTTATTATAAAACAACAATTCTTCAATCTTGCTCTCTAGTAATTTTATCTCATTATATGTAATAGTTTTTTTTTGCTCTTTACTAAGGCAAGAAGGGATATCTGTAAGAACCTTAAATTCTGATGGTCTTATATTTTCGGGTAATTTTTGCCACCATTTATAAAGTAAATTAACTCCGTATTCTATTTTTCTTAAATTTTCTAAAATATATCCAAAAGATTTATTTTTGAAATCAATAAGACTTGGACAAAAAATACTATCTTGATTAGGTAATACATAATTACTTAATTCTTTATGGTAAATATTTACCATATTAATTTTTTCTTCACGAGAAGAAGCTTTGGATTGTATAAAAATTTTTAATTTTCCTAAAAATTTTATTGAAAATTCGTCGGTACTATTTTTAAAATCTTCTGGGTAAAAATTTCCTTCGAGTATTTTTATTTTTAACTCCCTGTCAATTTGATTTTTAAAATCCTTTATAAAGTCAATTGGTATTTCACTTTTTTCTTTTTCGCCAGTTTTGAATTCAAGACTTTGATTTAAATTATTAAGGGCATCTTCTAATAAAACTTTTTTTTCCGTAAGGGATAAATTATTTAAACTATCATTTGATAAATCATTAATTATTTTTCCTAAAAATTGTTTGATATCATTTTTAGAATCTGAAATAAGAATAGCTTTTTGATTAAGATTAAAATCACTTAAGTCTATATTAAAATTACTTAGATCATTAGATTTCAATTCTTTAAAATTCTTAAAATAGTTACGATCTATTGAATAAGTAACAAAAGGCATATTAAGATGTAAGTATTTCCATTCTTTCAGTAAAAAAGCCACCAGGCCATTTTTTTTCAAATCCACCTTGCGAATTTAATGGAAGATGATGAACTTCAGAGTCTCCTAATTTATTTCTTGAAATGAAGTTTATCGATACTTCATTTGATTTTAAAATTCCTTTTTGAACTAGCTTTTGTACTTGTAGGACAAATAACTCACTATGTGTTTCTAAAATAAAAGTTCTAGAGACTCTACTTTTGATGATTCTTGCTATTAATTCAATTATTTTAGATTGATATTTTGGATGCCAATTATTTTCTAATTCTTGAACAAGATATGTTAAGTTTGGTCGATCAGATAAAATTTGAGCTAAAAAAGGTATAATATTAGTTGGACCTTTACCAACTTCTTCTCCGTGAATATAGAATTTTCTTTTAAATTTTAAATCTTGCAACATAATAAATTTATTTCTTCTGTACATGCCCATACCTGTCGGATACATCAAGCCTCGTCGTTGTGCATTTCTAAACGCATTGTATAAACTTGGATCCTTAAGAATTTTTTTAAGAAATTTTGGTGTAATTATTACTAGTTTTAAATTTAAAACATCTTTTAATATTTTATTTAATTCTTTTAATAATTTAGGATTATTTGAAATTATATTATCGAAATTCGCTCCATTAGCTGAAATTCTATGCGCATCTATTACTCTTTTTTGCCTTTCGACAAATTCTTTTCGAATTTTTTCATCTTGTGCAGCTATTTCTGATCTACTCAATTTTTTTTCTTTAGCTAATTTTTCAATTTTTTCTAAAAAATCTTCTGGATAATCACCTTCATTTGGAACTGACCAAAAAACATCAGTCTTATTAGGGTGGCAAATAATTAAATTATTAACAATTTTTTTAATTTCAGAAATACATTTTCTAAAAACATTTAAACTCGGGTTAAACAATGGTGCTGGTTCTATATTTCCAAATAGGTCTTTGCCTTTATAGAATACATTATTAGATCCATTTTCAATAAATTTAGTTATATATCGAAAAATACCGTATGTTGTATGAGAATGCTGGCCATTTTCTCTTATTTGCCAAAACATTACGTTTGAACTTTTTTTTGTGGCTCTAACTTTGTAAAGAGCTTTAGTTTCAGAAATGGCATGATTAGCAAACTGTAAAAAAGTCTTTGGTTTCTTTCCTTTTAACAAATTGTCGATTACAAAAAAGTTTATATTACTGTAATCCTCAGATAACATCATTGCAAATTCTATCTCACAACGCTTTTTAAAATTCATTTCTTTAAATTTTTTACCAGCTTTAGTCTCATAAAAAACCTCATCTTCTGCAAATTGAATATTTAGCTGATTAAGAAAATTTTTATCTTTGACATAATTTTTCGAAAGTCTATCTAACCATTTTTTATCTGCAGGTTTTATTTTTGCAGGTTTGTTTTTAAAGTTAATTTCAAAACTTTTAAGATGTTGATTACATTTGTCTATTTCGTCTTTGATCAATTCTATATTTTTTGAACTATTATCTTTTTCAATTATTTTTTTTACTAAATGATAAATGCTTACCTTTAAGGGATCTTTTTCAATTAGTGATGGACCAAAATATTTATAGCTTAAAATTCTATCAGACAAAAATTTAAAAGCCTCTTTTCTGAATTGAATATTTGTATCTTCTTTGAAAGTGTTTTTGTAAGAGTCATAATAATTTTGCCAAGATTTTTTTCCTGTAATGATTTCATAATCACTGTAAAGTTCTTTATCAACGAAATAATCAGGTTCTGCTATTGGCCTGCCCCTATGATAAGTGCCACTATATCTATCTGGTCTTGCTAAAATTCTAGAAAATCTCTCACTAATATATCCCACTTCATGAATATCAGTTATTTTTTTATAATTTTTGTCTATTCTCTTTAATTTAACTAATCTTTCATCATTATCTTTTTTAATTTCAATACTTTCAATTTTACTTGATTTTTTTTTCTTATAATATTTTATTGAAATAATCATTTTAATCGGAATAGACAAAACTTCTTCTTTTTTTACAGAAATTTTTTTATCTGGTGTAAAATAAGTAGCTACAGATGGTAAAGATTTATCGCTGCTAAATTGATGGTAAATAGTTTTTTTTTTCACATTATCAAAATAGTTACTTAAATCATTAACAAATGTTGGGTAATGAATATCCATATTTATTTCAATATTTATATTTTTTTTATTCAGCCTTGATGTGTAGTAGTGAATTTTTTTTGAGGAAATATTTTGAATATTTTCATTTCTATAAAATGGAGTATCTTTTTGGCTAACATTTTTGCCTCTTTTTACTTCTTGTTCAGAAAAAATATTATGTATGATATCAAAAGTTTTTAATAAGGTCGTTTTTCCAGAACTATTTTCACCATATAGTAGTGTTAATGGAGCTATATTTAAGTTTTGCTCTTTTGAAAATGTTTTTATATTTTTTATAGTTATTTGTTTGTACATATCATTAAAACTTGATTAAAAAATATTGTCTTAATAATATATCTATTCCTCATTTTAACATAAAATTATTTTTTTCTTGTTTACTTTAATGAAAGAGGGAATAATTAAGATATTATGCAAGATTCGTTAATATATTTACTTTTAGCTCTTATTGTTGTGGTGATTTTTTTATTACTTAAACAAAGAAGTAATAACAATAATCAAAGTGAAAATAAAGAAGCTGAGGAATTGGCTAATTTAAATGCTGAAATAGTGAGGTTAAAAGACAGCCTTAATTCCACAATTAATACATCACTAAGCTCGATGTCTACTTCATTTAACTCTTTATCAACTGGGGTTACAAAAGATATGACCGAGGCCTTAACTAAAGTCGATGAGAAAGTTGGGAATTTTAACGAACAAGTAAAATTGCTAAATCAAAGCCAAGAGGGGATTACTAAAATTTTAGCAGGGGTTAAAAAGTATGGAACTTTGGCTGAATATTCTTTGGATGCTCTAATTAAAGATTTATTACCTGCGTCTCAATATATGACAAATGTCAAAATGAAAGAAGATACAAGTGAAAACGTAGAATTTGCAATCAAGCTTCAAGGGGATGTTTTGGTTCCGGTAGATTCTCATTTTCCAGTAGAAAAATTTAAGGCAATTACAGATGCGCACGAGGCAGATGATAAGAAGGCAGTTGCTGATGCTAGAACAAAATTAGCAAGTGCATTTAAGGCTAAAGCAAAAAGTGTCATGGAAAAATATATTGTTCCACCTAAAACTTCAAATTTTGCAATAGTGTACGCTCCTACAGAAAGTCTTTATAAAGAGTTAACTGAGTATCAAGACCCAAGCAGTAAAGAGCTATTGACACAAGAATTAATGAAAAAATATAAAATAGTAATTTGTGGCCCAAATACTCTTTCAGCTTACCTACAGTCTTTACACATGGGCTTTCAGTCTCTTAAAATTTCAAAACACGCAACAGAGATTTATGATCATTTAAAAACTATAAGCACGAGATTTTCTAGTCATTTTGATAATATTTATAAATTAAGAAAAAAACTTGAAGAGGCTATGACAGTTGTTGATAGTTTTGGAAAAGATGCAAGATCAATTACTAGAACTTTAGAAAATATAAAAGATCCCGAGCAAGTTGAAAAAGCTGTTCTAACAGAGAACGTTGAGAGTTTTGTTGAAAGAAATAAACAAGTCAAAAAATAATTTCTTTTTTCAGATAATACCGTCTATAAGAAATCACATGCGTTGGAACAAAAAATATGACTATCCTACGAGTTCAAGAGCGACAGAAGATGGAGTAAGAAGATACGTATTAGGAGAAGCAAAGTTACCGAGTGTAACTTCAATACTTGATGCAACTAAATCCGAGGAAGATAAAGCAGCTTTAGCTAATTGGAGAGAGAGAACTGGTCACAAAGAAGCTGAAGCTATTACTAAGGCTGCAAGCAGCAGAGGTTCTCAGATGCATAGCTATTTAGAGTCTTTTCTTTTGGGAAGAGAAAATTTGAGTTTCTTTGAAGACAATGAGCAATATAAAAAAATGGCAAAAGAGATTATTGATAAAGGTTTAACAAACAGACTAGAGGAAATATATGGTGTGGAGGCCACTATGCATTATCCTGATAGATATGCAGGAACAGCAGATTGCGTCGGTGTTTATGAAGGAAAAGAAACGATAATTGATTTTAAGCAGTCCAACAAACCAAAAAAAATTGAGTACATAGATTCTTGGTTTTTACAAACTGCAGCTTACTCTTTAGCACATAATGTTGTTTATAATTCAAACATTAATGCATGTGTTATTCTAGTCTGCACAGTTGATAATTTGTTTCAAGAGTTTAAGATTCAAGGGCCAGAACTGATAACATATCAAAATTTGTTTTTAGGTAGATTAAAAAAATTTAATGAGATGAATAATTTGGTTCAATAAAAAAATGGATAAAATTGTAATTTACGATACAGAGACAACAAACTCAACAATATGGGGATCCATAATTGAAGTTGGAGCTGTTGTAGTTGATAAAAATTTAAAAGAAATTGGAAAGTTAAACATCCGAGGCCGTATGCCAGAGGGAGAAGTACCCAGTGCAAAAGCGTTGCTAGTAAATTCGACTAGTATTGATTTATTAACTAAAGGCAATTATTCACATTATGATTTTTTAGGTGCTGTTGAAAATTTTTTTTCAAAATGTGCCCCAGCAATGTTTATGGGCTGGTCAAATTTAAATTTTGATCGAAGAATGTTTCACTTTAATTTTTTTAAGGGTAATCGTTATCCTTATGCTACTCACTCATCGCCTAATAGTGAGCATGATGGTTTACACATAGCCAGGGCAGCTCAAACCTTAAATTCTGAAACTTTAAAAACAGAATTAACTGAGGCGGGAAACCCAAGCTTAGCATTAGAATCCTTATCAAGAATGCAGGGTTTTGACACTTCAGCAAGCCATACTGCCTACGTTGATGCTCAAAATTCATTAAAGGTCCTTCGAATTATTAAAGATAAACATAAAGAAAATTGGGAAACATTTTTAAAAACATCAACTAAAACTAGCGTAGAAACGTTTTTAAAAAATGAAGGCATATATTCTATTTTTGAAAATGTGAAGGGTAGAAATATGATGTATCTCACTAGCACACTTCATCCAAATCATTGTTTTCATCCATCTTACGCATCGTGGGGATATGTTTGGGATTTAAGAAGAGATCCAGAACCATTATTTAATTTATCAGTAAATCAGTTAAGAGATATATTAAAAAAATATAGTCCTAAGGCTACAAGAGTTTTAAAAACCAATAAAGCTCCAGTAATTTTGGATAAAGAGTTTGCCTTAAAACAAAAACCCTATTCAGACCTAGATTTAGAAACAATAAAAAAAAGAGCACAAATGGTCAGAAATAATGAAAATTTTTGTAAAAATATACAAATTATAAATAGAGAGGCAGCAGAGGAAAAGGAGCAAACTAAAACCCAGGAAGATTTGTTACCTGAAGAGACTTTGTATGAAAAATTTATTCCTAATAAAGATACTGCTCTTTTTAAAACCTGGCATAGTTCATCTTGGGAAGAAAAGTTGAGAATGCTAGATAAATTTACAGACAAAAGATGTAGCTGGTTTGGTCAAAAAATAATTTATCAAGAGGCCCCTCAAATTTTACCACCCGATTTATATAAAAATATTAAAAGTGAAATTGCTAGACGTATATTAAGCAAGAATAAGGAAAAGTGGCAAACTGTTAATATGGCATATAGTGAAATCGATTATTTGAGAGATCAAGCAGATAAAAGAGATGATAAAATTGAATTAAATAAACTAGAGGAAATAAATGATTTTATTATGTCTATTGAAAAGAAATATGAAATTGCCTAGTTGACTTTAAGACACAAGTTTATAGAAAGGTTTTATGCTTATAGATTTTAAAGATGAAGATTTTGAAAACAAAATTAAAAATGAAGACGTTTCAGTAATCCAGTTTAGTGCAGCTTGGTGTGGCCCTTGCAAATCTCTAAAACCAATTATGGATAAACTTGCAGTTGAGTATAAGGAGAAAGCTGGTTTTTATTACGCTGATATAGAAGATGGCGGCATTAATACGGGAAGTGCAGCTGGAATAAGAGGTGTTCCAACAGTTATTATCTATAAAAAAGGTGTTGAGGTTGATAGAAAAGTTGGTGGCGTTCCCGAAAGCCACATGAAAGAGTTTTTAGAAAAAAATATCTAATTTAAGTTTAATATTTCACCGGCTAAATACAAAGATCCTGTAATTATTAAAATATCATTTTCTTTAAGTTTTAAGGACTTAATTGCTTTCTCAACATTTTCCTCGTATTTAGCATTAAAAACATTTTGAAATTTCTCTTTTAATTTTTTACCACTGATGGCGTTTTGCTGATTAGGGATATCAACAGTGGTTAGAGACGAAATATCTTTAAAGTGGCTAATATATTCTTCGTGATTTTTATTAGACATCATTCCTATAATAAAATGCTTATTACAATCTAAGGTTTGGAGATATTCATTTAAAACTCTAGCGCCATCCTCATTATGACTTCCATCTAACAATAATTGATTATTTTTAATCAAATCTTTAATTTTCCCAGACTTTATTTCTTGTAATCTGCCAATACTTTCTATTTTTGTAATTCCTTTTTTTATATCATCATCCTTAATTTCTAAATTTAGTTGTCTTATCGTTGCTATTGCTGTTGAAATATTTTCCAACTGAAATTGTCCAAGAATATTCGGCAACGGTAGTTTTAAGCCACCAAATTTATCCTCATAATAAAAAAAACCATTCTCTCCATTAGAATAACTATAATCTTCATTAAAGAACAATTTATTAGATAAGTTTTGTGAAATTGATTTTTTGATACTTTCAGTTGTTTCAGACGAGTTTTGTTTAGATACAATTATATTAGAATTTAAAAGAGAGGATGTTTTTTCAAATACAATTTTTTCGATAGTTTTTTGATCTTTTGGTAACCAATCGAGATGATCTTTACTAATAGAACAAACTATACTTGCTAAATTATTTTTTAGTATATTGGTGGCGTCAAATCTATGAAACAAACCTGCCTCTATTAAATTAATATTATCAGAATATTGAGCAGCTTTATAAAAATAACAAGCAGTCAAGGCTTCAAAAAAAGTTAATGGATTTTGATCATTTATTTTTTCAACTTCTTCAAAAAGATAAATTAATTCTTCATCATTAAGCATATTATTGTTAAAAACAAATCTCTCATTGATTTTTCGAATGTGAGGACTCGTGTAAACATTACATTTTATATTTGCTTCTTTGAGAATTGAAAAAATTGCATTAATTGTAGATTGCTTTCCATTTGTACCTACTACTGATATTGCTTTTATTTTTTCTTGAGGATTACCTAATTTTTCACAAAGAATTTTTATACGGTCTAAACTTAAATCTATCTTTTTAGGATGCAGCTTTTGTAAGTGACTGACTATCTTCTGAAGTTTCATTTTCTTCAGTGCTTATAACAGGTTTCTTATTTAATAGAATTGAAATTAAAATCCCAATTTTTTCTTGAAGATCTTTTCTGTCGAGAATTAAGTCTACAAATCCAGTTTTTTGAACATAAGAGCTTCTTTGAAAATTTTCTGGCAAACTTTCTTTTACCGTTCCTTCGATAACTCGAGCCCCAGCAAAAGCAATTAAAGCGTGATCTGACTCTGCAATGTGTAAATCCCCCAACATTGCGTAAGAGGCTGTAATTCCACCAGCAGTCGGATCCGTTAAACAAACCAGATAAGGAAGATTATTTTTTTTTAATTCATTAATAGCCATAGTTGTTCTTGTCATTTGAGATAATGAAATCAAACTTTCCATCATTCTCATTCCTCCTCCGGAACTAAAACAAACAAAAGGAGTTTTGTTTTCGATGGCATGTTGAATACCATATAAAAATGCCTCACCCTCTGCAGCTGCCATTGAAGCACCTAAAAATTCAAAATCAGATGCAACTGCAGTAACTTTAATATTATTAATTGAGCCAGAAACAACCATCATACCACAATCCAGTCCTGTTTTTTTTCTCGCACTTTTTAATCTATCTTTGTAAGATTTAGAATCTGTCCAGTCTAGTGGATCATCTTTTGGAATTGGTGTTTTAAAAATTTCATAATTATTTTTTCCAAAAAAAACATCAAATCGTTGTTTTGGATTTATTCTGTGGTGTTTATTGCAATCAGGACACACCCAAAGATTTTCTTCTAAATTTTTTTTTAAAATTGGACCTTTACAGCAGCTAGTCCAATCGCTATTTGCAATTTCTTCTTTAGTTGCTCTTTTATGAATAGCTGTTTTTATTTTTTCACCAGCTTTAATTATTTTTGTTATCCAATTCATTTAATTTTATTTTTCAGTCTATTTACGACATTATAAACATTTGTGACCGGATTTTGTCTTTTTTTTAAAGAATTCGTTATTTCCCTACAAATAGCACTTCCAACAACTAAACCATCAGCTTTTTTAAGTGATTTTATAGTTTTTTCAGTGATACCGAAACCAATCACAACATTTTTTTTTGGGTTGATTTTTTTTATTTTATCATAGTTAAACAATATTTCTTTGGAGGAAACTTTAAGCTTTCCTCCAGTAGTAGAAAGCATAGATATGAAATAAATCATTTCATGTGAGTCTTTAATTATGTTTTTTAACCTATTTTTAGTAGTAGTCGGTGATAGTAGTTGAATAAAAAATATTGATTTTTTTTTACATTTACTCGCAAATTTCTTATTTTCAGGCCAAGGCAAATCTACAACTATTAATCCATTTACTCCTGAAATTTTACATTTTCTTAAAAATTTATTTTCACCATATTGAAAGATCATATTATAGTACCCCATCAATATAACTGGTTTATACTTATCAAATTTTTTAAAATCTTTTACAATTTTAAAAATATCATTTACTTTAATTCCATTTTTGATTGCTCTATATGAGCTTGTTTGAATTTGACTTCCATCGGCAACTGGAGTGTTGTGAGGCACACCAATCTCCAATATATCAACCTTTTTGGAGATTGATTTTAATATTTCCAAGGATTGTTTTTTTGAACTATCTCCAGCTACGGTATAAGTTAATAGAGCAGGCCTTTTTTCACTTTTAGCTTTTTTAAATGCATAACTGATTAGATTAGACATATTTTTTTCCCAATCTTCTCTCTATTATTGCTCGATCTTTGTAAGCATCTCCACAACTATTTACTACAACAATTGTATCCTCGCTAAATCTTTTTGCCTCTGCTATTGCAACTGAGAAAGCATGACTTGGTTCTAAGGAGGGTTTTAATTTTTCAAATTTTGTTACAAGTTTATAAGCGTTTAAAGCTTCCTCATCACTTGCTGCAATGTATCTTGCTCTTTTTGTATCCTTAAGAAAACAATGAAGTGGAGAAATACCTGGATAATCTAGTCCAGCAGAAATTGACTCTGTTTCCTCTATTTGACCATCAGTATTTTGATTTACATATTGAGCTGCACCATGAAGAATTCCTATTTTAGATCCATATGTTAGTGGTGCTGCGTGTTTTTTACTTTTTGCTGGCCCACCAGCTTCTACACCAATAAATTCACATTGTTTTTTATCGTAATCCATAAACTCATTCCAAAAACCAAAACTAGAACTTCCCCCTCCAACACAGTTATAAAGTTTAAGTTTCTTTGGAATTGACCCAAACTCATCAACTAATTGAGTTTTTAATTCTCTTGATATTTGACTTGTACTCCATCCACAGATACGAACAAATACAGCTGGACCAACGGTGCTACCAACACACATTGCAACTTTATCACAATTTGCAACCCAGTAACGCATGCACTCAGATACTGCATCTACAAGAGTCTGACTTCCAGAATATACCGGAATAACTTCAGCTCCATTTTTTTTCATTGCTCTCACATTGGGTTGTTGCCTTTGAATATCTTTCACACCCATGAAAATTTTGCATTTTAAACCAAATTTTTTGGCTGCCATACTTAACATTTTACCTGCATACCCAGCACCAGTGTCTCCACAAATAACTTTTTTTCCAGAACGCTTTGCAAGCAAACAGTGAACAGTAGCATTATAAATTTTATGTGCACCTCCATTTGCATCAGATACAACTTTAGACCAAATTTGGGCTCCACCTACGTGCTCTGTTAAATTTTCTAATTTGATAAAACGAGTAGGACTCCCAACCCAATTTTTAAAATACTTATCTCTTTCATTTATAAATTTTTTGTCTTTTTTGAGTTTATTAAAAAGAATTTCTAAATCTTCGATAGGTTTTTTTAACGTTTCAGGAACAAAGTTTCCCCCAAATTTACCTCCCCAAAATCCAAGTTTATCGCCTTGATCTATAACTGGTATTCCTTTTTTAAGTTTCATGTATTTGCAAATAATTTTAACAATCTATCAATTTTATTTATATCTTTCTTCCCTTCATTATTTTCAATCGATCCAGATAAATCAATTATGAAGTCTTTATTTTTAAAACTAGGAATATCATCTATTTGAATATTTCCTGCAATCATTTTATTTACTTCATTAGGCACCTGTTCTAACAGGTCATGATCAAAGCTTTCAGATCTGTGGTAACCTTTTGAGTCAAAAAGAATTATATCTGAAATTTCTAAATAATCTTTATATCTATCTACATCTTTTTTATTTGAAATTGTAAGTGCTGAAATAATCTTAATTTTGTATTTTTTTTTGATTTCTATAGTTCTGACAGGACCAACATCATAAAGTTGATAATAATCAAAATTAAGATCTTTAATTTTTTCTAATAATTCATCTGATGGATCTACAAGCACTGAAACAAAATTAGTTTGTTTTTTATTAATGTTTATTAGATTTTTTAAATTTTTGTATTCAACATATCTTCTACTCTTTTTATAATTTGTGATAAAACCAATAAACTTTGGTGGATACGGATGGTTTAAAATATAATTTAAAGTTTTTGGATCTGAGATCCCACAAATTTTTAAATTTTTGATCATTGACCCAAATGATCAATTAATGTTTGTACGTTTTTTCTTATATTACCTTTTGTAATTGGCCTTCCTATCACTAGCCAATCACTCCCATTTTTATAAGCTTGCTTTGGAGTAACAACTCTTTTTTGGTCGTCTGTTTTAGTATCAAATCTAATTCCTGGGGTAATGATTTCTTTTTTAAAAAATTTTTTAACAATCTTGACTTCATGTGCACTACACACAATAGCATCTAAGTTAGCCTTTTTTGCTAATTTCACTTGATGTGACACTAGTTGATCAACATTTTTATTATAACCAATTTCTTTTAAAGATTTATTATTAAAAGAGGTTAATGTTGTGACACCTATTAACTTCATTTTTCCAGATATTTTTTTACAAGCTTTTAAAGCTTCAAGACCCGAACTGATATGAATTGTTAAATAATTTATTTTCAAATCTTTTATTGCCCTTATAGTGGACACACAAGTATTAGGAATATCATGAATTTTAAGATCAGCAAAAATTATTTTATTTTTTAATTTAGTTAAGAAACTTCTTCCAGATTTTGAATTAAGAAACTCAAGACCAAACTTATATCCTACTTGAATCTTTTTTTTTTGTGTTTCTTTAATAATTTTTTTTATTTTTAAAATATTAGTGCTATCACAAGCAACAAATATTTTATTTTTTTTCATTATTTAAAATTTTAAACAAATCTTTTGACATTTTGAAGTGAATTGTTTTTTTTTCTGGTGTATTAACTTTTTCATTAGTTTTGGGGTTTCTTGAAATTCTAGCTTTTTGAATTTTACTATAAAATACCCCAAAATTTCTCAATTCTACCCTTTCACCACGTCTTAAACTTCTTTTAATCTCATTTAAAATTATGTCGGTAAATTTCTCTAGATCTTTTTTCAAAAAATTAGGATAATTTTTTGAAAGCTGTTTCAAAAGCTTAGATTTTACAATAGCCAATTTATTTTTTGTGTTTTATTTCTTTTTTTTTTTATCTAAATCCTCAGAAAGTGATGAAAATGGAAGATTTTTTCCAGAGCTATCAGATCCATATTTTTTTAAAGCTTCTTTTTTTTCTATTTCTTCCAATAATTTTATGCTCAAACTTACTTTTCTTTTACTTATATCTAGCTCAGATATTGCACAATCTATTCTTTCATCTCCGGTTCCGGTAAATCTAGAGGTTCTAGCATCTGCAGAGTTAATTGCAATTTGGTTTTTTTTAATTACGAAATCCATTTCACAGCCCTCAGGTCTGACCACAAGACCTCTGCTATCAGTTGAAATAATTTTGACTGTAATGGTTTGATTTATTTTTTTATCTTTGAACCAATCAAACGGATCTGGTTTTGTTTGTTTTAAGCCAACCCTTATTTTTTGTTCACTTGATTTAATTTCTAATACCTTAACCTTAAGATTGTCATTTTTTTTATATTTCTGTAATTCTTCCTCTGCGTTATTAAGGTAGGTTAAGTCGTTACAATGTAAGAAGGCATCAATTTCTAAGTTTTCAATGTTCAAAAATAAGGAATATTCATTTTTATTTACTATTACTCCATTTACTATAGTCCCTATAGGAAATCTCTTTTCAAAAACTTCAAAAGGGTTTTCTTTTGTAAGTCTATGTGAAATTGCAACACGCCTTTTATCTTTATCTATCTCTGTAATAACACAATCAATCATATCACCAACTTTAAACATTTTTTTTGCAGTAATATTTTTTTTAGTCCAGCTCAATTCGCTTGAGTGTAGTAAAGTTGTTAAACCTGGCTCCAATTCACAAAAAGCACCAAACTCCATGATTTTTACAACTTTCGCTTTATAAATTTTTTTAAGCTCATAATTTTCGATGTGCTCAAACGGATCTGGAGATAATTGTTTCACTGAGCAGCCAACTTGTAATTTCTCTTTATCAACACTGATTACTTTCAAATCGTGTTTTTCACCAATATTAAACACTTCATCAGGGTGGTTTACTCGGCTGTATGATATTTCTTGCAAATGTACTAAAACGTCTAATTCATTATTTACATGAAAGAAACAACCAAATGAACTGTAACCTTTTACTTTTGCGTCTTTTATAATATCACCAACATTATATTTCTCAATTATCTTGGCTTTGTCTTCTTTTTTAAATGATGTCAATATCTCTCGTCTTGAGACACATGCATTCCCTCTAACTTTATCTATCTTTATCAACTTAAATTTTTGCACTTCATTCATTAAATGGCTAATATCTTTCAGAGGTGAGTCACTTATTTGAGAACCAGGTAAAAACATAAGTGATCCTGTATCAATATGTTCTACTATACATCCACCTTTGACTTTTGATGTTATTTTTCCCATTATCGGTTCATTAGCTTCATATGCATCAACAAGTTTTTTCCATCCCTCTATCTTCATGGCTTTATTAGCTGAAACAACTACTTCACCATTTTTATCCTCAATCTTTTCCAATAATACTGAAATTTTTTCACCGATTTTTATTTTTTCTGATAAACCCATATTTTTAAGTTCATTGATATCTAGGACTGGTTCACTCTTTAAACCTTCTATGTATAAAAAAACAAATTTTTCTGTGATTTTATTAATTTTTCCCTCAATAATTTTTCCTTCTTCTATGACTATTTTTGAGAGCTGCGTATTTAATAATTGCTCAAATTCTTTTGATTTTGGATTTGAAAGATCTTTATATATTTCCATTTAAAGTATTATTCCTATTTTTATAAAAACATGACCTTTTAGATAATATTATTGTTATAATCAAGAATGAATTTTAAGAATATCATTATAAAATGTCTAATATTTTCAAAAAATATCTTATTTTTTCTTACATTTTACGTAATAAACATAGAGTCATTTAAGTTTAGCTCCAAGTGAGTTTATTTTATTTAAAAAGGATGGAAATGAAGTATTAATCGAGTCCCTGTTGTAAATTTGCCATTCTCCACCCAAAGTTAAAGCCGCTATCACACTAGTCATAAAAACTCTATGGTCTTTAAGAAAATTTTTGATAATTATTTTCTTTTTGATTTCTAAATTAGGATTTCCATAAATCTTTATAGTTTTATTGGTTAAAATATTTTTAATTCCCATTTTATTTAGTATTTTTGAACCCCATCTCAACCTTGGACTTTCTTTTTCATTTAGCTCAGATAAATCTTTAAAGTAAGAAACTCCTTTAGCTTTAGCTGCAACTAAAAAAATTAATAAAAATTCATCTATTGCAGAGGTATTAAGTTTAGAGGGACAATTTATAGACTTAATTTTTTTTGCACTTTTGACAATTAGATCTGCTATCTTTTCTCCTTTGTATTCCCTTAAATTTATTTTTTTGATTTTAATTCCCATCAACTTAAGTACATATAAAATACCTATTCTTGAGGGATTTATGTTAACATTTTTAATTTTTAATTGAGAATTATTTGATAAAATAGTAAGCACTATAAAAAAAGCACATGAACTTATATCAGATGGTATTTTGTAATTCAAAGCAGGTATTTTTTTTTTACCCTTAACTTTAATGAGGTCGTAATCTTTTTTTTTTTTAATCTTAATAGGTAATTTTAAATTTTTAAAAAGAAGCTCACTGTGATTTCTAGATTTTTTTGCTTTGATTATCGTTTCTCCTTCTGTATTTAAAGCTGCTAGCATTACTGAAGTTTTGCATTGAGCGGATCCTTTTTTTTCGTTATAAACTATTGGATTAGCATTTTTAGTTCCTTTAATTATAATTGGAAGTTTTCCATAATTACTTTTGAAATCAGCTCCGAATTTCTTTAAAGGTTCAATAACTCTTTGAAAATCTCTTTTTGATAAACTTTTATCACCTTTAAGTTTAATAGAACTATTTGAGTGAACTAAGAGTCCTAAAATTAATCTTCCTAAGGTACCCGAATTTCCAGCATCTAATAATAAATTTTTTTTATACTTAAATCCATTTAGTCCACGTCCCTTGATTTCACAAAAATTTTTTTTTAATTTTATCTTTACACCTAATTTTTTTAAGCAATTTAATGTATTAATAACATCCTCTGACAATAATAAATTTTGTGATTTTGATTTAGCATATGATTGTGATGCTAATAAAGCCCACCGAATAGAAAGGCTTTTATCTCCATCTATAGATAAAGTCTTATTATATCTAGAAATTTTATTATTAATTCTTAAAAAAGACATTCAAAATATTCTAGTTAATCTTAAAAGAGTCTCCAAAATATGCATTTTGAGCATCGATGTTTTTTATTAAGTTATTAGGAGTGTCTTTTGCAATTACTTTTCCATTTGATAATACAATTGCTAAATCAACACATGATAATAAGTCTCTTGCTTGATGATCACATAGAATAATGGAAATGTTATTTTGAGTTTGTAAATCAACGATTATTTGTTGTAGGTTTTTAATTGTCATAATATCTAATGCCGCAAAAGGTTCATCTAATAATAAAATTTTGGGATCACTCAATAAAGCTAAAGAGATAACTAAGCGTTTTTTTTGCCCTCCAGATAAAAATTCAGCTTTTATATTTTGTAAAGACTCTAACTCAAATTTTGATACTAATAAATTTATTCTTTCGTCTCGCAATTTTTTATCTTGAATTACCATTTCACTAATTGCTTTAAGGTTTTCTCTTAATGTTAGGTCGTGAAAATAACCACCATGTTGAGGAACATAGCTAATTTTATATTTTTTTGTTCTGTGGAATATTGGATCTTCGGTTACATTGTCGTTTCCAATGATTATTGATCCATAATTTGGTTTCAACAATCCTATAATTATATTGAAAATTGTTGATTTACCAACTCCATTGGGACCTAGCAACCCAAGAATTTCACCCTGATTTAAATTGAGATTTAAATTTTCTAATATCTTGCGTTTACCAAAATACAAAGAAATTTTGTCAAGTTTTAGTAGTTCTTTCTTTTTTTTAAAATTAGTAATCCGAAATTTTTTAATTATAGCCATAATTAATATTTTCCATTGATCTGAACTTTATCTTTAGTATTTATCATAGAAATTTTTAGCTCATTACTTAATAAATTCAATTCAGCTTTATCAGCATAAATTTTAGTATCTTCATTGATATAATAAACATTTTCTAAAATTTCTATAAAATTATTTGAAAAATTAAGATTAACTATATTTGCGTCAATTGTTTGTTCTTCATACTCGATATGAACTTTTTGTTTAAAAACAGTGTTATGATTAATCTTGTTGTAATCAGCAGTCTTTGAGTAAATGAAAATAGTCGTATTATCTTGTTTAATTATTTTTGCATTAACCTCATTAAGTTTTACTTCATTTTCTTTATCTTTTTGAATCTTTGCAGACTTGGCTGTTACTACATATGTATTACCCAATAAATCTTTTGAGACATATCTTAAGTTTTGAATAACATTAGACATCATTTCATTTGAATCTTCAACCTGACTATTATTTTCAATTTTAATTGTGGAAATTTTTTCTTGTGTATTTTTCTTTTTTTCAGAAAAATATATTTGGTAAAAGGTTATACAAATCAAAAATAATAAAAGTAGTAATATAACTTGATAGATTCTTTTATTTACCATCTAGATCAATAAATTTTTTTATTCAAAATATTATGGACATGAATAATACCGATAGTGGTCGATTTTTTCTTTTTATCGTAAACACATAAACTTGTAATTTTATTTTCATTCATAATTAAAAGGGCCTTTGTAGCCAGGGTGTTTTTTTCAACTTTTATTGGATTTTTCGTCATAACGTTTTTGACTTTGAGGACTTTGAAAGGCAAGTTTTTTGAACTAAATCTTCTTATTTGACCATCTGTAATTATTCCAGTTGTATACCTCTTTTTATTTCTTGCAATTAGGGTACCAAGTTTTTTTCTTGTCATAATTTTTAATGCTTTAGACATTGGTGTATTTTCATCTATAAAAGGTATTTTATCTTTTGTTAACATCAAATCATCAACTGTTTTTAATTTTTCCCCAAGACTTCCTGATGGATGAAATTTTTTGAAATCAAAACTGTTAATTTTATTCTTTCTTAAGGCCGATATTGCCAGGGCATCTCCGATACTTAATTGATTGATTGTACTCGATGTTGGTATCATGTTAAGTCCAGCCTCTTTTACTTCAGGAGTAATTAACCTTATATCGCTATTTTTAGAAAGTTCAGAGTTCCTTTTTGAGGTGATACCAATTAACAAAATTTTATTTCTATTTGCATAATTGATTATATTTTTTAGCTCAATTGAATTTCCAGAGTAACTTATTAAAACCAAAACATCTTTTCTTGAAATGCTGCCCATGTCACCATGTGAACAATCATTAGCAGATAATGAAAAGGACGGAGTTCCAATAGATGACAAAGTTGCTGATATTTTATTTGCTATAATTCCACTTTTTCCGACACCACACAAAATTACTTTTGATTGGCAATTTACGATTGCGTCTACTGCTTTATTAAAATTTTTGTTTATTGATTTCTTTAATTTTTTAAGTGCATTAATCTCTAAATCTATTACTTCTTTTGCAATATTTTTATAATTTACTTTTTTCACTAATGAGCCCAAATATCATCTTTAAAAAGTGCAAGATCTAACTTAACTCTTGTTTTTAAAAATTTTAAACATTCTTTATATAAATCAATTCTTTTTTCTCTTATTAGCATTTTATTTAATTCATCATGAATTTTATGTAAATATATAACGTCATTTGCACAATATTTTAATTGAGCAGGAGATAGATCACCTCCAAAATCAGAACTTTGGAATTGTTTACTTATATCGATGTTAATAAATTCTTTAATTAGAGTTTTTAAAGAGTGATTATCTGAATATGATCTAGACAACTTTGATGCAATTTTTGTATCCAAAATATTATTAGTTTCAGTTTTCAGATAATATTTTATAAATGCTAAATCCGCTCTTCCATAATGAAAAATTTTTGCAATTTTTTCGTCATTTAAAATTTTTACTAAATTTGGGGCTTTATAATTATCTCTGTCTAATTGAACAATATGTGCATCAGATTTTCCAGATGAGACTTGTATTAGACATAATGGGTCTCTTCTAATATTCAAACCCATAAACTCACCATCCACAGCAATTAAATTGCCTAAATCTAAATCATCTGGTAAATCATTTTTGTGGAGTTTAATATCCATATTTATTTAATAAATATTTATATATGAAAGCAAAAAATTGTCTAATTTTTGGTGGAAGCGGTCAAATCGGAAGCTTCTTAATAAGAAAACTCACAAAAAATAACATCAGGGTCACTGTTGTTACAAGAAACATCCATCAAAAAGGTTTAAAAATAAAAACACAAGGAAATGCTGGTTACATAGAAATTAAAGAGACAAATATTTATGAAGAAAAAAAAATTGAAAAATTATTTAGTACAGCTGATTATTGTATAAATTTAGTCGGAATATTATATGAAAAAAAAAGAGGCAATACGTTTAAAAATATTCACACAGTCTTCCCAACACTTTTATCAAAACTTTGTAAAAAGTATAATTTAAAACATTTTATACATTTATCTGCACTTGGGATTAATGAAGCTAAAGACTCTAATTACGCAATTTCAAAATTGGAGGGCGAAAAAAACATTTTAAATAATTTTTCTAAAACTACTATTTTAAGACCATCTGTAGTTTTTTCTAATTCTGATAATTTTAGCACTTTATTTATGACTTTATTGAGCAGGCTACCAATTTTTCCACTATATTATTCTGGAAAAACTAAGTTTATGCCTATTCACTGTTCAGATCTAACAGATGTAATTTACCACGTTTTATCAAAAGAAACTCATTCTCAAATTATTGAGTGTGTAGGCCCAGAAATTCTTTCTTTTAAAGAAATTTTAGAAATACTTTTAGATTTAATTGAGAAGAAAAGATTATTAGTACCAATTCCATTATCTTTTGCAAAATTAACAGCTAAATTTTTTCAACTATTACCAAAACCTTTATTAACAGAAGATCAATTAAGATTACTTAAATATGACAATATAAATTCTGGAAAATATAAAACCAATTCAGAAATTGGCATCAAAAGTAAACTTTTCTTTAAGGAAGAGGTTAAAAAATACTCTTTTATGTGGAAAGAAGGCGGGCAGTATTCCCTAGAGAAATATAATTATAGAAAACCAGATGTAGAAAAATAAACTTTACTAACCTGATTTTATTTTCTTTTCAATGTAATCTTGAATTTCTTCCTTTTCATTATTACTGTCATCTTTTTTACCTTTTGGCTGGTAAGCATATAACAAATGAAGTTTACAATAAGAAAAATCTTTTAAAGATGATCGACCACAAAAATAAAAAGATTTTTCGTTAGGATGGCCAATTGGCCATTTACAAGAATTCTCGTCTAACTCTTCAAGTTGTTTTGGATTCTCTGGCTCAAAATCTTTTTCAATTATCAGCGATTTAAATCTACTTCTTCTCCCTCTCTTGACTTTGGTCTTATTTTCCTCGTGGAAATTCTTTAAATTTTGATTTGTTGATGTCGACCTTGTTTTTATTTTGGCAGAAAGGTTAAGTCTGTGAGCTTTACCAATCACTGCATTTCTACTAATTCCACCTATTATTTCAGCAATTTGACTTGCTGTATTTCCTTTACCCCAAAGTTCTCTCAATTTTGCTACTTTTTCATCATTCCAACTCATAAATTCAATATAATGTATGATTAATATTGTTAAACACAATATAAAGTAAATAATGAAATTAAAACAAGTTGTTATTTTAAGTTATTAACAAGAATAATTTAATCAAAATTTTTTCAATCCAGACTTGTATAAATTTATTCATGAACTAAAGAAGTATATAAAATTTTATGAGTTATTTGGCAAAAAATTATAATAGAAAAAAAATCTCCTTTAAGTATGGAAAGGGAAGTTATCTATATTCTTCTAACAATAAAAAATATTTAGACTTTGTTCAGGGCATAGCTGTTAATTCTTTAGGTCATGCGCATCCAAAATTGGTGCAAACAATTAATAAACAGTCTAAAAAACTCTGGCATGTCTCTAACGCTTTCCAAATTCCAGAGGGTGAAAAATTAGCTAAAAAATTATGTAAAAAAACATTTGCAGATTATGTAATGTTTCAAAATAGTGGTGCAGAAGCAACAGAGGCTGCCATCAAAGTAGCTAGAAAATATTTTTATTCTATTGGTAAACCTCATAAAAATAGAATTTTATGCGTTAAAAACTCTTTTCATGGTAGAACATTAGCTGCAATATATGCAAGCGGATCAAGAAAAATGACTGAGGGTTTTGGGCCCAAAGTTACAGGTTTTGATCATTTCGTTTTTGGAGATCACAAATCTCTCAAAAACAAAATTACCAAAAATACTGCAGCAATAATGGTTGAAACTATAATGGGTGAAGGTGGAATAAAAGTGATACCAGACTGGTGTCTAAAAGAATTAAGAAAATTATGCAATAAAAAAAAGATATTACTTATTTTAGATGAAGTACAATGCGGGATTTCAAGAACTGGAAATTTTTTTGCCTTTGAAAATTCAAAAATCAAACCTGATATAGTCCCGATAGCAAAGGGAATTGGTGGAGGTTTTCCAATTGGTGCAGTTTTAATGACAAAAAAAGCTGCAAAGGGAATAAATTCTTTTGGAAGTCATGGCAGTACTTTTGGCGGAAATCCGTTAGCTATGGCTGTTGGAAATACTGTTATGGATATAGTTTCAAGCAAAAAATTTCTTAAAAAAGTAAAAGATCTCTCTAAACATTTTTTAAAAAATTTAAATATAATTAAGAATGAATATCCAGATATTATTAAAAGTATAAGAGGAAAAGGTTTTTTAATTGGAATACAACTTTATAAGGACCAGTCACTATTTATTAAAAAACTTATTGATAATCAATTGTTAACTATCCGAGCATCAGAAAATGTTATTCGTTTGTTACCACCTCTTAACGTGAAAAAAAACGAATTAGATCAATCTTTAAAGATTATCAAAAAAGTCTGCGAAGAACTAAAATAAAACCACATGAAACACTTCATTAACTTAAAAGATATACCCATAAAAGATTTAAGAAAAATTCTCTCTGATGCTAAAAGAAGAAAAAATTTAAGAAAAAATCTCAATGATCTTGAAGTTGACAAAGGAGCGCCACTAAAAGGAAAACTTTTAATTCAAATGTTTGAAAAAACAAGTTTGAGAACAAGGTTAAGTTTCTATTTAGCAATCAAACAACTTGGTGGAAGTGCTTTGACACTAAGACCAGATGAACTCCATTTATCAAAGGGTGGAGAAAGCATTCAAGACACTGCAAAAATTTTATCAAATTTTGGAAATGCTTTTATGCTCAGAACTGATAGTGATGAGAAATTAGAGGAATTCAAAAAATATTTGTCTGTGCCAATTATTAATGGTCTAAGCCCTAATTCACATCCTACACAAATTTTATCAGATATTTTTACTGTTGAGGAGATTAAAAAGAAACCAATATCAAGCCTGAACATTACTTGGATTGGTGACTCTAATAATGTTTTGAACTCTTTGATTGCTGCTTCAATAAAATTTTCTTTTAAACTAAATATTGGATGTCCAACTAATTACAAACCAAATAAAAAAATAATGAAATATATAAAAAGTAATAATAATAAGATATGTATATTTCATGATCCAAAAAAAGCAGTTAATGGGGCTGATGTTATATTTTCTGATAAAGTAATTTCTATGAATGATAAAGTGAATAAGTTAAAAAAACTAAATCAATTCAAAAAATTTAAGATAAATAAAAAATTAATGAGTTTTGCTAAGAGAGATTGCATTTTTCTTCATTGCCTTCCAAGAGGTAAAGAGATAGAGGAGAATGTTTTTTTAAGCAAACAATCTAAAGTATGGCAACAAGCACTTAACAGAGTACATGTTCAAAAATCTATATTACTTTATTGTTTTGGAAAATTAAGGTAGCGGCAATGGATTATCTGAATTTTGATTTAGATATAAAATAACTGAGGCTCTATCTTTCTCTTTTCTTAATCCAGCAAAAGCCATTTTAGTTCCTTTAATCCATTTAGCTGGTTTGAGCAAATACCCATTGAGCTCTTCAAAAGTCCATGCTTTCCCGTACGCAGCAAGAGCTTTAGAATATTTATAATCACCTACAGCACCCACATCTCTACCAACAACATTATATAATGCTGGGCCAATATTATTTTTTCCGCCTTTTACAATAGAATGACATGCAGCGCATTTTTTAAAAACTTTTTCTCCTGTTGCAATATCTCCCATGGCGATTAATGCAGCTATATCAACTTTGTCTTCAGTTGGTTGCGAGTTTGTTTGTGAACTTACCACAGTAGCCTGTTCTATCTCAACTGAGTAACCAGGTGTTTTAGGCTTTTCAACATGAAAAATAACATCTGAAAGCTTTCCAATACCTATTATTAGAAGTGCCACCATTAATATTGCAGCTATTATTTTATTTAACTCGAAAGAATCCATTTATTAAAATTATTTTGAACATATAGCACTATAAATATAAAATTGCTTATATTTTTAATGTACATTTTTGCCTCTATTTATATTGTAATGAAAAATTAAAAGAAAAATGAAGACATTAGTTATAATTCCCTCTAGATTATCAGCATCGAGATTACCCGGTAAACCTCTACTCAAAATTAATGGGTTATCTATCATTTCTCATGTTTATAAAAAAGCTCAAGAAGCAAATATTGGAGAGGTATTTGTTGCTGCAGAAGACCAAGAAATTATTCAAGATGTGAAAAAAAATGGTGGGGAAGCAATTTTGACAAGCAATGATCACAAAACAGGAACAGATAGAATCTACGAAGCTTTCGTAAAGCTAGGTAGAACAGATATAGATTTAATCATGAATCTACAAGGAGATGAACCACTAATGAATATTGAGGATATTCAAAACTTAAATAAGCAAATGATCCAGACTAAGCATGATTTGGGAACCTTAGCAGCAAAAATTAACAATAAAAAGGTTTTTAAAAATCATGATATTGTAAAGGTAATCACAGAAGAAAGTTTAGATAATACAAAATTTCCTCGAGCAATAAATTTTATGAGAAAATTAGTTAAAGAAAATAATCAGGCTTATCATCATTTGGGAATTTATTGTTATAATGTTGAAATATTAAAAAGATTTATTTCTTTTAAACAGTCTCAAAATGAAATTAAAAATAGATTAGAACAGCTAAGAGCATTAGATAATAATATTAATGTCAATGTAGCTCTTGCTAAATCATCACCCATTGGACTAGATACCAAGGAAGATTTTATGGCTATAAAAAAAATAATGGAATATAAGTCATAATGAGTAAAATTTATTTTCAAGGAACTTTTGGAGCATATTCTCACTTAGCTGCTTTATCTATAGATTCTAAAGCTGAAGTAGTGCCCTGTAAAACTTTTGATGATTGTTTTGTTCAAGCATCAAAAGATACAAATTCAAAAATTATTATTCCAGAGTCAAATAGGATTACTGGCAACATAGGAATTGAATATTTAATCTTTGAATATAGGTTAAATATTTATGCTGAATATTTTCAAAAAATAGAACATAATTTACTTAGTTTGCCTGGAACAAAAGTTTCAGAAATCAAGGATGTTTATTCCCATGCCCAAGCGCTATCACAATGTTCAAAATTTATAAAATCAAATAAACTCACCGAACATGTAAGAGCTGACACAGCTGGATCTGCAGAAATGGTTTCAAAAAGTAAAGACAAAACCAAAGCTGCAATTGCTTCATCATTAAGTGCTAAAACATACAATTTAGAAATTATAGAAAATAATATAGAAAATGAAAAAGGAAACTTAACAAGATTTCTTGTTATGGGTAAAAATATATCACAACCGGAATTCAGTGGAAAAAAATATATCACTTCTTTTTTATTTAAATTAAAAAGTAAACCCGCAGCTTTATATCAATCTTTAGGAGGCTTTGCTATCAATGGAGTAAATCTAACAAAGTTACAAAGTTATCCCGAAAAAAATTCTTTCGACTCTTTTTTCTTTTTATGTGATTTAGACGGTCATATTGAAGAACCAAGAGTACAAAAATCACTAGAAGATTTAGGATTACATTGTCAAGATTTTCACGTCCTAGGTGTTTTTGAAGCTGACAAACAAAGAGAAATAAATAAATAACTTTTCTTGTAGATAAGAAATTATTACTGTTATAATAGTTTCGGAGGCTAGAGGTGGATGCTGCTTGAACCCGACCAGATCTTAACGGAAGCAGTCGTAAAGACAGTTTTTCAGGTTCTAGTCTCCTCGAAAATATGAGCAATGATTCAAAAGTATTAGCCCTTAAATATAGACCACAAAATTTTGATGATCTTATTGGTCAAGATGTAGTTGTAGAAACTATAACTAATTCAATAATAGCCAATAAAGTTCCTAATGCATATTTATTCGCTGGAATAAGAGGAGTTGGAAAAACCACTATAGCAAGAATAGTTGCTAAGGCACTTAATTGTTCAAATGGAATTGAAAATAAGTGTAAAGTACAATGTGATAATTGCGATGCTATAACTAACTCAAATCACATTGATGTTTTAGAAATGGATGCTGCGAGTAGAACTGGTGTTGACGATGTTAGACAATTAATTGAGTTTTCTAGATATGGACCAACATCATCAAAGTATAAGATCTTTATTATCGATGAAGTTCACATGTTAAGTAAACAAGCATTTAATGCTTTGTTGAAAACTCTTGAAGAACCTCCAGAATATCTAAAATTTATTTTTGCAACGACTGAAATTAAAAAGATTCCAGTTACAGTTATATCAAGATGTCAAAGATTTGATTTATCAAGAATTAAATCATCTGAATTATTTAATTACATTAAAAAAATTAAGGATCAGGAGGGAGGCAAAATTACTGATGAAGCATTAAAACTAATAGTGAAAATTTCCGAGGGGTCAGTAAGAGATGCGCTATCTTTATTAGATAGAGCTTTATTAACTTTAAATCCAAAAACTGAATTAGATTTAAAATCAGCACAGAAAATTTTTGGTTTTTTTGACAAATCACAATTCATTGATTTATTTGAATTTATTCTTAAAGGAGATGAGATTAAAGTTATAGAGATTTATAGAAAAATTTATGACCAAGGTGTTGAACCAAAAATTTTTATTAATGATTTCTTAGAATTACTTTATTACTTTAAAAATATTGAGTCATTAACCTTAGAAAGCACAAATTTTTCATTAAATGATCAAGAATTTCAAAGGATCAAAGATTTAAATAAAAATCTCGATCCAAGCGTATTGATTTTATTTTGGCAATTTACAATTTCGACTCTTGATGAACTTGCTATAGTTTCAAATCAACATTTATCAATGGAGATGTATTTGCTAAGGCTGATGCATTTAAATTCGATAAAATTGGAGAAAAACACAGATGTAAATTCTTTAAGTGAAAATCCAGTTATGAATAAAGAAATAAATGATCAATCTAAAGCAATAGATCAAATCAAGAATATTTATCAAGAGGAAAAAAGTAAACCAGAAATTCATAAGGAAGTTAAATCAGAAAAAAAAATATTTATTGACAGTTTAGAAACATTAATACAGACCTGTCTCGATAAGAAAGAAATTAAACTAAAGTATGAGTTAGAAAAAAATGTAAATCTAGTAAAGTTTGAAAAAAATATGATTGAGATATCTTTTAATGAAAATTTAGATAAAAACTTCGTTAAAGATCTTTCCTCAAAACTTTTTGATTGGACAAACGAAAGATGGATTATTTCATTTAGCCAATTAAAAGGTGATATTTCAATGAGGGAGAAAAAACAAAAAATAAAGAGATCTTTAATGGATGAAGCAAGAAATTCAAAAATTTACAAAGATGTAATAAAAAATTTTCCTGATGCTGAATTAACTGATATTAATTTAAAAGGGGAGGATGAACCTAATGACTGATTTTACAAAAATTTTAGATAAAGCAAAAGAACTTGAATCAAAAATGAAAGAAAGTCAGAAAAAAATAAAAGAAATAAAAGTTGAGGGAATTTCGGGCTCTAATTCAGTTAAAGTAGTACTTGATGGGGAGGGGGAAATGCAGTCAATCAAATTATCAGAGGAAATTATGAGGGAAGATAAAACTATAATTGAAGATCTAATTGTTGCTGCTCATAATAGCGCTAAGTCACAACTTAAAACAAAAACAGCTGAAGAAATTTCAAAAGCAACAGGTGGATTTGGAATACCTGGGTTTAAATGGCCATTATAATAAATGCAAAATACTTCTGAGATTGAAGAACTTGTTAAATTGATTTCAAAGTTGCCTGGTTTAGGCCCTAAATCAGCTAAAAGAATAGTTTTAAAATTAATTAATAATAGAGATGAACTTGTAAAGCCTTTAGCAAAAACTTTAGCAGAAGTTTATAAAAATATTTCTAGATGTAAAATTTGCGGTGTACTAAAATCATCATCTGTCGAGTGTTCTTATGATAATTGCAAGGTTATACAGAAAAAGTATAATCAAATTTGTGTTGTTGAAAACATAGCTGATCAGTGGTCGATTGAAAATTCAAATATTTTCAAAGGATATTTTCATATTTTAGGAGGTACTATCTCCTCTGTTGGTCACAAAAAAGAGGATTTATTAATTAATTCTTTAATTGAAAGGGTAAAGAGGGATAAAATTGAGGAAATAATTTTAGCTACTAGTGCAACAGTTGAGGGCCAAACGACAGCTTTTTATATTCAGAACAGTTTATCAAATATAGATGTTAAGATTACAAAATTAGCCCAGGGGTTGCCTGTTGGTGGAGAAATTGAAAACCTTGATGATGGCACACTTCTTTCTGCTTTTAAAAATAGATCAAAAATAAATTCTAATTCAAGCTGACTTTTTTTTTAATCGATTTAAATGTAGTAATGGCTCTGTGTATCCTGAGGGTTGATCTTTTCCCTTAAAAATAAGTTCACATGCAGTTTGAAATGCTATGGATCTATCATAATCAGAACTCATTTTAATATAATTTTGATCATTCTCATTTTGTTTGTCTACAATTTTTGCCATTTCTTTCATTATTTCTATAACTTGCATTTTTGTTGTGACACCGTGATGTATCCAGTTTGCAATATGTTGAGAAGAAATTCTTAAGGTTGCTCTATCTTCCATTAAGCCAATATTATTTATGTCTGGTACTTTGGAGCAGCCTATACCTTGATCAATCCATCTTACGACGTAACCAAGTAATGTCTGAGCAGAATTTGAGATTTCTTTATTGATTTCTTCAACTGACCAATTCGGTCTATCTGCGATAGGAATAGTGAGTAAATCATCAATTTTAGCCTTGTTTCTTTTTAACAACTTTTTTTGAACATCAAAAATATTTATCTCGTGATAGTGTAAAGCATGAATAGCTGCTGCAGTTGGAGATGGAACCCAAGCACAATTTGCTCCCGCTTTAAGATGACTAGTTTTTTGATCTAACATGTCTTTCATCTTATCAGGCATAGCCCACATTCCCTTACCGATTTGAGCTTTACCTGAAAAGCCACAAGCCAAACCTATGTCAACATTGTTATTTTCATAAGCCTCGATCCATTTTGAGGATTTCATATCACCTTTTTTAATCATTGGTCCTGCCTCCATTGATGTATGCATTTCATCACCTGTACGATCTAGGAAACCCGTGTTTATAAAGAAAACTCTGTGTTTTAAGGTTCTAATACACTCTTTAAGATTTGATGAAGTTCTTCTCTCTTCATCCATAATTCCAATTTTACATGTGTATTTTTTTAAATTTAATACCTCTTCAACTTTAGTAAAAATTTCATTTGTAAATGCTGTTTCGTCTGGACCATGCATCTTTGGTTTTACAATATATATTGAACCAGTTCTTGAATTTCCCCTTTTTTTTATATCATGAAGAGCTGCTGCAGTTGTTATGAAAGCATCCATCAATCCCTCTGGAATTTCACTTCCATTTTTCAATATTATTGAGGGATTAGCCATCAAATGACCAACATTCCTAATTAATAAAAGACTTCTACCATGCAATTTTAATCCTTTTCCTTCTTTTGAAATATAACTTCTGTTTGGATTAAGTTTTCTTTCAAGTGTTTTTCCCTCTTTCTCAAATCTTGTTACGAGATCTCCTTTCATTAATCCAAGCCAATTTCTATAACAAATCACTTTATCTTGAGCATCTACTGCTGCAACACTGTCTTCATTATCGCATATTGTAGATACTGCAGATTCTAGTATTATGTCACTTATGCCTGCATGATCCTGTTGAGCACTAAAAGCTCTTGGATTTTTTAATATTTCAATATGTAGATTATTATTTTTTAATATAATTGCTGAAGGGTTATCTTTCTCACCTCGATGACCAACGAATTTATTTTCATCTTTTAGAGTTGTTACATCAACACCTTTTAACACTTTTAATTCTTTATTTTGTATTGCTATTCCTGTTATTTTTCTCCAGCTAAAATCTTTTAAAGTAAAATATTTATCTAAAAAGTCTCTACCGTACTTAATTACAATCTCTCCTCGTTCTGGATCATATCTTTCCGAGGTACTATCCTCAGATTCTTCAATCACATCCGTTCCATACAAACTATCGTATAAACTCATCCATCTTGCGTTAGCAGCGTTCAAAGCATATCGTGCATTCATAATTGGTACAACTAATTGAGGCCCAGCTATTGTGGCAATCTCCTCATCAATATTACTTGTTTCAATATTAAAATCTTGACCTTCTTCTTTTAAGTAACCAATTTCTTTTAAAAATTTTTTATATTCTTTAATTTGAATATCTTTTCCTTTGTTATCAATATGCCATTTATCAATTTTTTTTTGCAGTGTTTCTCTAAAATCAATTAGTTCTTTATTTTTAGGAGCTAGTTCATGAACCGCTTTGTCAAAATCTTTCCAAAATTTTTCAGCAGAAATATCAGTGCCATTAAGCAACTCATTATTAACAAAAAGTAATAACTCCTCTGATACTTTAAGTCTATTTACAGAATGATATTTTAATGTCATTGGGGAATGTTTAAACTCTAGCTTATTTATGTCAATTATATAATAGTATCATAGACATTTTATTGTCATTTTTCTTATATAAGTATAATTATGTTAAAATGAAGAATTATTTAAATTTTGAAACAGATATCAAAAATCTTGAAAATGAATTAGAGAAATTAAAAGATCCTTTTAATCAAGAAGGTTTGTCAGAAGTTGATACAAAAAAAATTTCTAAAACCCAGGAAGAAATAGATGAAAAGCTTAGAAACATTTATGAGAATTTAGATCCCTGGCAAATTACATTAGTTGCAAGGCACGAGGATAGACCTAAATCAAAGTTTTTTATTGATAATTTGTTTGAGGATTTTATCTCATTAGAGGGTGACAGATATTATGGAGAAGACAAATCCGTTATTACTGGTTTTGCAAAATTTAATGGCCGATCAGTGTTAGTTATTGGTCAAGAGAAGGGAGAAAACTTAGAAACTAGAATTGAGAGAAACTTTGGTATGATGAGACCAGAGGGTTATAGAAAAACTATTAGGTTAATGGTACTAGCAGATAAGTTTAATATTCCTATTATATCTTTTATAGATACCCCAGGTGCATATCCAGGGGTGGGTGCAGAGGAGAGAGGACAAGCAGAGGCAATCGCAAAGTCAATCGAGTGTTGTATGAAACTTAAGGTCCCAACTTTAGCTATAGTAATAGGTGAAGGTGGCTCAGGTGGAGCAATAGCTCTTGCATCTTCAAATAAAGTTTTAATGCTTGAGAATGCAATTTATTCTGTAATATCACCTGAGGGATGTGCAACGATATTGTGGAGAGATCCAAAAAAAATGCTCGATGCTGCAAAAGCAATGAAACTGTCTGCTAAAGACTTATTAGAACTAAATATTATTGATGAAATAATTCCAGAACCTTTAGGTGGTGCTCATAGAGACAGAGATTTGATCCTTAGAAATATAAGGAGTTCTATTTCTAAAAATTTAGATTTTTTTGATACTTTAACGTCTGAAGAAATTCTTAATCATAGAAAAGATAAGTTCTTAAAAATTGGAAGAAGCAAAGGATTTGTATCTAGTTCTGAAAGTCTAAGCGTAATTCAAACTCCTGGATTAGATTTTAAAGAAATAATTAAATCTAAAAAAAATATTGCAATTGCTGTAGCAACATTAGTTTTTGTAGCTGCACTGGCTTTATTTATTCTATAGAGCTCCACAGCATTTCTTGAATTTTTTACCAGATCCACATGGACAAGGATCATTTCTACTTGTTTTCTTTCCAAGGTTTTTAAATTTTTCTTTTAATTGTCTCTGGTTTATTTTTTCGGTTGGTTCATTGTAAACCTTAAGATTCATCAAAATTTTCACGTAATCTAGTTTTAATTTGTCTAGTAAATTAGAGAATAAATCAAATGCTTCTTTTTTATATTCTATAAGAGGATCCCTTTGTCCATATGATCTAAGACCCACAACCTGTCTTAATTGCTCTAGGTATTGGATGTGTGATTTCCAATTGAAATCAATAGATTGTAAAAGAATTCTTTTTTCTATTTCTTTTGATTGATTTTCCCCAAGAATTTTAGATCTTTCTTCTCTAGCAAATTTGAATTTTTCAAAAATTTTTTCTCTTAGTTTTGTGTCACTATAAGACATTAATTCATTATATTCATCATCGTTTAGACTTTTTCCAAAAATAGTCTTTAACCTATTGCTTAACTCATTATTTTTAGGATCTGATAACTTTTGAATTTTAAGTCTTATTAAGTTGTCAACTATTTCTGATAAAAAACTATCTGAATAATCAAAAATTTTTTCACTATCCATAGCATCTTTTCTTTGAGAAAATATCACTTGCCTTTGATCATTTAGAACATTGTCGAACTTTATAAGAGTTTTTCTAATATCAAAATTTCGTGCCTCAACTTTTTGTTGTGCTCTCTCTAGGGCCTTATTTATCCAGGGATGATCAATACTTTCACCATCTTTGAGACCAAGTTTTTGAAGAATATTGTTCATTGATTCAGATCCAAAAATTCTCATTAGATCATCCTCTAAACTTACATAAAAAATAGAACTTCCTTCATCTCCTTGTCTGCCAGACCTTCCTCTTGCTTGATTGTCTACTCTTCTAGACTCCATTCTTTCAGTTCCAATAACAAATAAACCACCTATGGATTTAATATAATCCTTGTTTTCTTTGAGTTGATCGTCCTCAATTGATCCCTTTTTTCCACCTAGCTGAATATCTACACCTCTTCCAGAAATACTTGTTGTAATTATCACTGATTTAGCTTTACCAGCATTAGCTATAATTTCTGCTTCATTTTCATGATTCTTAGCATTTAAAACGATGTGATTAATTTTTTCCTGCGTAAGAAGTTTGGAATATATTTCAGATTTGCTCACACTGGATGTGAAAATTAAAAGAGGCTGACTGTTTTCGTGACACTCTTTTATTTTTTTAATGATTGCATTATTTTTTTCTGCCTCTGTTCGAAAAATTTGGTCATTAAAATCTTTTCTGATCATCTTTTTGTTAGTTGGAATTACAATTACATTCAGATTATAGATTTCAAAAAACTCCTCAGATTCTGTAGCAGCTGTGCCTGTACACCCTGAGATTTTTTTATAAAGTTTAAAATAATTTTGGTAAGTGATAGACGCTAGAGTTTGATTTTCAGCCTGTATCTCAATTTTTTCCTTAGCCTCAATAGCTTGGTGGAGACCATCACCGAATCTTCTGCCCTCTAATATTCGGCCAGTTAACTCATCTACAATCTTTATGCTGTTATCTTTAACAAGGTAATCTTTATCTTTCTTAAATAGATGATTTGCTTTTAAAGCTTGATTAACAAAATGAACTAAATCAAGATTTTCTGGGTCATAAAAATTATTATTTTTTAAAACTCCTGCATTAGAAAATAAACTTTCAATATGATTAATGCCTTCATTGGTTAATAAAATATTCCTATCTTTTTCATCGACCTCAAAATCATTTTTATTCAGAAGTTTTATTACTTTGTCTACCGCAACATATTGATTAGTTTTATCTTCTGCAGCCCCTGAAATTACTAAAGGGGTTCTTGCCTCATCAATTAGACACGAGTCTATTTCATCAACTATAGCAAAATAGTGTCCTCTTTGAACCATTTCTTCTTTTAAATATTTCATGTTATCTCGAAGATAATCAAATCCTAATTCACTGTTTGTTGCGTAAGTAACATCGCAATCATAATTTTTCTTTCTTTCTTCATCGTTTTGATCATTATTTATATAACCAGACGTTAACCCTAAAAAACTGAAAATTTTACCCATCTCTAAAGAGTCTCTTTTCGCCAAATAATCATTTACTGTCACAATATGAACTCCTTTTTCCTCCAAAGCATTTAAATATGCTGCCAAAGCAATTGTAAGAGTTTTACCTTCTCCAGTTCTCATTTCTGCTATTTTATTTTCATGCAGAACAACTCCGCCTACCATTTGAACATCGAAATGCCTCTCACCTCTTGATCTTAAAGAGGCTTCCCTTACTAGGGCGAAAGCTTCAGGTAGAATTTTGTCATAAGAAGTTCCTTTTTTAATTTCCTCTTTTAATTTGATGGTTTTCTCAGGAAACTCTTTATCATTAAGTTTTTTTATATTTTCCTCTAGTAGATTGATTTGGTCTACTATTTTGCCAATCCTATCCAGTTCTTTTTTATTGCCAGATTTAATAAATTTAGAAATAAAGTTTAGAGGATTTAACATTAGTTTTTGATATATATTTTAATTACAACTTTTAATATAGTGATTTAATTAAAATTTTAAATATCATGGGAATCAATTTATCAAATTTTTTAACCTCAAAAACACACGATCGAAAAATGGGGCAATATCAAGACCTTGATCACCTAGACGGTTTAGCAGTGTCTTCAGTTAGTGCTAATTTATATAATTCTAAAAGGGATGATCTTGCAATGTTCTATTTTCGTGACGGTGCAAATTTTGCATCACTTTATACCCAGTCTAAAATTTTGTCAGAAAATATTAAATGGAATTTGAGTCAAAAAACTCAAAAAATTTTTTCCTTAATTGTAAATACAAGAAATGCAAACTCATTCACAGGTGAGCATGGTTACAAAAGCATGCAACATCTAGCTGATTTAATTTCAAAACAATTAACGGAAAAACAAAAAGAAGATGAAGATGACCCAAAAATAATTAAACCAAAAAATCTTATTTTTGGATGCACTGGAACAATAGGGGAAAAATTTCCTGAAGAGAAAATTAAGTTTAAAATTCCAGAATTAATTCAAAATATTAAATATACCCAAAACAAATATATTTGGATGAAGGTTGCTTTAGCAATAATGACGACTGATACACAGCCAAAATTAGCAATGGAAGAATGCAAAATTGGAAATACAAATGTAAAGATTTATGGAATAGCAAAAGGCTCAGGTATGATACAACCAAATATGGCAACTACATTAGCCTATATCTTTACTGATGCCGATATTTCTAATGATGTATTAAAAAAATTACTTAAGAAAAATATTGAGAATACCTTTAATGCAATTTCATGTGATGGCGATACTAGTACAAATGACATGATATCAATTTTCTCCACTGGTAAAGCAAAAAATACCTTAATAAAAACAATTAATGATAAAAAGATCAAATCATTTGATGAAGCCCTGAACAATTTATTGTTAAATTTAGCAAAAAGAGTAGTGGCTGATGGAGAGGGAGCTTCAAAATTTGTAACAATAAATGTGCTAAATTCAAAAACCGAGCAAGATGCAAAAAAAATTGCTTTTTCTATTGCTAACTCTCCATTAGTAAAAACTGCAATAGCAGGCGAGGATCCAAATTGGGGTAGAATAATTATGGCAATCGGAAAATCTGATGTAGATATAAATTTAAATAAATTATCAATTAAATTTGGTGATTTGTTAATTGTAAATAAGGGAAAAATTCACAATCAGTATAATGAGAATGAAGCAGCAAAATATATGAGGGGCTTAGACATTAATCTTAGTGTTGACATTGGAAACGGAAAAAAAAGTTTTACAGTATTTACTATGGATTTGACCAATGAATATATCAAGATTAATTCAGACTACAGAAGTTAGCTATGTTGAAATTTTGTACAATAGTAATTATATAATCAACATGATCAAATATAATTTGTTATGTAAAAAATGTAAACTAACGTTTGATAGCTGGTTTGCGTCTTCAAAAGAATATGACAAGCTCAAAAAGAAAAAGTTGATCAATTGTCATAGCTGCGGATCTATAAAAGTAGAAAAAAATTTAATGGCACCAAAATTAATAAGTAAAAATTTTGGACAAAAAAATGAAAAAAAAGACTTAATTAAATATCAAAAAATTAAAAAAACAATCCATGAATATCAAAAATTTATTAAGAGTAACTTTGATTATGTTGGTGAAAATTTTGCTTATGAGGCGAGGTCTATACATTATAATAATAAGAAAAAAAACAAAGGTATCTATGGAACTGCATCAAAAAAGGATTTAAAAGAACTTAGAGAAGAGGGCATAGATGCTCAAATAGTTCCGTGGTTTGAGAATAAAAACAATTAATTTTTGATAAATTTAGCAATATAATTTACTGATTTATCATTACCTACACTCCATTTGTTTTTTATTAAATTAAAATTCATTCCATCTATACTATCAAGCTCAAGACCATTTTTTTCAAGTATTGAAATTAAATCCTCAGGTTTTAAAAATTTTTCCCATTCATGTGTTCCTATTGGAAGCCAACGCAATATATATTCAGCTCCTACAATTGCAAAAATATAAGATTTTAATGTTTTATTTAGGGTTGCAACAAACATAATCCCATTTTTTTTTAATAGTTTACTGCATGACTTTAAAAAAAAATTCACGTCCTCAACATGTTCTACAATTTCCATATTTAAAATAACGTCAAATTTATCGATTGTATTAAATTTCTCAGGTGATGAGCAGAAATAATCTATTTGAAGATTATTTTTTTTTGAATGAAGTTTTGCTACTTTTATATTCTTTTCAGATGCATCAATACCAGTAACCTTAGCACCCAACTTACACATAGGCTCTGATAACAAACCTCCACCACATCCGATATCTAGAATTTTGATATTTTTAAGAGGAATCTTAGTATTATCGAGTTTGAATGTTTTAATAATATTTTTTTTAATGTATGAAATTCTAATTGGGTTAAATTTATGTAATGGTTTAAATTTACCCTCTGGATTCCACCATTCCTCAGCAATTTTAGAAAATTTTTCTATTTCTTTTTTATTAATTGTGTTATTTTTCATTAGTTAGTTGACTTTATATTCAACATGTATTTATTCAATATTTTTTAAATTAAAAAACATTCTATCATGAAAATCGTAGTATTAAAATTTGGAGGTACATCAGTTGGCACTATAAAAAAGATAAAAAGAGTAGCTAAAATAATTATTGATTACAAAAAAAAGAACTACAAGGTCATTGTGGTTTCATCAGCTATGAGTGGTGTGACAAATGAGTTAATAAAAAAATCTTTTGAAATAAGTGATAGTTTTTCAGAATCAGAACATGATGTTTTGGTTTCTTCAGGTGAGCAAGTTGCGTGTTCCTTAATAGCTGGACGATTAATTCATGAAGGATATGAATCTAGATCTTGGTTATCTTGGCAAGTTCCGATTTTGACCAAAGGGAAATATAAAAATTCAAGAATAAATAAAATTAATAAAAAAAATATCTTAAAATATTTAAAAAAAGGCGGCATACCAGTAGTCACTGGGTTTCAGGGACTAAATGATGAAAATAGAATAACGACTATAGGAAGGGGCGGATCCGATGCAAGTGCAATTATGCTCGCAAAGTTCTTCAAAGCAGAGAGATGTATAATTTATACTGATGTAGAAGGAGTATACACAACTGATCCTAACAAATTGAAAAATGCAAAAAAGATCAAAGTCATTTCGTACGAAGAAATGTTGGAGATGGCATCACTTGGTGCAAAAGTCATGCAACCAGTTTCAATACAAGATGCACGATTAAATAGAATTGATATTGAGGTAAAATCATCTTTTTTCAAAAAGTCAGGAACAGTTATTACTAAAAGATCCAATATTGTTAATAATAAAATTGTTACCGGAATTTCCTCAACTCAAAATGACTCAAAAGTTTCTTTGATAGGTGTTAAGGATAAACCAGGAGTTGCTGCTGCGATTTTTAAACCATTATCTAAAAATTTAATAAATGTTGATATGGTTGTTCAAAATATTTCTGCTAATGGTAAAGAAACAGACTTAACATTTACAATTAAAACAGATGACTTGAATAAAACAAAAAAAATTATTCAACAAAATAAAACTATTAATTATAGAAAATTACTTTTTGAGAAAGGTGTTTCAAAGATTTCGGTAATTGGAGTTGGTATGATTACAACGCCTGGTGTAACTTTTAGAATGTTTCAATCATTGGCAAATAAAAAAATTAACATCAAAGTAATCTCAACATCTGAGATTAAAATTTCAGTTTTGATTGACAAAAAAAACACACAAAAAGCTTTGATTGCGCTTCATAAAGAATTTAAACTAGATCAAAAAAAATGAGCATCAGACCATTTAGAGATATAATCAGACCATTTAGAGATATAAAAAGAAGAAAAACGAGAGAGATTCATGTTGGTCAAGTAAAAGTTGGTGCAGACAATCCAATATCTGTTCAGTCAATGACTAATACGCCTACAACCGATACAAAAGCTACAATCAAACAAATAAATGAAATTACTGCGGAGGGAGCTGATATTGTCAGAGTTTCTTGTCCTGACGAGTCCTCGACTAAGGCCTTAAAAGAAATAATAAAACATGTTGACGTACCTATAGTTGCTGATATTCATTTTCATTATAAGAGGGCAATTGAAGCTGCAAAAAATGGTGCTAGCTGTTTAAGAATAAATCCTGGAAATATTGGAAATATAAGTAAAATCAAAGATGTTGTTAAAGCAGCTAGAGACTTTAATTGTTCAATCAGAGTAGGTGTAAATGCTGGATCTTTGGAAAAAGATATTTTAGAAAAATATAAAGAACCTTGCCCAGAAGCTTTGGTTGAAAGCGCTCTAAGAAATATAAAAATTCTTGAAGATGAAGATTTTTTTAATTTAAAAGTAAGTGTGAAATCATCAGATGTTTTTTTATCAATAGAAGCTTATCGACAGTTATCAAAATCTATAGATTATCCACTACATTTAGGAATTACTGAAGCCGGGGGCTTTATTCCTGGGAGTATAAAATCATCAATTGGCCTTGGCACATTACTTTTAGATGGTATAGGTGACACAATTAGAATTTCTCTATCTGATAATCCTGTCAAAGAAGTTAAAATTGGAAATGAGATATTAAAATCTCTTAACTTAAGAGAAAGAGGAGTAAAAATCATTTCTTGCCCTTCCTGTGCAAGACAGGGTTTCCAGGTAATTGAAACTGTGAAACTTTTGGAGGAAAAACTTTCTCATATTAAAACTCCAATAACTCTCTCTGTTATAGGCTGTGTGGTTAATGGCCCGGGAGAAGCGGCTTTAACCGATGTAGGAATAACTGGCGGCCAAAAGGGCAATAACATGCTCTATTTGTCTGGAATGCAGTCTGAAAAAGTTTTGACTAAAGATATGATTAAAAAAGTTGTTAGTGAAGTTGAAAAAAAAGCATCTAAAATAAATAAATTAAAATGATACCATTAAAAACCATTAATGATTTAATTGATAAACATGCATTATTAGAAAAAGAATTGTCCTCGAGTGAAATTGACAAAAGAACCTTTGCTGAAAAATCTAAAGAATATGCGGATCTTTGTGAAATTATAAAAACTGCTAAATTCTATATTTCTTTTGAAAAAAATAAAAAAGAAATTCAGACGATTTTAGAGGATAAAAATTCTGATCCAGATTTATTAAAAATGGCTGAGGCTGAATTAATTGATTTAAAGGTTCAAAAAGAAAAAAATGAAAAAAAATTAAAATTATTTTTATTACCTAAAGATGAAGCAGATAAAAAAAATGCAATAATTGAAATTAGAGCTGGTACAGGAGGTCTAGAAGCAAGTTTATTTGCATCAGATCTTTTTAAGATGTATGAAAAAGTGAGTAGTAAAAAAAAATGGATAGTTGAATTAATTTCTATTTCTAGAAGTGAAGCTGGTGGTTTAAAAGAAGTTATAGCATCGATAAGGGGAAACAATATTTACTCAACTTTAAAATATGAGAGTGGCGTTCATAGAGTACAAAGAGTCCCCGATACTGAAACTCAAGGAAGAGTTCATACTTCAGCAGCAACAGTTGCAGTTTTGCCGGAAGCAGAGGAAGTTGATTTGAAAATAAATGAATCTGATTTGAGAATTGATGTCTTCAGATCTGGTGGACCAGGCGGCCAATCAGTGAACACTACTGATAGTGCTGTTAGAATTACGCATATTCCAACAGGGTTAACAGTTTCCCAACAGGATGAAAAATCTCAACATAAAAATAAAGCTAAAGGAATGAAAATATTAAGGTCAAGACTATATGAGCTTGAAAGATCAAGAATCGATAAAGAAAGATCAAAGGACAGAAAAAGCAAGATTGGTACAGGTGATAGATCAGAAAGAATAAGAACATATAATTTTCCACAAGGAAGAGTTACAGATCACAGGATAAATTTAACTTTACACAAATTAGATGAGTTTTTAGAAGGAGAAATCTTTGATGAAATGATCGAGGCTTTAACGCTTCAGGCACAAGAAGAAAGTCTAAATACTCTAAATTAATGAATATAGAAACTGCAATTACAAAAGCTTATTTAGAATTAAAAAAAAATAATAATAAAACACCACAACTAGATTGTGAATTGATAATGTCAAAGGTACTTAATAAAGATAGAAAATTTATAATTCTAAATCTTAAAAAAAAACTACAAAATCATCTTTATGAGGAATTTAAAAAACTTATATCATTTAGATTAAAAGGTAAACCTGTTGCATATTTGACTGGTTTAAAATCTTTTTGGAATTACGATTTTAATATAAATGAAAACGTTCTAATTCCAAGACCTGAAACTGAGTTACTTGTTGAGCAAATATTAAAGATTTATAAAAAAAAAAAATCTATCAATTTCTTGGAAATTGGTTTTGGATCTGGTTGTATTATGTTGTCTGTTCTTAAAGAAAAAATATCGTTTTTAGGCAAGGGGGTAGATTTAAGCGACCATTGCTATAAATTGTGCAAAATCAACGCTAATAAGCTGGGAGTAAGTAACAGAATTAAATTATTTAAATCAGATATTGACAATTTCAGTTTAGGCAAATATGATTTAATCATATCTAATCCTCCTTACATCAAAAAATTTGATTTAAATAAATTGGATAGGGATATAAAAATTTATGAGCCAAAAATAGCCTTAACTGGTGGAATAGACGGCTTATCGAGTTTCAGAAAAATTATAAATAAATCTTCTGAACTTTTAAAAAAAAAAGGGAGATTAATATTAGAAATTGCACACGATCAAAAAAAAGATGTGATTGATTTATTATTGAAAAGAAAATTTTATATTAATAAAACTGTCAAAGATTTAGCGAAAAATGATCGATGTATAATTTGTACTAAAATTTAGGAAATTTTATATGGTTACATTTAGGAATAATAATAATAGACGAAATAACTTCAGAAGGGGGGACAGAAATTTTAAATCTAATGGAGAAAGATCTAAATTTGTCTCAAATTTTTCAAATAACGAAAATTTTCAAAGAAAAGTTCCTGGTAGAAATAATCACAATGCATCTAAATTAATTGAAAAATATAACAATCTTGCAAGAGAGGCTTTATCTATTGGCGATAAAATATCATCTGAAAATTATTTTCAGCATGCTGACCATTTTATGAGAATTTTAAATGATAGAGAGATTCAAAAAAAGTTAAATTTGTCTAATAGCGACTTACCTAATAAAGAAAAGAAATTTATCAACGAAAACTCCACTAAAATTAACGCGAATGAAAAAACAGAAAAAAGTTTTAATCAAGATGAGACTGTTTCAAAATAATTAATTTAGACCAATTATTTTTTCTGATTTCAAAACATCTAATTTAATTTTTTTTGTTTCAAATAATTTTCTCTCAGCCCCTTTTAAAATTTTTCCTGATGGAAGTTTAAGAGTTTGTGAATTAACTCTTTTACCATTAATCAGCACTTCATAATGCAAGTGAGGTCCTGTCGATTTTCCAGTTGAACCTACATATCCAATTGTTTGACCCTGTTTAACTCTTGAACCACTTCTTATACCTTTTGCAAATTTTGACATATGTGCATAGATTGTTTGGTAGGTTGAATTATGCTTTATGACAATACAATTTCCACCACCACCACACCAACCTGCTTTTTTGATAACTCCAGAACCTGAAGCCATAATTGGTGTGCCTTTAGGTGCAGCAAAATCAGTTCCTTTATGCATTTTATTATAACCATCAATTGGATGTTTTCTCATTCCAAAAGGTGAAGATAACCTTGCTCCATTAATTGGAGTTTTCATTAAAGCCTTCTGAACACTTTTGCCATTTTTATCATAGTGACCTATGCTTCCTTGTTTATCAAAATAGTAAAGAGAGTTATCCTCACCATTTAATATTAAATTAGCGAATAAAATATTACCTGACTCAATTATTTTTTTTTTCTCATCAACAAAAATTTCATACATTAATTGAAATTTATCTTTTTTTCTTATATCCCTTTGAAAATCTACTTGAAATCCGTAGACGCGAGCGAAATCTAAAATGATATTTACAGGAATTTTTTGATTTGTTGCAGATTTATACAAACTTTGCATAATTAAATTTTCTTTATAGATTATTTCTTTTTTAAGTTTAGTTAATATTATTTCCTCATTAAAACTTTTCTTTTCTAAATCTTGAGTTAGAATTATTCTTTCCTTATTTGAAATCTGAAACATAAATTCCCTAATGGAGTCATTTGTTTGATCAATCGTAAAGTGGATTTTTTGATTTGTATTTAGTCTATTTAAATTTATTTTTTTTGAGAGTTTTTTTTTAATTATTGAAATTTCTTTTTTGTTAATATTGTAGTTTTCAAGAATGTTATCGAATGTCTCATTTGGCTTTACTTTGTGAGAAATCTTTTTAAACCTCGGTTCTAAAGAGTTAAAAAAATGGTTTATGGTTTTTTTAAAGTAAATGTTCTCAATTATCTTTTCATACCTATGATGAATCTTGTTTTTTGTGTAATTATAATAAACAGTTGATGCTAAAGTAATTATGAGAAGTGTTAAGAGTGCAATTATTTCCTTTTTAATCTTAATTTTTGATTTGAATTTGTTAAACATTTAAAGTTTTTGATTTCTCAATTAATAGTTTAACATTCAAAAAAAATCAAAAAAAACCCTTTAAAATGTGGGTTTTTAGAGTTTTTTTTTAATCTTATATGCTTGATTTCTTACAATTTTAGCCTATAAGCATCGAACTTTCTCAAATAACTGTTTATTTTATAACATTGAAATGAGAATTATTGAGTATTTAGCTCAATTAGCTATTTAAAAAGTATATATTTTAAGAAGAGAAGTGTGGACGGTTAAGGTTACCAAAATTTGTCGTACACACTTCAATCACATATAAATTTTATTCTTAGAATTTATATGGAAGCTAGTGTGCGCCGTTTTTAAACTTGAGAGTTTGATCATGGCTCAGAACGTACGCTGGCGGCACGCCTAACACATGCAAGTCGAACGGAGTAGCAATACTTAGTGGCAGACGGGTGAGTAACATGTAGGTATCTACCCTATGGCCTGGAATAACACGAGGAAACTTGTGCTAATACTGGATAAGTCTTTACGGAGAAAGCTTTATGCACCATTGGATGAGCCTGCACTTGATTAGTTTGTTGGTAGGGTAATGGCCTACCAAGACTTTGATCAATAGCTGATTTGAGAGGATGATCAGCCACATTGGGACTGAGACACGGCCCAAACTCCTACGGGAGGCAGCAGTGGGGAATCTTGCACAATGGAGGAAACTCTGATGCAGCGATGCCGCGTGAGTGAAGAAGGCCCTTGGGTTGTAAAGCTCTTTCGTCGGGGAAGAAAATGACTGTACCCGAATAAGAAGGTCCGGCTAACTTCGTGCCAGCAGCCGCGGTAATACGAAGGGACCTAGCGTAGTTCGGAATTACTGGGCTTAAAGAGTTCGTAGGTGGTTGAAAAAGTTGGTGGTGAAATCCCAGAGCTTAACTCTGGAACTGCCATCAAAACTTTTCAGCTAGAGTTTGATAGAGGAAAGCAGAATTTCTAGTGTAGAGGTGAAATTCGTAGATATTAGAAAGAATACCAATTGCGAAGGCAGCTTTCTGGATCATTACTGACACTGAGGAACGAAAGCATGGGTAGCGAAGAGGATTAGATACCCTCGTAGTCCATGCCGTAAACGATGTGTGTTAGACGTTGGAAATTTATTTTCAGTGTCGCAGCGAAAGCGATAAACACACCGCCTGGGGAGTACGACCGCAAGGTTAAAACTCAAATGAATTGACGGGGACCCGCACAAGTAGTGGAGCATGTGGTTTAATTCGAAGATACGCGCAGAACCTTACCAACACTTGACATGTTCGTCGCGACTTTAAGAGATTAAAGTTTTCGGTTCGGCCGGACGAAACACAGGTGCTGCATGGCTGTCGTCAGCTCGTGTCGTGAGATGTTGGGTTAAGTCCCGCAACGAGCGCAACCCTCACTTTTAGTTGCCATCATTTAGTTGGGCACTCTGAAAGAACTGCCAGTGATAAGCTGGAGGAAGGTGGGGATGACGTCAAGTCCTCATGGCCCTTACGTGTTGGGCTACACACGTGCTACAATGGTATCTACAACAGGAAGCAAAACGGCGACGTTAAGCAAATCCTCAAAAGATACCTCAGTTCGGATTGCACTCTGCAACTCGAGTGCATGAAGCTGGAATTACTAGTAATCGTGGATCAGCGTGCCACGGTGAATGCGTTCCCGGGTCTTGTACACACCGCCCGTCACACCATGGGAGTTGGTTCTACCTTAAGGCAAGGTTTAATACCCTTGACTACGGTATAGTCAGCGACTGGGGTGAAGTCGTAACAAGGTAGCCGTAGGGGAACCTGCGGCTGGATTACCTCCTTTCTAAGGATGAATAAAATGCAAATTTTATTCTAAATAATATACACGGTTAATGTTGACCGTCCTCATTTCTCTTCTTAAAAATAGTGTTTCTCTTGAATGGGGGCCGGTAGCTCAGTTGGTTAGAGCACACCCTTGATAAGGGTGGGGTCGAAAGTTCGAGTCTTTCTCGGCCCACCAAAATAGATTAAGGGGGATTAGCTCAGCTGGGAGAGCGCCTGATTTGCATTCAGGAGGTCAGCGGTTCGATCCCGCTATCCTCCACCAAACACTTAGCTATTCTAATCGTAAATAAAAATAATAAATATCAATATCTATATCCGAACATTAATTTTGTTATTAATTAATGTTCAAACAAAAATTTGATTCAACACAGAATTTTTTTCTGTGCATAAATCAAGCGTTTAAGGGCGTGTGGCGGATGCCTTGGCACTGAAAGCCGATGAAGGACGTGATATACTGCGAAAAGTTCCGGGGAGCTGTATGTAAGTTTTGATCCGGAAATTTCCGAATGGGGAAACCCACCACTTTATGTGGTACTCTAAATTGAATACATAGGTTTAGAGAGATAACCTGGAGAACTGAAACATCTAAGTAACCAGAGGAAAAGAAATCAATTGAGATTCCGTTAGTAGTGGCGAGCGAAAACGGAACAGGCCAGCAATTATATTGAAAAAATTTGAATAGTTTGGAAAAGCTAACCATAGAGGGTGATAGTCCCGTACGAGTAATGTTTAATTTAATTCTTGAGTAAAGCGGGACACGTGAAATCCTGCTCGAATATAGGGGGACCACCCTCTAAGCCTAAATACTCTTCAGTGACCGATAGTGAACTAGTACCGTGAGGGAAAGGTGAAAAGAACCCCTATTAGGGGAGTGAAATAGAACCTGAAACTGCATGCCTACAATCAGTCGAAGCTCTTTTTAGAGTGACGGCGTACCTTTTGTATAATGGGTCAGTGACTTAATTTATTAAGCAAGCTTAAGCCATCTAGGTGTAGGCGCAGCGAAAGCAAGTCTTAATAGGGCGACAAGTTTAGTGAATTAGACCCGAAAACGAATGAGCTTACCATGAGCAGGTTGAAAGCAAGGTAACACTTGCCGGAGGACCGAACCAGTTGACGTTGAAAAGTCTTTGGATGACTTGTGGTAAGGGGTGAAAGGCCAACCAAATTCGTAGATAGCTGGTTTTCCGCGAAAACTATTTAGGTAGTGCGTTGAATAAATAGATGTTTAGAGGTAGAGCACTAAATGGGCTAGGGGGAAGAGATTCTTACCAAACCTAATAAAACTCCGAATGCTAAACATTGTTCTTCAGCAGACAGACTGTGGGTGCTAAGGTCCATGGTCGAGAGGGAAAGAGCCCAGACCACCAGATAAGGTCCCCAAATTATGATTAAGTGTGAAAGGATGTGGAAATTCCTTAACAGCCGGGAGGTTGGCTTAGAAGCAGCCATCCTTTAAAGATAGCGTAACAGCTCACCGGTCTAATAGAGTTTCTGCGCCGAAGATGTAACGGGGCTAAAATCATATACCGAATCTGTGGATTTGTAATTTTTTTAAATTACAACTGGTAGCGGAACGTTCTGTAAGCCTGTGAAGGGATACCTGTGAAGGATCCTGGAGGTATCAGAAGTGCGAATGCTGACATAAGTAACGATAAAAGAAGTGAAAAACTTCTTCGCCGAAAATCCAAGGGTTTCTGCGCAAGGTTAATCCGCGCAGAGTTAGTCGGCACCTAAGGCGAGGGCGAAAGCCGTAGTCGATGGAAATAAGGTTAATATTCCTTAACCAAATGATAGTGACGAATCTTGTAAGTAGTAAGTTCTTAATGGATTGAATTTGCTATGAAAAGGTTCCAAGAAATAGCTTCATTATAAGACCGTACCCTAAACCGACACAGGTGGATTAATAGAGTATATCAAGGCGCTTGAGAGAATGATGTTGAAGGAACTCGGCAAAATGCTTCCGTAACTTCGGAATAAGGAAGACCTTTTTATAGGCAACTATTTAAAGGTGACACAAGCCAGGGAGAAGCGACTGTTTATCAAAAACACAGGGCTCTGCTAACACGTAAGTGGATGTATAGGGTCTGACGCCTGCCCGGTGCTGGAAGGTTAATGCGATGGGTGCAAGCTCATTTCTGAAGCCCCAGTAAACGGCGGCCGTAACTATAACGGTCCTAAGGTAGCGAAATTCCTTGTCGGGTAAGTTCCGACCTGCATGAATGGCGTAACGATTTCTCCGCTGTCTCCAACATCAACTCAGTGAAATTGAATTCTCCGTGAAGATGCGGAGTTCGCGTAGTTAGACGGAAAGACCCCGTGCACCTTTACTGCAACTTTACATTGGTGTTAGGAAAAACATATTTAGTATAGGAGGGAGACATTGAAGCAAAAGCGTCAGCTTTTGTGGAGTCACCAGTGAAATACCTCTTTTGTTTTTCTTGATATCTAACTGATTACCGTTATCCGGTGTCAAGACATTGTATGGTGGGTAGTTTGACTGGGGCGGTCGCCTCCCAAATAGTAACGGAGGCGTGCGAAGGTAAGCTCAGAACGGTCAGAAATCGTTCGTAGAGTGCAATGGCATAAGCTTGCCTGACTGTGAGACTGACAAGTCGAGCAGAGTCGAAAGACGGTCATAGTGATCCGGTGGTTCTGAGTGGAAGGGCCATCGCTCAACGGATAAAAGGTACGCCGGGGATAACAGGCTGATACTGCCCAAGAGCTCATATCGACGGCAGTGTTTGGCACCTCGATGTCGGCTCATCACATCCTGGGGCTGGAGCAGGTCCCAAGGGTTTGGCTGTTCGCCAATTAAAGTGGTACGTGAGCTGGGTTCAGAACGTCGTGAGACAGTTCGGTCCCTATCTGCTATGCGTGTAGAAGAATTGAGAGGAGTTGACCCTAGTACGAGAGGACCGGGTTGAACATACCACTGGTGGACCGGTTGTAGCGCCAGCTGCAGTGCCGGGTAGCTAAGTATGGAAGAGATAACTGCTGAAAGCATCTAAGCGGGAAACTCACCTCAAAACTAGTTCTTCCCATAGAGCCGTGGTAGACCACCACGTTGATAGGCTGGGTGTGTAAGAATAGTAATATTTTTAGCTAACCAGTACTAATAGCTCAATTGGCTTGATTTATGCACTGAAAAAAATTTTAAGGATTTTATTGTTTAAATAAAAATATTTATTTATGGAAGATTGTGAAGAATATCTTATTTCTTATGCTAATTTTAAATCAGGTATTTTTAAATTCCAAAACTCATTCCTTAACGAAACACAGTTAAAAAATTTTTATAAAAAACCATACTTAGGTGTACCTGTATGTTTACCATCTAACATTAAATATTTTGATTATACAAATGCAAAATATTTTAAAATAGATAAAAAAACTTTTTCTAAATTTATTTTTAGTACCTCTAATCTTAATTATATAGGAAATAAAAAATATTTTAGGTATGGAGATATATTTGCATCTAACGTGAAATTAAAAAAGAAATACAATAAAAAAGTAAATTTTTACTTAACAAATATAAAATTAAGCAAACAAATTATCAAAGCTTACAAAAAAAAATTCAAAAATATATGCGCTATGCAAATAAGAAATGTTCCACATTTTGGACACGAAGCTGTGTTTAAACATTTAATAAATAATTTTGATTTATTAGTATTAAATCCAATTTTTGGAATTAAGAAAAAAAATGATTTTACAGACAACTTAATATCCAAGGCTTTAAGATTTATGCAAAAGAAATATAAAAAAATAAAATTTTTACCAATTTATACAAATTTTCATTATGCTGGACCAAGAGAAGCATTTCATCACATGTCAATAAGAGAAAAACTTGGATTCAAAAATTTTTATATTGGTAGAGATCATGCTGGTGCTGAGAATTTGTATTCTCCTTCGGAGGCCTCTAAGAAAGTTAAAAAATTTAAAAAAAAATTTATCATCCGATCATTTACCTCTTTAGGAGGTTATTATTGTAATTATTGTGAAAAATATTTAATTAAAGGAAGTTGCAATCACTCAAAACTAATAAATATTTCTGGAACAGATCTAAGGGCTTGTCTCAAATCAAATAAAACCTATATTCATGCTGATCGCGAACTTCAAAGAATAGTATCGAAATTTTATGACTAAAATTTTAACTACAATAGGCCCAGTTTCTGAGGGCAGATATTTTAAAAGTTTTTTAGAAAAATCAGATTTAGTAAGATTAAATTTTTCTCATAACACTTTAGACTGGCATAAAAAAAAAATACAAAAAGTAAAAAATATATTTCCAAAAAAACTTATACTAGTTGATATACCTGGAGTAAAACCAAGAACTTTAAATTTTCAAACTATAAGAATCAAAAAGGGACAAAAAGTAAATTTTGGCTTTAAGAATAAAAAAATTAAAGGAATAATAAATTTATCAAATCCATTACCTGAAATAAAAACCTTACCTAAATATTTTTCTCTTTCTGATGGGACATTTGAATTTAAGTTCTTGGGTTTAAAAAATAATATATTATCGGGTATATCAAAACAAGACTTTACTCTATTTCCAAAAAAAGGATTAAATATTCCAATGTCAAATTACAATGACAAACTTCAAGAGAAACTTTATAATAAATTTTTAAATAAAATAAAACATTTAAAATTTGATTGTATTGGTCTAAGTTTTATTCAAAATTATAAAGTTTTAAGAAAATTAAAAAAAAAATTTCCCTCTTTATTATTTATTTCAAAAATAGAAAACTTGTCAGGTTATACAAATAGAAAAGAGATAATTTCTTATAGTGATGCGGTTATGATTGATAGAGGTGATTTAGCAGCTGAGGTTGGAATTACAAATTTATCAGAATATTCCGAAAAAATCATTATGGACTGTAAAATTCAGGGCAAACCGATAATTATAGCAACTGAAAATTTGAATTCGTTAATAAATGGCAAGACTCCAACCAAAAGTGATGTTGTGAATATAGATTATTATTTAACAAAAAAAGTTGATTATTTAATGTTAAGCGATGAAACTGCTACTTCAAAAAATTGGTCTAATACAGTTAATTGGTTACATAATTATCTGAGTAAAAAATCAAGATTACCAAGTGTATCTAAAACTTTATCAATAGAAGAGATAATTAAAAATCTAAAAAACCAAACTGTAGTTGTTTTCTCAAAAAAAGGGTATCTATATAATAAGATATCAAATATTGAATTTAAAAATTTTTTTTTATTTACAGAGAATAAAAGACTAAAAAAATGTTTAACATTAAAAAGAAATTTTAACACTGAATATGTAAAATACCCAAAAAAATCTCTTGATAAATTTTTTTACGAAAATATTAAAAAAAACTTAGATTTGATATTCAGAGACGATGATTATGCATATTTAGTAAACGTTATATTTCCAAGAAAAAATTCTAGGGCAAATTCAATTTCAATTATTCAAAAAAAAGATTTTAAAAAATAATTTAATGGGAAAAAAATATAGTGGAGTTTGGTTATACGGATTATCAGGCTCAGGAAAAACATTTGTCTCTAATTTTTTAAAAACAGAAATACCCAAAAGTGTGGTCATTGATGGGGATAAAGTAAGAAAGTTAATTAGCTTTGATCTTGGATATTCAATTAAAGATAGAGAAATTCAAATTAGAAGAGTTTATGGTTTGTGTAAGCTAATTATAGATTCAAAAAAATTTCCTATAGCTTCAACTGTGTATTTCAACAGAAAGTTATATAATTATTGTATTAAATCTAAGATACTACCAATTAAAATAGAAAGAGAAAACTTTAAAAAAATAAAAAAAATGCATAAAACATACAAAAACAAACTTAATGTGGTTGGTAAAGATATCTATTACGAAAAATTTAAAGTGATAAAAATAGTTAACGACAATTCAAAAAAATTTTTAAAAAAATTTAAAAAATTTAATTTTTATTCTTAATATTGAAATGACTAGAAAATATTCTTTGTCTAAAAAAATAAAAAAAATGATTTCCAGAAGATTGATAGTATATTATTACTTATTTATACTTGTTTCGATTTTATCGGTTTTTGTGGAGGTCATAGGAATATCATCAATTTCTATTCTTATCTCAGCGTTATTGAATGAAAACATAAACTTTATAATTGATCTAGATAAAATGTTTAATCATTTTGGTCTGAGAGATTTAAATAATTTTGATAACTTTAAAGATTACTATTTTTCATTTATTATCTTTTTAATTTTTTTTAAATTTGTATTTTCTCTAACAATATTATTTCTTGAGGCTAAATTATCTAAAGACACTCATATACATCTTAAATCTAAATTTTTTCGCCATTACATGGGCTTAGATTACATAGATTATGTTAAATATAATCTGGCACATATACAAAGAAACATTGAAGTTGAATCAAATACTATAAATAGTTTTTTTCATGCATCAGTAAGAACAATTAAAAATTTATTTTTATTTTTTTTCTTCATAGTTATTCTCGCCATCGCAAATCTAAAAGTCACAATGATGATTTTTATAATATTATTTTTAATGGTCACAGCGTTCGTTATCACAGTTAGAAAGATGGTCAAAAAAAATAGTGAGGAAATGATTTTTTACAAAGGTAAAATAACGCAATGGGTGATACAAGCAGCAAGGTCTATTGTAGATATAAAGTTTTTGGACTTAGAAAAAAAATTATCTGATGAGTTTAACAGAAATATTTATAAGTTTGAAATCAGAGCAGCTTGGAATAGAATTTTTTCAGGACTTCCTTCCAGCTTCTTTGAACTTTTGGGTTTAATATTTATTATAATTTTAATTTTTTTACTATATAGATTTGGATTGCTTGCTCAGTATTTACCCTTGGTTACACTATATTTAATTACATTTGCAAGACTTTTACCATCTGCGATTTCGATCTCATCATCTTTGGTAATTTTACGTGCTGGACTAGTATCTTTAGACTTCATGATAAATGAAATTGAATTAAAAAATACTAAACTTAAAGTGAAAAATATAGTTGAAAATAAAACTGATTATAAGTTTGAAAATCAGATAGAAATAAAAAATTTGAATTTTAGCTACAATCAGAAACCAGTTATTACAAAAATAAATATGAATATTAAGAAAGGATCTGTTGTATCACTTACAGGAGGATCAGGTGTTGGAAAATCTACATTTTTAAAATTAATTTCTGGACTTCTTGAACCAGATGAGGGTGAAATTATTGTGGATGGAGTGAACATCAATAAAAATTTATATGAATGGAGAAAGTGTATAGGATATTTATCTCAACACGTGTATCTTATTGATGACTCAATAAAAAATAATATCACTATTTTAGACAAAGATATTAACAATTTAAATTATTTAAATGCTATTAAAAATTCTAATCTTAAGAGTTTTATTAATAGTCTAGAGCATAAAGATAACACTTTAATTGGAGATGATGCTAGTTTTGTATCTGGTGGTCAAAAACAAAGAATAGCTCTAGCACGAATACTTTATTTAAATAGAGATATTATAGTTTTAGATGAATTTACAAATAATTTAGATGATAAAACAGCTCATAAAATATTTGAACAACTATTGAATAATTTTAAGGGAAAAAAAACAATTATTTTTGCAACACACGATAAAGAATTGGCAAAATTAAGTGATCAAAATTATAATTTTTAACTAATGCAGCGTGACAAAATTTTAATCACTACAAATCTGAAAGATACCTGGAAAGATGCAAATGAGGCATTTTTTAGTGGAGAGTGGTGTATAAATTATAATGATAAAATACCTTATAAAAAGTTTCATATAGAAAAAGATGTTTTTAGAAATAGATTAAAACTTTATGATGATTATAAATATCTAAGCAATTTATATCAAAATCTAATCGTTATACTCGCAGAGTCACTTAATTCATATCACAAAAAAAATTATACCGTTAAATTTTGGAAAATCTTTTTTGGTATTTGGTTAAGAAATTTTTTAGAAATCTCATATGCTCACTACAAACATTTAAATAAGATAATTTCAAATAATAAACCAAGTTATAGTGTTATTAGAGAGTTTGACTCAAACCACTTTTTTATTGAAAATTACAAAGTCTATACTCAATCGATACAGAGTGATAGTTGGCGACATTATTTGCAAGCAGAAATTATTAAAAATATGAGCGCTAAAATAAATCTTGAAAAAATTTATCCTCACGAGGATGAAGAGTTTACTAAGTACAAAGAAATAAAATCGAATAAAAAACTTTATATAGAATTATTTAAAAATACATATCTTAATTTATTTAAAAAAAAAATTCAGAATTCAAAATTTTTTATTAAAAAAACATATCTTGGAAATAAAGAAGAAAATTTATTAAATTTTAAGCTTGGTGCTTTTCCAACATTTTTAAATTCAAATTATAAATTTGAAATAAATCAATTCAATAGAGAAGATTTTAAAGTAAATTATAATTATAAAAATGAATTTGAGAAGATTATTTTAAATTTAATTATTAAATTCATTCCATCAACATATTTAGAAAATTTCGGAGAATTGAATTTTGTTTTAAACAAAACACCAACACCTAAAGATCCAAAAATTATATTCAGTTCACACTTAATAAACGATGAGTTATTAGCATTATACTCAGCTTTAAAAATTGAAAAAAATAAAACTATACTTCTATATGGCCAACATGGTGGTGTTTATGGTCAATATAAGTTTTCAACACAAGAAGATCATGAAATAGAGCTTTCCGATAAATATTTATCATGGGGCTGGAATAAACATGAAAAAAATATTCCATTTGGAATTTTAAAAAGAAAAATTAATTATAAGTTTTCAGATCAAAAAAAAATTCTGTTTATCCTGAGGCAAAATAAGATTTTTTTTCAAAGGCTTAATTCAGGTGTATGGGTAAGTCACTATGAATATATGGAATTTATTATAGATTTTCTTAAAAAATTAAATCCAATTTATTTGGATAATATGGTCATAAGACTTCATGCAAGAAGATACTCACAATTTGATGAAAAGAAAATTTTGAATGATAAAAATTTGTTGTTTAAAATAGATGACGGCTCAAATCCAATACAAAGTTTAATTAAAGAGTCTAAATTAATAATAAACTCCTATATTTCCTCAGGTTTTCTAGAGTTGGCTGCAAATAATATTCCTAATATATTATTTGCGCAATTCTATAAAGATATTTTAGATGAAAAAAGTGTTAAAATTTTTGACGAACTTAAAGAATGTAATATGTATTTTGATAATGCTGATAATTTAAAAAAATTCTTGTCAGAAAATTACTCTCAAGTAAAAGACTGGTGGTTTTCAGATAAAGTACAGAAATGCAGAGAAAAATTATGCAAAAACTATGCAATTGTCAAAAATAACAAGTTAGAAGACATCTCGAATATTATAAAAAAATTGTAAAACTCTTACAAAAAATTAAATTTTTTTTAATGACCATCTTTCGAAGTCACCAGTGATACCTTCTTTAATAAGTTTTGCGTCTTTGTTTTTTTGTAAAAACTTATTCATATATATCCTTGGACCTGGAAATTTTAATGAATAATATTCATCAAGAAACAGTTTCCCATTCTTTATTAGTTTTGGCCAAAAAGTTTCTAATGATATTTTATAACCATCGTATAAGTCACAATCTATTAAACCAGCTGAAATTTTCTTAGGTAAATTTTTAAATTTTTTCATTGTATTTTTAAAGTCGCCTTTCACAAGTTTAATATTATTTAATTTAAAAAAATGAATTTTTTTTTTTACATAATTAATATTTGTATTTGCGAAATTAGATGAATTTGAAATATTGTTAATTGATATATTTTTTTTTTTAAATTTTTTGTGGTATTTTTTTATTTTTAAAACCTCGTTAAAATGTTTTTGACTAATTATTTTTTTATTTCTCAAAATTTCAAAGTTTTCATGCTTATCATATATAGAAAAACTAGGAAATCCTGAGAAACTGTCATATCCGTATATCTTTTTTTTTGAATTTAAATTACTCAATATTAAACCAGTTGTGATTAGGCTTTTACCTCTAAATACTCCGGCTTCTATAACATCACCATCTAATTTTTTGAATTGCTTAGAACTTAAAAACTTAAAATAATAATAAAGACTATTTTTTTCTTTAATATCAAAGATTTCTAAGTAGTTAAATTCCCATTTCTTGAATTCATTAAAATAAATTTTCATCGGATCTTAAATAAAATATTTACTATTATCATTATTATGTATGGTATATACAAATATTAAAAAAAATCTATTTATCAATGTTTGAAATTCAAAAGCTACCAGTTTATATGTTGGGATCTTTTGGTCATGCTGGTATTGATTGGACCCATAGTCTTCTAGATAATCACAAACAAATTTTACTTATGCCTGCGTTTAGTTTTTTTAGAACTCTTCATAAAATTGAAAAAATAAATGGGATAAGCTTAAATAAACTTCAAAATAGTAAATATGCGTCCGAATTACTCTCAGATATGTTCTACTCAGATATATCCTATCAACTAAAGCGTAGAAAATTTATTTTTAATACTTCCCAAAAAGAAATCTTCAAAAACGAGGTATTTAAATATTTAGAAAATACTGATGACAACATCATAAAAAACTTATTTTTTTCAATTCATTATGCTTTTTCAAAAGTTCATAATATAAATTTTAGTGAAAAAAAATGTATTGTAGTTCATGAGCATGTGTCCTGGCATTATAAAAAATATTTAGATTTTTTTGATGCTAACTTTATTGTGATTTTTAGAGATCCAAAAGCTGTTTTAGGAGGAGGAATATTAAGAATGAAAAATTCGAATATTTCTGAAAAGCTTACATCGTTCCAACTTGACACGATGATTTTAGATATGATTTGTGCTTATAAAATTTTTTTAGAAAAAAAAAAAATAAATAATAAAATATTTGTTCTTCAAAATGAAAAAATGCATATTAATTTGAGAGAGGAAATGACCAAATTATCTTCCTGGATGAAAATTGATTTTTATAATACTATGTTGGATCAAACTTTTATGGGCCAAACTTGGCTTGGAGAGTCCTCATATCTTGCTAAAGATGAGTTGGAAAAAAAACCTCCCGAAAACTTTTATAATCCAAACGAAGTAGAGAAAAGATGGAGAAGTGTTTTGAGCAAACAAGATGTAAATAATATAGAGGTTGTTTTTAAGAATTATATTGAAGATTTTAATTACAACTTTGATAATAAAATAAATTTTATAAAACGTATTTTGGGATATATAAATTTCATTTTTAGCTATCAATATCAGGAAAAGTATTTTTTAAATAAGTATTTAATTATTTTAAGAAATGTTTTAAGAAGAGCATTAATACTTATTTTTAAAGAAAAAGTTGCGAATTTTTTTAAATTCAAATAATTTATGACTATATTGATAACTGGGTGCGCAGGTTTTGTTGGTTACCATGTATCGAAACTACTTCTGGAGACTAATTATGATGTAATTGGTCTAGATAATTTGAATGATTATTACGACATTAATTTAAAAAAAAGTAGGTTAAAAAATCTTAAAAATCATAAAAAAAATTTTATTTTTTATAAGATTGATCTATGTGACTATAGTAAATTAAATACTATTTTTAAGAGACATAATCCAAAGAAAATAATAAACCTCGCAGCACAAGCTGGAGTGAGGTATTCACTTATTAATCCAAAATCTTATATAGATTCAAATCTTTTAGGTTTTTTTAATTTAATTGAATTATCAAAAAATTATAAAGTAAAAAACTTTGTTTATGCTAGTTCAAGTAGTATTTATGGTGCAAATACGTCGCTCCCATTTAAAGAAAATACTATTGCTGATCATCCAATTCAATTATACGCAGCAACAAAAAGATCTAATGAATTAATTGCTCATGCGTATAGCTCTATTCATAAATTACCGACAGTGGGTTTGAGATTTTTTACTGCCTATGGTCCATGGGGAAGGCCTGACCAAGCATTATTTTTGTTCACAAAAAACATTATTCAAAATAGACCAATTAATTTGTTTAATTATGGTGATCACTCTCGAGACTTTACTTATATTAGCGATATAGCAAATGCTATTTTGTTGGCATTAAAAAAGGCACCAAGAAAAAACCAAAAATGGAATTCTAAAAAACCAGATCCAAGTTCAAGCAAATATCCTTTTAAAATTTACAACATTGGAGCAAATAAAACAATTAGACTAATGGAATATATTAAAATTATTGAGAAGTATTTAAATAAAAAAGCTAAAATAAAATTTCGTCCTTTACAAAAAGGAGATGTAAAACATGTTTCTTCATCAATCAATAAGATAAAAAAAGAACTTGGTTATAAACCAAAAATTTCTGTAGATGAGGGCGTAAAAAGATTTGTTGATTGGTACAAAAATTATTACAAATATAAATGAAAAAAAAAATATCAATTATAGGTGTAGGTTATGTTGGTTTACCACTTGCGCTAAGATTGCAAAGACAAAATAAAGTTATTGCATTCGATAATAATGAAAAAAGAATTCAAGAATTAAAATTAGGATATGATATTTTTAACGATCAGTCCAAAGTAAAAATTTTAAAATCAAAAAATATAAAATTTTCTAATGACGTAAATGATATTAATAATTCAGATTTTTTTATAATTACTGTACCAACACCTGTTAATGTTGATAAAAAGCCCGATTTAAGAGCACTTATAAGTGCAACAAAAATTGTTGGAAAAAATTTGAAAAAAAATTCAATAGTCATATATGAATCAACTGTTTATCCTGGCTGTACAGAAGAAGTTTGTATACCTCTTTTAGAACAGATATCAAAATTAAAAATAAATCGTGGTTTTTTTTGTGGATATTCACCAGAACGAATTAATGTAGGAGATAATCTTCATAAGTTAGAACATATTAACAAAATTGTGAGTGGTTCAAATAAATTTGCTTTAAAAAAAATTTATAATTTGTATTCCAGTATTATCAAAGCGAAAATTCACAAAGCAGAAAATATAAAAGTTGCTGAAGCAGCTAAAGTTATTGAAAATACACAAAGAGATCTTAACATCGCGCTAATTAATGAGTTTTCAATAATATTTTCGAAACTCGATATCAAAACTGATGAAGTGCTGAATGCAGCTGCTACCAAATGGAATTTCATCAAATATCAGCCTGGACTTGTTGGAGGGCATTGTGTGGGTGTAGATCCTTTTTATTTAACATACAAAGCAAAGCAAATTGGCTATATTCCAAAGGTCATTTTATCTGGAAGGAATATTAATGACAAAATGTCTGATTACGTATTTAAGACTATTCTAAAAAATTCAAAAAAAATCAAAATCAACATCAAAAAAAGTAATGTTTTAATTATGGGATATAGTTTTAAAGAAAATTGTTCTGATATTAGAAATTCAAAAGTATATGATCTTGTTAATTATTTTTTAAAAGAGAAAATAAAAGTCAATATTTATGATCCTTTGGTAAATATAGACCATTTATCCAAAATACATAAAAAAATTTATCTAAAAAGTCTAAAAAACAAAAAAAAATATTTTGACGTACTGATTCTTGCTGTACCACATAGAACTTTTATTAAAAATTTTTCAAAAATTTTCAATTCAATTATTAAAAAAAGACATTACATATTTGATATTAAGTCAGCTCTTCCTAAAAATAGATATTTCCAAGATACTTTATGATTAAATTTAAAAAATCTTTAAAAATACTTGCTGTGATTTTAGCGAGAGGTGGATCTAAAGGAATACCAAAAAAAAATATTTATGAGATAAATAATCATCCATTAATAAGTTACTCCATCACAGCTGCCTTAAATTCAAAATATATCGATAAGATAATTGTATCTTCTGATTCTGATAAAATTTTAAATCTATCCAAAGAGTATGGAGTAGATGCTACAATAAAAAGACCAAAAAAATTAGCTTCTGATAGAGCGACCTCAGCAGATGCCCTTTTTCATGCAGTCAATGAGGCAGAAAAAATATTTAAAAATAAATTTAAATTTATAATAGAGATCCCGTGCGTAAGTCCAATGAGAGATAATATAGATATTGATAAAGCATTAAAAGTAATAAAAACAGAAAAATATGACTCTGTTGTAAGCTACGTTGATACAGGAGAGAAGCATCCAATTAGATTAAAAAGAATTAAAAATGGTAAAATTACAAATTTTTGCAAAGAATATAAAGAAGCAAGTTGGGGTTCAATAAGACAGGATTTTGAACCATGTTTTATTCGTAATGGTGCGATTTATGCAATGACCAGAGATTGCATTTTAAAAAAAAAAAGTAGATGGGGGAATAAAAGTTACCCACTTATCATGGATGCGCTTAAGTCAGTAAATATTGATGAGTACCAAGATTTAATTGTTGCAAAATTATTAATTGAAAATGGTTATTGTAATAACCTACCCAAAAAAATAAATAAAATTGAAATTAGTAAATTTGATAAAAATAAATTTACAGTACTTATAACCACCCCAATTACTTTTCTAAATGACTTTAGAAAAAAACTAAAGAAAGGATTTAATTGCATTTTTGCTCACGGTGCCGGTATCAATGAAATAAAAGAAAATCTAAAAAAAGCTGATTATTGGATTTGTAGTCCTAGCCCTATTTATAAAATAGATAAAAAATGTTTAAATGGAAGCAAGAAAATAAAAGCTATATTTACGCCATCTACTGGATCGACGCACATAGATAAAAATTATCTTAAAAAAAGAAAAATTAAACTTTTCACAATAAGAAATCATAAAAAATTAAAATCAATCAAGGCATCTTCCGAATTTACGTTTGGCCTAGTTTTAGATGCCTTTAGAAATTTAAGTAAAGGAGTAAAATTAGCCCATACAGGACATTGGAGACAGCAAGAAAATTTACTAAGAGGTAATCAATTATATAAAAAAAAATTAGGTATAATTGGGTTTGGCAGGATAGGAAGCAATGTTTACAAATATGCAAAATCATTTGGAATGGATGTCTCATCATACGATATAAATAAAAATAAGGTTAAGTACTTAAAAAAAATTAAAATCTTTAATAATCTTGATAGATTAATTAAACACTCAGATGCAATTCTTGTGAGTGTTCACTTAGATAATAAATCAAAAAACATGATAGATAATAATTTTTTAAGAAAAATGAAAAAAGATGCCATCTTGATAAATACTTCTAGAGGAGAAATTATTAATGAGAAGCATCTTCTAAGTAATTTGAAAAAAAATAAAATAAAAAAAGCCGTTGTTGATGTTTTGCAAAAAGAACAGAGAAAAAATTTCTCAAATAACAAAATGATTAATTACTCAAAATTTAATAATAATCTAATTATTACACCCCATATGGCAGGTTTAACTTATGAGTCTGAAAATATAGCAGCGGAAATAATTTATAAAAAATTGATCAGAAATTTAAATCAAAAATAACAAACGATATTGCTTTAAAATAAGAATTTTTCTAAAATTTATTTATTATTTCTAAAGTTTTCTTATTACTTAAATTTTCAGTAAAATAAGGTAAAAATTTTTCTTTAGATTTTAATTTCAGCTGATACTGATCATATTTTTTTATTATGATATTTAGTTTCATCGCTAAGTCATATGGATTATTTTTTTCATAAAGTAGTCCAAATTCTTTGTTATTAAGTAATTCTTTGTTCCCTCCTGGAACATCAGATGCCAAAATAAATAAATTGTTATTAATCCCTTGAATAATTGAGTTATTACTACCCTCAAAAAATGACGTATTAATAAGTACATGAGACTTTGCAAAGAAAGAGTCAGTTTTTTTTATATATTTCTTAAAGTATAAATTAACATTTTTTTTAAGATATTTATCTTTAAGTTTTTTTAAGTAAGAATACTCAATGCCATCACCTAAAATATAAATATTTGTTTTAAAATTTATATATTTAGTTGATCTTATTAAATCTTCACATCCTTTCTCTTTAGACAAACGCCCAATCCATAATAAATTTACTTTTGATATGATTTTTTTTTTTCTAAATTTTTTTATCTTAGTAATACTTGGTGAATATATTTGAGTAACATTTTTTTTTGAAAATTTGTTTATCTCTTTTTTGGTATAAATAGTATTTGAAATTATATGATCAGAAAATTTATAAATATTCGTTATTAAAAATTTTATAATTTTTTTTTTAGTAAAATCTTTCAATGAAAAATATTTAGATAACTCATAGATACAAGTTCGTTCTACTCCTATAATTTTGAGATTCTTAAAAAAAATTTTTAGTATGATAGAATAAATATTTGCATAATGATGATTTGAATAAATAATATTTGTTTTATAATTATTTTTTAATTTCCTTACTATCGAAATAATTTTTGGAAATAAAAAGAGTAAACTTTTGTTCTCTAGTTCAAAAAGTTTTACTTTTTTATTAAACAAAGCTTTATAGTCACAAATTCCTATACAAATTACAGTGATGCTAAATTCATTTTTTTTTAAATGATTAATTAATGAGAATACAGAGTTACCCGCTCCCCCAAATTTGAAGTTAGGTAATAAGATAATTAAGTTTTTTTTTTCTTTCACTAGAGAAATAAATGCTTTTTGATAAATCTTTATTATACTAAAATAGTAATAAAATATTTTTTGATTTTAATCTACAAGTAAGTTTCACGCTCATTTATTTATCTATAACTACAAAAATTATTAAAGATGTTAGCCCTAATTACGACAAAATTTATTTATTTAAATCAATTAAAAAAAATTTTTAAATTAATAATAACTAGCTTTTAGATGTATTTAAATATAATTTTAATCTCAACATTTGATGAATAAAAAAAATAATCAATTACCAGATATATCAGTTATTGTTTGCACATATAACCATGATGCATGGATTGAAAGGTGTATTAGAAGTCTTTTGAACCAACAATTTATAAATAAAAATGATTTTGAAATTATTTTGATAGATGATAAGTCATCTGACTCCACAAACAAAATAATTAAAAGTTTTTCAGATTTACAAAATTTAAGAATATACAAAAATAATAAAAATATTGGATTACCTAAATCTCTTAATAAAGCAATAAAACTATCAAAAGGAAGATACGTCACCAGAGTTGACTCTGATGATTATGTTCAAAGAAATTTTTTATTTCTGACAAAACTTTTTTTAGATATGAATAGAGAATACCAGGCTGTTGCAGTTGATTATATCAAAGTTGATAATTTTGAAAAGATTATTTCAAAAGAAAATTGTTTTAAAAAAGAAATTGCATGTGGAATAATGTACAGGAAAGAATGTTTAATTAACATTGGATTATATAATGAAAAGTTTAAAATGAGAGAGGGACATGAAATTAATCAAAGATTTAAAAAAAAATTTATGATAGGAAGATTAGAATTACCATTGTACAAATACAGAATGCATAGAAAAAATAGGACTAAAAATCTTAAAAGAGTTAGATATTTTGATAAATTATTAAAAAATTAAAATGATATTTATTGCAGAAATAGGAATGAATTATAATGGTAATTTATCATTATGTTATGAGTTGATTAAACAAGCTAAGTATTCTGGAGCATCAATAGTAAAGTTCCAACTAGGTTGGAGAGATAAACCTAGTGAAATAAATCAGTTAGATGAGAAAAAAATTGCCCAACTGTATGAGTGGGCTAAATATTTCGAAATTCAATTGATGTTTTCTATAATTTCAGATGAAGCTCTTGAAATGATTAAAAAATTTGATCCTGACAAGGTAAAAATTGCTTCAAGAACAATTAAAGAAAAACCTCAACTTGCCCAAAAAATTTTAGACTTAAATATAGCTACTTATGCTTCTTTAGGAATGATAAAAGATAAAGACAAATTACCATTTAAAAAAAGAAATAATTTAAATTTTTTATGGTGTGAGTCAAAGTACCCTACAGATAATATTGACTTAGCAAATTATTTTCCAAAAATATTTAAAAGAGATCATATAAGTGGTTATAGTGATCACTCAATGGGTATTGAAATGTGTTTAATTGCAATTACCAGAGGTGCTGTAATTGTCGAAAAACATTTTACTTTGGATAAATCAGATACAACAATCAGAGATCATGCTTTATCTGCTACCCCAAGTGAATTTTTGCAAATGACAAGAATTGGAAAAGATATTTTTAATAAACTAAAATTAAATATTTAGTTTAATTAAAATTAAGTAGATATATAAAGCATATTATGAAATTTTTGGGACTTATACCAACTAGAATTGGCTCAAAACGTTTACCTTCTAAACCGTTACTTGAAATAAATAACATTCCTTTAATTATACACACTTACAAAAGAGCAAAAATGTCCAAGTTGTTAGATGATGTAATTATTTGTTGTGATGATAAAAAAATTATGGACGTAGCAAAAAAATTTAATTCAAAGTCTATTCTAACATCAAAAAATAATAAAAATGGAACAGAAAGAATTTATGAAGCATATAGAAAGATTAGAAAAAAGTATGATTTAATTATTGATATTCAGGGAGATGAGCCATTAATCAACCCTAAACATATTGACAGAGTAATTAATTTTCACACAAAGAATATGTCCTCAGAAATAATATTACCTCATATTAAAATTAAATATGGGGACAATAATAATGTTGTCAAATTAATTACAGATATACAGGATAATGTAATTTATTTATCGAGAACTAAATTACCACTTGAATTTAAGCAAATTAATAAGTTTTATAAAAAACATTTATCAATTATATCATTTAGACCAGAGTCTCTTAAAAAATTTAATTCTTACAACAAAACTCCTTTAGAAAAATCAGAGGATATAGAGTTATTAAGAGCTTTAGAAATCGGTCTCAAAATTAAAACTTTACCTTTACGTGGTGACAGTTTCTCTATTGATGTTCTAAGTGATTATAAAAAAGCGATTGAAAAATTTAAAATTGATAAAATTGCAAAAAAATACAAATAGTTATGATTAAACTCGTTATCTTTGATCTTGATGGAGTATTAATCAATTCGATTAGCAATATGAAGTTTGCATGGAATAGCGCGTGTAAAAAATCCAATATTAACATACCGTTTTACAAATATAAAAAATATATAGGTTTGCCTTTTGATAAAATTCTATCTAACTTAAAAATAGAAAAAGAAAGATTCCTGACGATAACAAAAAACTATAATTTTTTCTCTACTAAAAAAATTCGCACTTTAAAAATAAGTAAAAAAAATATTAATTTTTTAAAATCCCTTATCAATAATGGTTACATTTTAGGTCTTTTTACTTCAAAAAATAGGAAACGTTCTAACTTAATATTGAGAAAGAATAAAAAGTTATTCAAATATAAAATTTTTCCCACTAAAAATTTGAGAGGAAAACCACATCCTGATGGTCTAAAAAAAATTTTATCAATGGGATCATTTAAGCCTAACGAGGTAATTTATTTGGGAGATACAAAATATGATTACTTGTGCGCCAAAAAAGCCAAAATAAAATACATTCATGCAAATTGGGGCTACCAGAAAATTAATATAAAAAAATTGAATAAAATTAATTTCTTATATGACTTAAAAGGTTTTTTGAATAGTGAAAAGTAAATTTCAAAGAATAGTCCAATCTTTTAAAAAAGCTCAAAAAAAATATAATAAATCTTTCAAAAGTGATCATTGGGAAAAAGGGTATAAAAAAAGACTCGAATTTTTAAAATTTAAAAACCTAAAAAATTTTAGGAATAATTCACTTAGTTTTGGCTTAGATACAAGAGTTGGAAGTCTTAAAAGGCAAGAATTATTATATGAAGAAATTAAAATGAAACATAATTATGATTTTATTAAAAATAATTTACCAACTAAAAATGTTGGAAATTTAAAAGATTGTCTGAAAGATGAAGATAAGTTCGTTGACCCAAATTCATTATTTCATATTGATTGCACTAAAGAAATTTTAGATTGTGTAATTAAAAAAAAAATTAAAGTAAGAAATATATGTGAAATAGGTGCTGGTTTTGGAAGCATGAGTAGATTATTAGTTAACTCGTTTACAAATTCAAAACTCATTATTATAGATTTGCCAGAGGCAAACTATTTGTGTAGTTATTTTTTATTAAAGCATTTTCCAAATAAAAATTTTTTACTTTATGATGATTTGAGATACGAATTTGTAAATCAAGAAATAATTAAAAATTCTGATATTATTATTTTACCAGCCTGGATAGAATTAGATAATTTAGAAATTGATATATTTGCAAATGTTAGATCGTTTATGGAAATGGATCTTCATATTATAAAAAATTATTTTAACAAAATTCAAAGTCTGATCTCAAAAAATGGGATTTTTTTGAACATAAATAGATATGATAAAAGGACAGTGGGTTATCCTATAAAGTTTGATAATTATCCATACGATGAAAATTGGTCAGTTTTAGTCTCAAAACCCACCTGGACAGCTCCAAATACTCATACTTTGATCACTCAAAGAAATTTCACAAATTCAAATATATTTCAGGAGTTAAAAAAAATTAGATATTTAAGAATGATTAACTATTTTAAAATTAACAAATATTTGATGAAAAATATTTTACCACAAAAAGTTTTTTTATTTTTGCAAAAAATTAAACACAAATTTTTTAAATAATTTATAAATGAAAAAATTGATAATATTGGACCTCAATAAAAATTATAATATTCAATTAAATAATTGCAATTATTTGATGATCAATAAAGGTCTTGTTAAATTTCGAAATTCGAAAAAATTAGGACTTAATGTAAATAACCAAAAAAGGATATATAAAGAATTTATTAAAACTATTAAAATTTTTTTCACAGGAATTAAAAAAGAACTTAGTAAGAATTTATATCATATAAATCCATTAGAACTTGAATTTTTCAATTTAAGAAATGATAAATATGGATATTTAGACAGAATGTTTGTTTTGTTTTTTTTAAAGAAAAAAAAATTACACAAAAAATTTAAAATTGAAATTATAAGTGACAATAAATTAAATAATAAAATTTATAAAGATTTGTTTGGAAAAAATGCTTCTATAAAGATAGTAAATTACAATGAGCCACCTAATAACACAAAATTCTTACTTTTAAAGTATTTAAAATTTTTATTTAAAGCAGGTTATTTTATTATTTTAAATAATCTTATTATAAAAAAAAATATTTTACCAAAAAATGAAAATATTTTTTTAAGTTTGTTTCCTTATCTTTATAAAAATAATGATATTATTTTATATCCACACAAGGAAAAATATTATTTAAATTTTTCTCTTACAGATGAAACCCATCTAAATTTGAAGGCAGGAAAGTATTTAAAACATTTAAAACAACTTTCAAAAAATTCAAAGATTTTTTCAGTTGAAAAAGAAATATCTTTATATGATCTTATTATTTCATTCGGTAAATTTTGTTTAGAGATAAGAAAATTTGAAATATTACCAGAAAAAATTTTTTATTATCAAAATATAAATTGTTATTCTTTTCTTTATCCACATATTAAAACCTCTTTTTTTAATAGATCAAAATTATTCATTTATGAAAAATTTTTGCAAACTTTTAATGAAACCTATAAAAAAAATGTTTTTCATTATTTTTCATTTGAATATAATTTCGGTTTTTTTTTAAAAAAAAATTTGAAGAAAATAAAAACTTTTATTGGTTATCAACATGGTATATATACCAATAATTTAATGTGGCTCAATTTGTTTTCAAGAAACAAATCGAATATTTTTCTCCCAGACACAGTTATTTGTAATAGAAAAGCTAGTTACAAAGCATATAAAAAAAATTTTAATCAAATTAACATCAAAGAAAAAAAAGAGAAATTTAAACTAAATTTCAAAATTTCAAAAAATAAGAATGAGAAAAATATATTAGTTTTTTTAGGTCAACATGATATGGAAGATACTTTATATTATTTCCTCAATAAAAAAGAATTTTGGGATAAAAAAATATATTTTAAGTTACATCCAAATAATAAAAGATTAATTACTATTCGAAGCAAAAATTTTTACTTTATAAATAAAATTGATAATAAAAAAAAATATAAAGTTTTTTTATCACCTACAACTACACTTATTTATGATTTTAAAAAATATAAAATGAAATTTAATTTAATAAAATATGATTATAGAATTAATTTATGGAGTTAACTTTTTATAGTAATTTCGGTATTTATATACAGTTTCAATTATTAGGGAAAATAAAACAGTTGATATTAAAGTGTATCCAAAAAAGGGAATTGCTAAAGTATAACATTTAATTATCCCATCGAGACTATATCCATATAATCCACTTAACCAAACTCCGAAATTTGTAATTATAAAAAATAATAAAGCACCAACACATGTCCCACATAATCTTTTAAAAGTGCTACCATAGATATATCTTGATAACATCCCTATAATTAAGACGCTTCCCCATGTAAAAAACAAAGTGTTGTGAAAACCTATTATAATGTCTGTAAAAATAAAACTAAACAGTACAAATGGTAAAAATTTTAAGCCAAGTAAAGCAGGTACATAAAAACTTAGTGCTATTAAACTGGTAAAATTTGGTGGGTGAGGAATAAATCTGCTAACAGCCAAGGCGAGAAGAATTCCAATAGATATTTTAATGTTTTTTTCCATTAGAAACTTCTACCTATCATAAAATTAAATGATCTTCCAGGTGCTTTGTACTCAAAAGCTTCAGAATATCTTTTATCAGTAATGTTTCTGGCAGATATATTGACATTATATGTATCAAACAATTTATAATTTAGTATGTAATCTGCAGTCAAATAATTTGAAAGTATAACGTCCTCAAAACTATTATTTGTATTACCATAATCTCTTCTTTCGCCAACATATTTGATATTTATTGTCTGTGTTAAATTATTGTTAAATGCATTTACACCTGAAAAATTTATTTGATGTCTAGGAACTCTCACGTTCATTTCATCGTTACATGCAGCTGAACCAGGGCCTCCAGTCGCATCAGGGTTGTCACAAGTAGTACCATCGTGAGATTCAGTTCTAGTATATCCTAGATTAAAAGAGTAATTTTCATTTATTTTCCAGCCAGCCATTAATTCAAGTCCATAACTCTCTGTTTTTGAATTAGTATTATCCAGAACATATTCATCTGCTTCACCTGCATAAGAAATTTGTCGACCTCCACCATGAGATGCCCATCCTTTAATATCATTTTTATATTCAAGAAAAAAAGCTGTAGCGCTTAAGCTAAAATCATTTTGAGGAAAAAATTTATCAATACCAATATCTATACTTTTTCCGGTCTCTGCTTTTAAACTCTCTTTATTGATTAAATAATGTCCGTGATGGTAAGAATTTAAAGCTGGGAATCTCACAGAGGTTCCTATATTTGATCTTAATTTTGTATTATTATCAGGTTTATAAGCTATTGTAGCTCGTCCAGTATAGTAATCTTCAGCAGTGGTATGATAATCTCTTCTCAAACCAAAAGTAGTGTAAGTATTCTCTTTCGGTCTTAGCTGTAAGTCAAAATATTGTGAAAATATTGCCTCATCACTTTCGGCATATGCGCTAGCTGTATAATAATTATATAGCTCAGCTTTATCAAATTCGTTATCGAAACCAAAAATTATTCTATTATCTAAATCAAAATTATATTCTGATACCAAATTGATTGCATCTCTATATCCGTAATAATTTTTTTTACTATTTCCTGTTACATTCCTTAAAACATAAGTATTATTATATGATAAAGTATTTTTAAAATTTCCATTACTATTTATTAAACGGGCAGTATAAATAGCTTGCTGATCATCTGTTGCTTCAATATCATTTTGTGATCTATTGACAGAGTCATACTCTAATAATGAGTCATTATAATATAGATAATTTTCCAATCTAAAATTTTCATTAAAATTGTAGCCATAGTTCATTGTTAAATTATCACTTCTATAACCATCTTTTTCAGAGTTGTCTCTCATTGCAGACTCACCATCAGTAGCTAGGTTTGTGAAACCTACAAAATAATCATAATTGTTATATTTTCCATCAAAGCTTAAATCTATTTTTTTTGTCCCAAATGAACCAGAGGTAATGTTAAAATCTTGATTATGACCTTCTCGACCTTTTTTTGAAAACACTTGAATTGTTCCTGCTAGTGCACCGCTTCCATATAAAGAACTTTGTGAGCCCTTTAAAACTTCAACTCTATCAATTGATCCAGAAGCTAAATTGTTGAAATAGTAATCATTAGAGGGAGTAGAGGGGTCTGAAACTTTTACTCCATCTATATAGACAGTAGAATACCTTTTTGGCTGACCTCTTAATTGGATCCCTGAAACAGTTCCATAACCGCCTTGTTGAAAATAATTTAGACCATTAAGATTACTGTCTAAAACATCACCAATGAAAAGTTCACTTGAATTTGAAATAGTATTCCTATCAATAACCTCAACATCGCTTCCTACGATACCTTTTGATTGTGGTGTCTTACCTGGCGATATTACTATAACGGGAATATCTTTTGCTAATAAATGTGTAAAATTTAAGAACATTATTAAAAGAAAAAAGTAGATGAATTTTTTCATAATCGACCTATAAATTCATTGAAGAAAATTTTTCTTCAATTTTGTTAGTTATATGCCGATGCTAATTATTATTAGTAGAACTAGACTTTTCCTGGCCTTCATTCAACAACGGACTATACCGGGTGGCGCTCCGACTTTACGGTTCCAGGAAGAGCCAATGAATTTCACACTGATTCCCCACCAAAATTCAGTACAATTAATACTTATAATTTATTTATGACTTTGTCAATTTACTTATAAAATTTAATTTAATTTAAAATAATCATTAAAAAAAAATTTTGTATCAATTGAATGTTTATTATTATCTACTATTTTAATTTCAAAGTTATTTATTGAGTAACTTTCATTTAAAATAAACTTTAATAAATTTGCTGATTTTTCATTAAAACAACATGGATCCTCTTTATTATAAACTTGGACATGTCTTCTTGTGGAATTAAATTTTTCATCTAATGTTGATAGTATATATAGAGAGTCGTAATCAAGTATCTCAAACAGGCTACTATCATATTGTTCCCAATCACCAGCAAATTTATCAAAGACTCTTAATAAAATTGGCATCGTTCCAGCAAAACTATAAGATGTTTTAATCTCTGGTATTATCGCAGATAAAATAGTTGTATACCATCCACCACCACTTATCCCAACCATGATAATTTCCTCATAATTTTTGTTATTGATTAAGTTTTTTATTAAATAGTAATTGCCTGAAGTCATTAAACTTAATGGTTCTTTATTAGGTTTTTCGGGATCATAAAAAGTTTTATATGTATAGTGATTAGAGGAAATTTTATTTTTTTTATAGCCCGGAAAATCTATTTCCAGATCTTCATTAAAACCAATACCTGTCATACTTAAGGATAGAATATCGTAATCTTTAGAAATAAATTTTTTTTTTATTTCACTGAAATATTCAAACTCAAAAGGACTTCCACCATGACCTTGATTATAGATAAGCAGTTTTTTACCATTCTGTGCTTTTTCAAAAAATCCGTAGTGTATTAAATCGTAGTATTTGATTTTAAAAATTTTTTTTTTTTTACCTGTGAAATTTTTTAAACCTAATCTTTCTATTTCAGAATTATCCAACTGTGAAAATTTTACCTGATCTAAATCAAGCACATATTTTTCTTTAATTATTTGTCTTAAATTTTCTAATTCTGAAAGACTTAAAGGTTCATAATATTTTATTAATCTTTTTTTTACATTTTCATTGGAAAATATTTTTTTTAGTTTTTGGTCATTTCTTTTTTTGATTTCGATAATTTGTTTTTTTAAATTTTCTTGATTTTTATGAACAAATATTGTCTCCTTTAATTTTAATCTTATATTGTATGGTATTGATAATTTAATTTTTTGTATTAAGGAATTTGGATTCCCTATAGTAGAATTTAAATATATATAGGTAATAAGAATTAAAATTATAGTCGATGATATTAAGATTAAAGATTTTTTATTCATAGTATATAATTTTTTATACTAGATTTTTTTTTGAAGCATAAAATTCAAAGTTATTTCATTCCATAAATATTGTCCATAATCTTTTTTGTTCAACTTGTAGCTTTCAAGTTTTTGATAGAAAAAATTTTTATTTAAAAGAAGATCATCATTTATTCTACTTAAAATATTTTCATTAAAAATAATTTTTGATTTTGGAAATGCAAATCCATGTTTTGGCCTATACTTCAGTTCAATTGGGAGATCCTTTTTAAAATGTTTTTTTAAAAATATTTTTTTTCTTAAAAAAGAATAATTATTTTTTAAGTCTAAGGCAAAATTGATTATTGATTTAGATAAAAAAGGAGATCTATATTCAATAGAATTAAACATGCTTGCCCGATCAACTTTCGATAAGACTGAGGCAAGATAAAATTTTAAAAAATATTGTTGGGAGCTCTTGATTTTATTCTTATTTTTTTTGAATAGCTCCTCACTTTCATGCACAATATTATTAAAGTTAGTCTCATTATTGGTCAATTCTTTAATTTCGTCTGGAGTAAGACTGCTCATCCAAGCTTGACATAATTTATTCTCGTCAAAATTAAGATACTCAAAAAATTTTTTTATTTTGAAAGATGTACTCATATATTTTTTTGAAGATGGCACCAGACTCAATAATTTATTTAGATATTTTACAAAAAATTTTGGTAAAATTTTTTTTGTAATTAACGCTATTTTGTATGCATCAAAAATTATATAACCAAAAAAATTCTCATCTCCACCATCACCTCCAACTATAACTTTTGTTCTTTTTTTTTTATTAATTTCTTTTAAAAGTGAATAGGTTGCTAAAATTGAACAATCTCCGATTGGTTCATCAAGTTTATTAATAATTTCAAAAAAGTTATCATGATATTCATCGTCAGTTAATTTGAATATATTTGTATTAAATTCTTTAAAATTTTTAATATATCTACTTTCATCAAATGATTTATCATCAAAACCAAGTGTATACGTAGAAATTTTTTCTTTAGAAAAATTATTCATATACTTAGAAATTAAATAAGAATCTATTCCGCCACTTAACAACACACCAAATCCAACATCAGAAGTTTTATACTCTTTTATTTTTTTATTAAAAATTGACTGAAAATCTTTGTTATTTTCAAAAAATAAATTAAAATCAGGTCCTTCAGATAAATCCCAGTATATTTTTTTTTTTAATTCATTATTAGAAAAATTGTATTTTACAATTTCTCCAGCTCTTATCTGATGAATATTTTTATATAAAGAATAAGGAGCTGGGATATGAGAATAAAGCAAATATTGCCCAATAGCATCTTTGTCTATTTCTTTTTTTAGCCCCTCACATAAAAAAATTGAATCTGATTTACTGGAAAAACAAAATTTTTCTTTTTCATGAAAATAATACAAAGGTTTTTGCCCCATATAATCTCTACAAAGAATAATAGTATTTTTTTCTGTGTCATAAATACAAACTGCCCACATTCCATCAAAAAAATTAAAACACTTATCACCCCAATATAAGTAAGATTTTAAGACAACTTCAGTATCAGAGTGTGTTTGAAATTTAATTTTTTTTCTTATCAAATAATCTCTTATCTGATCAAAATTATAAATCATACCATTGTAAACTATTGCAAATTTTTTATCCTCTGAAAAAATAGGCTGACTACCATTTTTAACATCAATTATAGAAAGTCTATTATTTCCTATTGTGACTTTCTTATCTGTAAAGTAATTAAAGTAATCTGGGCCCCTGAAATTTTGATCTTGAGACATTTTCTTAATTAAATTTTTATCTTGAAATCCAGAATATCCAAAAATTGCACACATGACTTAATAGTAGTAAAAAACACCTGATATATAACATTTAATTGATAATTTAACTAATATATTGCTTTACACTAGTTATAATTATATTTACAAATTTGCGATATTTGTTAAAGAACCACTATGAAAATACTTCTAATGTGCAAAGAAATGATAGGCTATGAAAGAACCGCTATAATGGTTCTTGGTAGTAGACTAAAGCAATCTGGCCATGAGGTTAAAGCAGCGGTATTGAGCAGACCTTTAACCGCTGAAGAAAAAAAAAGAAGGAAAAAAAAATCGGAACCCAAATTCCTTTTACATTCAGATGCTTATGTTCCTGACGATGCAGAACAGGTTTGGAAAAATACAAATATAGATAGCGGATTATCGCAAAGTAGAAGTTCTGTGGAGTCAAAGTATAATGAGGCTTTAATTAAAGCACTTTCATTCCAGCCTGATGTTGTTGGATACAGTGTAATGACTGGTGAGCATTATGACATACTAGAGTTTAATAAAATTCTTAAAGAAAAAATGAAATTTATTTCAGTAATGGGTGGCCCACATCCTACATTTAATAAAACAGTGATAGAAGAGGATGGTATAGATGCGATCTGTACTGGTGAGGGTGACACTGCCTTTGACTCCTTTATTAATAAAATTCAAAATGGTGAGGACTATTGGTTATCAAAAAGTTTTTATGTAAAATACAAGGGTGAAATTTTTAAAAATGGCTTAGCTCCTCTTGTAGATGAATTAGATGAGCTTCCATATCCAGATAGAGATCTCTTATACGACGCTGACCCTAGCTTAGCAGATGTAGGCTTAAAATCTTTCATAGCTGGAAGAGGATGTCCTTACAAATGTAGTTACTGTTTTAATAAACAATACAATGAAAATTATAAAGGTCTAGGGAAGATAATACGTGCAAGATCGCCTGAAAAAATGATAAAAGAAATTGAAAGTGTACTTCATAGATACCCATTGAATATGGTAAATATGAACGATGATGTTTTTATGCTTAAACCAAATGGTTGGATTAAAGAGTTTGCAAGACTATATAAAGAGAGGATAAAACTACCATTTAGCAGTAATGTTAGAGCAAGTTCAGTTAAGGAAGAAGATATAATTGATCTTGCGGAAGCAGGCATGACACATGTTTGGATGGGTGTTGAATGTGGTGATGAAAAAGCAGCTAACGATATTTTTTTAAGAAATACTACAAATGATACAATAATAAGAGTAAATAACTTATTTGTTAAACACGGAGTAAAAGTAAATACATTTAATATAATGGCCCTACCAACAGAAAATGCTTTTGAAGTTGATTTAAAAACTTTAGATCTTAATCTTGCTTTAAAACCTAACTTCGCATCTTTTGGATTGCTTTATCCTTTTCCAGGTACTGCAATAGCTAGAATGGCAATATCCAGAGGTTATTTTGAGGAAGATAAAAATACCTTATATTTAGACTCAAATAAAAATCGTTCAATGCTAAAATTCAAGAGTGAATATGAGAAAAGAAAAATTGAAAATCTTCAAAAGTTAGCGGGAATTTGTGTTGAATTTCCTTTTTTAAGACCAATAATCCCATTTCTTTGCAAACTACCATTAACTAAGTTTTACCATTTCTTATTCTATTTACATTTAGGTTATAGTCACAAAATTAAGTCACAGCCTGTGAAAATAAAATCTCTGATAAAAGAAATACCAATTTATTTAAATTACTTTAAAAACTTAGTTTTTAAATCTTAATATCTTAATTTTTAAGATTAACAAATTTTTTATACATATTCTCAATTTTCAATACATTTTTATCCAAATCATATTTCTTAACTGAATTATAAGAAGATTTAACAAGTTTAAGATATTTTTTAGGATCTTTCTGAAGAACTAATACTTTATCAACAAAATTATCAAGGTTTTTAAGAAAAAAACCATTTTTGTTATTAACAAGAATTTCATTTATACCTTTAGTATTAAAACTTAAAATTGGTAATCCACTAGCAAGTGCTTCTATAAAAGTTAAACCAAATGACTCAACTCTGGCTAGATTAATATATAAATTTGCGGAATAATATTGAGAAATTAATCTTTTACCTGGATGATATGTTTCAGAATTATTCTTTATATTCGGAATAGTAATAAATAAATTCTTATTTTCTCTAATAAATTTTTCATCATTCAGTTTATTAGAGTTTTCTCCAATTATTTTCCATCGAAAATTTATTTTTTTATTAATCAATTTTTTTCCTAATAATGGCACTAAATCAAATCCTTTTTTATATTTTGCATATCTTCCGACTGTGATAAACTTAATTGTTTTACTTAAATTCTTTCTTCTTGGAAATAATCTAAATTTATTAAATTTTATTGAATTTGAAATTTGAAAAATTTTTTTTTCATTTATTCCTAATTTTTTTAAATCAATATAGATATTTTTTGAAATACATTGAAAACAATCAACTTTTTTAATAATTTTTTTAAGGTACAGATCATATTTTTTATTTAATCTAAATCCATAATTAATAGCTTTTTCTATTTGAATATCTGCACCGTGAAATGTAACTATAACTTTTTTTTTATGGAATTTTAAAAACTCAATTAATATAAGACTCTTAAAGTTTAAAAAATGAAAATGGTAGATTTCATAATCTAAGTCAATCAAATTAAAGTTAAAAAAATTAAAAAAAAATTTAAGGTTCAATCTAAGGTAAAACTTAATAAAATATAATATTGATAGATTGATATACTTTAATTTATAAATTTTATATTTATTATTTTTGAGACAAACATCTTTATTAACAAAAACATGGACTTCATTTCCTTTATTTGAGAATTTATTTGAAAAGTTATGAACTTCAACTTGTACTCCCCCAGGAAAAGGGAAGAAAGTTCCTGTAATCAAAGCAATTTTCATATTTCTATTTAAAATAACTTTTTAATAAAACACACATCTTAATTGCAAATAAACTTCTTTTTTTATTCTTCGTATGGTTCTTTAATTTATACAAAACATGATTAATCATTTTTTTAAGAGGGTCCCCCTTAAAAGTCAAAAAATTTATACTATTTATCATGTGTTTCTTTTTTGAGGCATTGATATTGTAAAAGAAAAAAATCAATTTTCTATTAAAAGTTAAACTAAATTTTAAACTATTATTACTCAAAATTTTGATTTTTGTTTTATGTTTATTGATTTTATCATAAATCAAATATGCATCGTGATAAAATAACCTGTCAATCAAGGAAATTAAGTTTCCCTTGTCTTTTTTTTCTCTTGTTATAAAGTTTTTTTTCAATAAGACGAACTTCTTCTGTTTATAAATCTCAACATCATCTACATAAAGTAAAACTCTATTTTTCTTAGCTAAACTATAAAGATTAGTTGCTTGTTTTAAATTCAATGTAAGGGGTTTTTCACAAAAAACGTTCACTTTTTTTTTTAAAAAAAATTCACACATTCTATAATGCGTCCTATTTGGAGTTAAAATAAAAATCCAATCAACTTTAGTAGAGCACTTTTTAAAATTTACATTTTTTCCAACAATATATTTTATAGAAGAACAACTTTTTAGAGCTTTGATTACTTTTTGACCCCATTTACCTCTACCAATAACTCCAACAGATTTTAAATTTTTTATATTATTCATTAATTAATGATATTTATAAAATTTACTTGATGAAAGTAAGAATGTTTATAAATATTGACCATGTACAAAATTACAATTTTAATACCATTTTACAATGAAAGAGGAAATATAATAAGACAATTACAAGATTTACTTTCACACTTGAAAAATAATAAGAAATGTTCCTTTCATATAACTTTAGTGGATGATGCTTCAACAGATGGAGGACCCTACGAGATAGAAAAGTTTATTTCTGAAAATGAGCCAAACATGTTTACTTTTATTAAACATCAGAAAAATCTGGGAAAAACTGCAGCTATTCAATCAGCGTTCAGAGAAATAAATGCAGATTATGTAATTTTTATGGATGGTGATTATCAAGATGACCCAAAAGACATTTCTATTTTTATTGAAAAAATTCTATTAGGTTATGAGGTAGTGATTGGTAATCAGCAAAAACAACCTAAGTTTTTAAAAAAAATTTCTGTATATTTGTATAAGAAATTATTAAAGTCATTTCTAAATATAGATATAAACACTCCAAGCCCACAATTTTTTGCAATTAAATTTAAATATATTAAAGATTTAAAATTAAAAAAAAATGATCATAGATATCTTGTTATTACATCCTTATACAACAAAGCAAAATATATTGAGGTAGATGTGAGTTACCTTGATAGAATTTATGGAAAATCTAAATTTAGCGATTTAAAAGTTTTCGGTGCGCTTTTTGAAACTATAAATCTGATTTATAGACTTAAAAAATGATTATATAAAATCCATCATGAAAAAAATTGCAATTATTGGTTCAGGACTTTTTGGATTAGGAGCAGCTCTAATACTTAGCAAAAGATATCGTATTGATCTTTACGAGATTAAAAAGGAAATTTTAACAGGTGTATCTTCATCAAATCAATTAAGATTTCATTTGGGTTATCATTACCCACGATCACCCGAAACACTCAAAGAGGTACAAAAAAACAACAAAGATTTTATTAAGTTTTACGGGAAAAGCATATTTGGAAAAACTAAAAATTATTATGGAATTTCTGAAATAGATTCTCTTACTTCATATAAAAAATATATTGAATTTTTAAAAAAGAATAAATTATTTTTTAAGGAATTAAGATTAAATGAAATTAAATCTATCCAAGGTACTATATTATCTAACGAAAAAAATCTTAACATATTTAAAATAAAAAAAATTATTGAAAATAAATTAAAACAAAATAGATTTAAAAATAGACTCAATTTAAAATTAAATTCAAATTTTAGGAAAGAGGATATTAAAAAATATCATAAAGTAATTATTGCTACCTATGAGAATAATAATAATATTTTAAAAAATTTGGGTGTAAAGCCCCAAAGAAAATATAAATTTGAACTTGTAGAAAAGACAGTTATAAAATTGCCTAAAATTTATCAAGATAAAAGTTATATGATTATCGACGGAAAGTTTTTATGTCTAGATCCTTTTCTGGGGACAAAATACCACCTCTTAAGTAGCAACAAATACTCCAAGATAGAGATTGTAAAAGGTTTATACCCTATTTTTAAATCTAAAAAGTTAAAGTTAGTAAATAAAGGATTGATCAAAGATTTGAGATTATCACGTTTTAAAAAAATAATTAAACATGGTAAGTTGTTCTTTAAATTTATAAATAAGGCAAAATATATTGGGTCGTATTATCTGATAAGAACTATAGAAACTAATAAAGAGAAAACTGATGAGAGGTTAAATAGGATTGATTTTATTAATAACAAAATTATAACACTATTTTCAGGTAAATGGAATACTTCAGTGAGTGTAGGTTTTGAACTTTTACGAAAAATAAAATGATATCTAAAGAAAAAATTATATCTTGGCTAAATAGTAATGAGGACGAAAGTAGTGATGATGTTAATAAAATTTTTCTTTCGGAAATTAATGATAATGTTTCTACTCAAAAAGAAAAAATTTCGTCAGATAATTTAAATAACATAAAGAAGATTATAAAAATTTTTTCCAAAAAACCATGGGCAACTCAAGAGGAAATATCAAATAATTTGAATATTAAAAAAGATCAATTAATAAAGATAAATAAAATAATATCCCAATCTGAAATAATGCAAAACCTTATATTGAAAGAGGGGATTGCAAACAAATATTGGAATTCAATAATACCATTTGCTTCTTTGACTAAAAAAACATTAAAAAATGAGTATTCCTTCCCTAAAAGGATTGCACTTTTTCCGGGCGTATCATGTATGTTTTATTGTGGGTTCTGTGGCAGGAATCAAAACGCCAAGTATCCATTATCAATAATTGACGATTCTTTAGAAATGTACAAAAAACTTTTTGATGAAAGTCCAGAATATACAAAATATTCTATCTCTGGAGGTTTAGAGCCTTTAACAAATCCTAAATTAGGGGAATTAATTAGATACGCGAATGTGTCTGGAAAAAGGATGCCAATTATTACAAATGGATTTTCTTTAACACCTAATTATGTAGCTAAAAATTCAGGATTATTTTACGCGGACTCAATTAGAATTTCATTGTATGGTGTAGACTCTGAAAGTTACCAATTCATTACTAGAGTAAATAAAGCTTATAAACAGGTTAAGAATAATACAGTTAACTTTTTGAAAGAAAGAAATCAAATAAATAAAAATTTAAAATTTGGATTTAATTTTATAGTTATACCAGAAAATATTAATCAATTACTTGAAATTCCCAAATTGGTATCAGAGATTAATTCTGAGGTAAACAATGGTGAAGGAGTCAACTTTTTAACTATTCGGGATGATTATCAAAGTGTCACAAATCACTCTGAACATAGGGATGTAGAAAGAAAGTATAGACTAGAAAAATCTATGAATTTACAAGAAAGAAATAAATTAAAAGAGACTATCTTTAAATTTGAGGATTACAGAAAAAAACTATGTCCTAATTTATATGTAGATTATGGGTATGCATTAGAATCTCTTTTTAGAGGTATTCAAGATGCGGGATTAATCAAAATTAGAGGCAATAGAATGAGAAAGTTTGGGTTTACTCAAATTTCAGTGGCAATTGACCTTTACGGAGATGTTTTTCTCTTCAGAGAAGCAGGTTTTTTAAATAGAGAGGGTAACAAAAAAATGATTATTGGAAGAATTAGTAAAGATGTATCATTAGAGGAAATCATTAAGAACTACTTAAATAAAAATATACCGCTAGACCTTGAAGATGATGACTCTAGATTTATGGACTCTTTTGATCATGTAATCACATCTTTAGTTAACCAAGCAGAGGAGGATAAAAAGTTTGGTATTCCTTTCGATTTAGGACCCATTAAATCACGAAAAGAGAATGTTAAAATGATGCTTGGTAATAATTGGTACTCTGAAACCACTTAGTAATTTTTTAAATATCTATTTTAAATGAAAAAAATTTTATTTTGGTCTCCATTTATTGATAATGTTGGCACAACAAAATCCACTTTAAATTCAATGCTATCGATGAGAAAATTTGGTAGTAATGAACTGAATTTAATTGTTATCAACGTTCTTGGGGAGTGGAATAATTATTCTAATATTTTATTAGAAAATAAGATAAATGTAATTGATTTAAATATATCTAAAAATATTCCATTTTTTAAAAAAAAAGGGTTCATGTTTAGTAGATTACTATATTTTAAGGTATTTTTTTTATCTTTTGTACCATTAATAAGAATTCTAAAAAAAGAAAAACCAGATTATTTTTATGTGTGTTTAATTACAATTGTCCCACTCATAATAAATTTTTTACTAACTATTAAAACAAGAACAATTTTAAGAATATCTGGATATCCAAATTTACATTTTATTAGAAAAATACTTTGGAATTTAACTTTAAAAAAAATTGAGTGGATATTTTCTCCAACGAATATCACCAATAATTTTCTTATTGAGAATTTTCCAAATCATAAGAAAAAATTTAAATTAATTAGAGATCCTATATTTAGTTATGAGGATATATTATTAATTAAAAAATTAAAAAATAGAAGAAAAGATTTTTTCTTATCAGTAGGGAGACTGACAAGACAAAAAAATTTTAAATTCTTAATCAAAAGTATTTACGATTATAATTTAAATAATAAAGATAACATAAATCTACTTATTATAGGTGATGGAGAAGAAGAACAAAACTTAAAAAATTTAGTTAAACGTCTTCAACTTACAAAAAATATAAAGATATTAGGATTTAGGAAGAACGTAAAAAAATATATGTGTCAAGCTAAAGCTTTAATTTGTAGTTCACTTTGGGAGGACCCAGGCTTCATATTCATTGAAGCAGGGATAAGCAATCTTCCAGTAATAACAAACGCTTGCCCAAATGGACCTTTAGAAATTTTTGATAAAGAAATAAATGGCTATATGTTTAATTTTAACTCAAGTGAAAATTTTAAAAAAAAAATTAATCAATTTAAAAAAGATGAGCCTTATAAATTAAAAAATAAAATTTGGAACTTAAAAAATTATTCAAGAAATTATTCCTCAATAAGATTTTTCAAAGAATTTAGTAAATATGTCAACTAAAATTAAGTTTTCAATAATCACAGTTGTTTTAAACAATGAAAGGTACATTGAAAGAGCAATAAAAAGTGTTGTAAGCCAGATATATAAAAATTATGAATATATAGTAGTAGATGGGGGATCTAAAGATAAAACGCAAGATATTCTAAAAAAATATAAAAAAAAAATATCTAAGATTATAATAAAAAAAGATAAAAATATGTGGCAAGCTATGAATAGGGGAATATCTGCCTCAAAAGGGGAAATAATCTGTATTATTAATTCTGATGATTATTTCACTAGAAATGCTTTAAAGATTGTAAACAAGTATTTCCAGAGTCATAATATTGACTATTTTTTTGGAGCTGTAAAAAAAAGAAAAATTTTTTATCACTTTAATCCAGAGAACATCTTTTATAAATTTAATTGTTATCCATCTCATTCGATTAGTTTTTTTGTAAAAAAAAAAATACATAAAGATTTAGGTTATTATGATGAGGATCTAAAATTTTGTGCTGATTACAGTTTTTTTTACAAGCTTTTTAATAGCAAAAAATATAAATATAAAAATGGAAAAAAATCAGAACTACTAGGATATTTTAATACCAGAGGACTCTCATCAAGAGTTGGTTTTTTCAAAACGCTATATTATGAGTCTGTCGTAAGATTAAGAAATAAGCAAAATTTATTATTTGTTTTTTTAATATTCTTTTTAAGAATATTAAATAAACTAAGAAATAAATTATTCTATTTTAGATAATTTATCAAAACTTCCTCATATTTTCTTAATTGATTATTAAAGTTATATTTAACTAAATTTTTATACGATAATTTTATCATTTTTTGATATTTTTTTTGTGATTTACCTGTATGAAAATTTTTAATTTCACTGGTTATTTTTTTATATTCTCCTACTTTAACTAATACTCCACCCTTTCCATTATTAAGTATCTCACTTGGGCCACTTTTACATTTATATGATATGCAGAGTTTTTTAAAAAGAGTTGCTTCAAGAAGAACATTTGGCAATCCTTCAAAAACTGAAGTAAGAATAAAAATGTCTGATTTTTTAAAATAGATATATGGATTTTTATTATATCCAATAATTTTTACAAATTTTTTTAATTTATGAAATTTTATATAATTATTTAATGTATTTTTTTCAGATCCAGACCCAATTATAATAAGTCTGATTGGGATTTTGCCTTTTAATTCGTTTACAACTTTTAAGAGGTCTATTTGATTTTTTTGTAACGTAAGACGTCCAACATTAAGAATTTTAATCACTTTATCACTAGAGTCATAAAAAGGAACTTTTTTTTTTATTTTCGATAATTTTAAAATTTTTTTTGAGTTAATAGGATTGTAAATTACATAAGAATTAATTTTAAATTTTTTATCAATTTCTTTTTTAAATTCTAAACTATTAACTATTACTTTATCAGCTAATCTGTAAAAAAAACTTATGATGAAAGTTTTATAAGTATTGATCCATTTTGAGGGAGCAGAATTTGCTCGAACTATTACTTTGATACCTAAAATTTTAGCTAATAAGATTGCATATACATTTGCTTGAAAGGAAAAAATAACAAAGTCTCTCTTTTGAAAAAAAAGAGAGATTAAAGACATCAAACAAATTATATATTTTAATTTTCTATTTTTAGTTTTAATTTTAATAATTGGTTTAATAAAATTTATTTTTTTATTTGCATTTAATATTTTATCATATGTTATCAAAAAAACTTTAGACTTTATGTTTTTAGAAAAATGATCCATTATCATCTCTAAATTTTTTTCAACCCCACCTCCTTCAATTGATGGATTAAATAACACTAAATTTTTCATTTTTATCTTTTATTGTTTTATTTTAATGACCTTGCTTCAAAACTAGAATTATCTTTTGCTTTAATGTAATTATATTTTTAATATTGAATTAATATTATATTAATTTTTCTTTAATTTAGAATATATTTTTTGAAAAACTTATGAAATTAAAATTTAAAAAATACCTCTATAAAATGATGCTAGAATCAGAAAATAGAAAAATTGAAAAAAAAAAAAGTTTATTAATATCAAAAAAAATTGTTGATAATTTTAAATATCTTCAATTTCATAAATTCGGGAAAAAAAACAAAAAAAAAATTTTTTATGTTATTCAAAGAAAAATAGGAGGCGGTTTATTTTCTAATCTATTGTTTGTTTTAAACCATCTGGTAATTTCTGATAAATTCAAATTTACACCCATAGTAGATATGCATAATTTTGAGGGATTTTATAATGAAAAAACAAAAGTTAACAAAACCCATAATGCTTGGGAATATTATTTTAATCAAACTTCAAAAAATAAATTAAAAGATGTTTATAAAAGTGAGAATGTGATTATATCTGGAAATTATACTTTTAGAAATTACAAATTCAGAGCATTTAGAAAATATAATGATATTTTAAAAGTATATAAAAAATATATTAAGATCGATAAAAAGATAATTAAAGAGGCAAATAAAATTTACAAAAATTTAAAAATAAATAAAAAAAATACAGTCGGTTTGCACTGGAGAGGAACTGATCATAAGTTCTTACCAGATCATCCTCAGCCACCAACAAGAGGACAAATTTTTTCTAAAATTGATGAAATACTTAGAATTGATGATAAAAAAAATATTTTTTTAGTAACAGAAGATCCAAATTATCTTAAAATTATTAAAAGAAAATACGGCAAAAAAGTAAAATATTTAAATTCTTTTAGATCATTAAAATCATCAGATTTTTCAAATTATAAAAGGAAAAATCATAGATATAAAGTTGGAAAAGACTCTTTAATCGAAGTAATTATTTTATCAAAATTAAATTACCTGATCTGTTCTGAGTCTAACATTTCTGATTTTGCTAAATTTATGTCCCAGAGCAAAAAATTTTCACTAGATAGAATAATCAATAAAAGGAATAGTAAAAATGTTTTAATTTGTTTTTTTAGGTGGAAAATTAAATCTTATTTACCAAATTTTTTAGGAGGCTACTAATATGAAGTCTCTTATACTATCTTTTTCTGACACTGGTGGTGCAGGTAGAGCTGCAATTAATATTTTCAAATCCTTAATTATCTCAAATGTAAACTCTTCATTTTACGTAAAAAAAAAAAATACGCAGCTTACTTATGTTAAAAATTTTTTTAATACAAATAATTTTATTTTTGAAAAGTATATAGAAAAAATTAATAGAAATATTTGTAAAATTGAAAAAAAAAAAACTTATAGCTATCAAAGCCCTTCTTTATTTCCAACTTATCTAAGTAAAAAACTAAATAAATTTGATTGTGATATTATTCATTTATGCTGGATTAACGGATTTTTGGGTGTAGAGGATATAGGTAATATAGATAAACCAATTGTATGGTCTCTTTGTGATATGTGGCCATTTACCGGAATAAATCATTATGATGTTTATGATAAGCAGGCACCTTGGAGGAAAGAAAATTTTAACTCTAATGCAAAATTTTCTCTAGATAAATGGCTAATGAATAGAAAGATTAAATCTTGGACAAAACCTATCAATGTAGTTGTACCCAATAGATGGATGCACGATTGTGTGAAAGATAGTAAAATAATGTCAAATTTTAATTGTCATTTAATTAAATGGCCAATTGATGATCAAATTTTTTTTAAAAAAAATAAAGCAGAATGTAAAAAAAAGTTTAAATTTGATATAAATAGAAAGTTATTGATTTTTGGATCTTCCAATGGCCTTCAAGATAAAAGAAAAGGGTGGCAATATCTAGAAAAAGCTTTAGAACAAACAGAAACTGATTTTGATCTTCTTATTTTTGGGATCAAAGAACCGTCAAATTTTAATTTTAAATTTAAAGGAAGTATTTTTTTTAAAGATAGAATTAATGATGATTTTGAGCTTTGTGAACTATACAATTCTGGAGACTGTTTAGTCATACCATCTTTAAATGATAATACTCCTTTAATTTCTCAAGAAGCTCAAATGTGTGGGTTACCGATTGTTTCATTTAATCATAACGGACTGTCTGAAATAATAGAACATAAAATAAATGGATATAAAGCAAAATCGTTTGATATTATATCATTAAAAGACGGAATTGATTGGATCTTTAGAAATCTAGATGATGATAAACTAGTGAAGAAAACCCTACAAATGTCTCAAAAAGTAAAATTAAAATTTATTGGTAACGAATATAAAAAACTTTATAAAAGTATTTTAGACGATGTTGATAAAGTTATTTATTAATTTATAACAAGCTAGAAATAATTTTAATGTCTTTAGTGTCAATAGTATTACCGTATTATGAAAATGAAAAATATATTTTTAAAACAATTAACTCAATTCTTAATCAAACATATAAAAAATTCGAACTCATAATTATTTTTGATGAATATTTCAAAACTCAAAATAAAGTTTATAAAAAACTCATTAAGTTAAAAAAAAAAAATAAGAAATTAAAGATAATTTTGAACAAAAAAAATCTCGGAGTTTCATTATCAAGAAATATTGGAATTTCAAGGTCGAGAGGTAAATTTATAGCATTTATAGATAGTGATGATATATGGAATAAAAAAAAATTAGAAGTTCAAATAAAATTTATGATTAAGAATAATCTAAAATTTACATACACCAACTATAATGTAATTGATAAAAATGGCAAAATAATTGGAAAATTTGAGTCACCTAAAAAATTAACGTATCTAAAATTATTAAACTCTTGTGATATTGGTACGTCCACAGTTGTGTTCGAAAGATCTATAGCAAAATTATGTAAATTTCCAAGATTGAAAACTAAAGAAGATTACGTAGTTTGGTTACGTCTTGCAAAAAAAAAAATAAAAATTGCAGGAATTAATTTATTTTTAACAGATTGGCGATCTTCTCCTGGGTCATTATCTTCGTCCATATTACAGAGATTTTTTGATGCATTTAAAGTCTATAATCATTATGAAAACTTCGGTATTATAAAATCTATTTTTTTAACTTTAAACCTGAGTTTTTACTCATTGATAAAAAAAATTAAAATATATATGTAATGGAACCTTATTATCAATTTTTAATTTTTCTGGCATTATTGATGTTTGTAAATTTTTTTTTCTTAAGAAAAAATTTATTAATAGACTCACCCAACGTTGATAAGCATAAAAAGAAGATAATTTTTTCGAATAAAGTACCGAAATCTTTAGGTATTATAGTTTTTCTATTTTTTATTATCAATTTTAGATTTGATGCGTATGAAAAAATTTTGATATCTTTTATTTTTTTTTTAGGTATTTTATCTGATACAAAAAGATTAAACTCACCTAAGTTAAGATTTTTTTTTCAAGCTTTGATCGTTTTGTTTTATTTGATTTATTCAGAGACCAACATTCAAAGTACAAAAATACCTTTTATTGATAATTTGCTAAGATTTGAATATTTTAGCGTATTCTTAACTTTATTTTGCATTTTGATAGTCATAAACGGTTCAAATTTTATAGATGGTTTGAACACTCTTTGCCTTGGATATTACTTATCTGTAAGCGTTATAATCTTGTTACTTGACATAGATAAAGTTTACAATTTTGAGATAATCTACTCTTTTATCTCAGTTTTATTATTGATGTATTTTTTTAATTTTTTTGGAAAATCTTTCTTAGGAGACTCCGGTTCGTACTTTTTAGGTATTTTAGTATCAATTTTATTAATTAATATGCATTATTCGACAGTAATTATTTCACCGTGGTTTATAGCTGTTTTAGTTTGGTATCCTGCTTTCGAAATTTTATTTTCAATTATTAGAAGATCTATTCAATCTAAGAATCCTTTTTTTCCGGATAACCGACACCTTCATCAATTACTGTACCTTTATTTGAAAAAAAAATTTAATTTAAAAACACCCTTTTTAAATCCAATAACAGCTAATGTTATAAACATTTACAATTTTCTCACTTTTTATTTGGCTTTTAATTATTACAACTTATCTTTAGTAATGGTAATAATTTTTATTTTTAATTGTTTTACTTATTTAGTTTTTTATTTAATATTAGAAAAGAGTATATCTAAATAATTGACAAGAAATTATAAGTGTATTAATTGGACGCTCAAAAAATGAACTTTATAAACTTTATAAAATATCTTATTAAAGCAAAGAAAATTTACTTACTTCCTTTTTTTCTTGCATTAATGATTTTTGGTTTTTTTGTAATAGCTTCACAGTCTCCCACTATAGCCCCATTTTTATATGCGATATTTTAAGAAAATATTTAAAATAATTTTTAAATACCTACAACCTATTGGAAGATTTATAGGTAAATTTCTATCACCATTATCTCTTTTATTAGTATATTTTTTTATTGTAATACCCACAGGTTTTTTACTTAAAGTTTTCAATAAAGACGTACTAAATATAAAATTAAATAAAAAAAAAAGTACCTACTGGATTACTAGGAATGATGATCCAAATTTTGAAGAACAGTTTTGAAAAAAAAAACAAATATTATTGGAATATCTTGTTATTATCATGATAGTGCTGCCGCACTAATACAGGATGGAATAGTATTAACTGCCATTCAAGAAGAAAGATTAAGTAGGATTAAACATGATAGTAGCTTTCCAAAAAATTCTATTAAAGAAATTCTTAAAATCAACAAGCTTAAACTTTCAGATATAGATCATTTAGTCTTTTACGAAAAACCTTTTGTAAAATTTGAGAGATTGATGGATACTTATGTATCATTTGTCCCAAGAGGTATTAAATCCTATTTAAAATCCATGCCGTTATGGATAAGTGAAAAGTTATTTCAAAAAAAAAATATTATAAAGGAGTTAAATGAAATTGAAATTGTTGAAAAAATAGAAAAAAGAATTAAATTTTCTGAACATCATCTTAGCCACGCAGCTAGTACCTTTTATCCCTCGCCATTCAAAGAGGCAATAATTTTGACTATTGATGGAGTTGGAGAAAAAGTAACTACTTCCGTTGCTATTGGCAAAGAAAATAAAATTAAAATTGTTAAAGAAATACATTTTCCGCATTCATTAGGATTGCTTTACTCATCATTTACTCACTTTCTAGGTTTTAAAGTTAATGATGGTGAATATAAGGTAATGGGCTTAGCTCCATATGGTAAGCCAAATTATAGAGATGTAATATTTGATAATCTCATCGATCTAAAAGAAGATGGTAGTTTTAGATTAAAAATGGATTATTTCGAATTCGCAACTGATTTAAAAATGATTGGAAATAAATTTGAGAACCTTTTTGACAACAGAATAAGAAAATCTAATGAAAAAATTACTCAATTCCATATGGATATTGCTGCCTCAATTCAAATTGTTTTAGAAGAGATAGTTTTAAAACTTATAAAAAATTTAAAAAAAGAATTCCCAAATATAGAAAATCTTTGTTTAGCAGGAGGTGTGGCTTTAAATTGTGTTGCTAACGGAAAAATACAAAAGAGTAAAATTTATAAAGATATTTGGATACAACCAGCTTCAGGAGATGCAGGTGGCTCAATAGGTGCTGCACTTGCATATTGGAATGAAAAATATTTTTTTGATTATAAAAAAAATGAAAATCCTAATTATTTTGATCCTAGATTAGGCACTAAATATAATAATGAAATAATTGAAAATACGCTCAAAAAATTTGATGCTAATTTTAAATATTTGAATGATAATGATTTGTTAAAAGAAACAGCAAATTTAATTTCTCAAAAAAACGTAATAGGTTGGTTCCAAGATAGAATGGAATTTGGGCCCCGAGCGCTTGGCTCAAGATCAATAATAGCTGATCCAAGGGATAAGTTTATGCAAAAAAAAATAAATATGAAGATTAAATATAGAGAGGGATTTAGACCTTTTGCTCCAATCATATTGGAAGAACATGCAAAAAACTTTTTCGATCTTGAAACTATTAGCCCATATATGCTTCTCGTAGGCCATGTTATAGAAAGTGAGGGATATGAAAATAAATTAGACAAATTTACTGGTTTTGAAAAACTTCAAAATATCGATTCAAAAATTCCAGCAGTTACTCATGTAAATTATACAGCAAGAATTCAAACAGTATCACAAAAACAAAATCATAAAATTTATAATTTGATTAATGAATTTTATAAAATTACTAAAATACCATTATTAGTTAATACATCCTTTAATATTAAGGATGAGCCAATAGTTGAAAGCCCTGCGGATGCATTTAAATGTTTTATGGGCTCAGGTCTTGATTATCTTGTATGTGGAAACTTCTTGTTAAATAAAAAAGATCAATATAATGACAGAGAGATATAATAAACTTTCTAAATACTTAGTTGGTCCAAATACTAAAAGAATAACATTCAACCAAAATTTTTTCACTGATGAAAATAATAAATTTTATATAATTAACAATAAGATTCCAAATTTTTTTATTGATGATCATGAGACAACAAAAATTACAGGCATTCAAGATAAATTCTATAATGAAATAAAATTTCCAAATTATGATGATCTTGATGATTTTTCATCTTTAATAGATAAGGCCAATAAGTCTATATTTGCTAAATTGCTTGATGAACAAATTAAATTTGGATCAAAAATTCTAGAGGTAGGATGTGGAACTGGTCAATTGTCAAACTTCCTATCAAGATACAACAGAAAAATATTTGGCATTGATCTTTCAGAAAGCTCATTATCTATGGCTGAAAACTTTAGAGTTAAATCAGAAATAGAAAATGTTTATTTTATGAAAATGAATTTATTTAATTTATTATTTAAAGATCAATTTTTTGATTATATTATCTCAATAGGCTGTTTGCATCATACTCAGGATCCTAAAAAAGCTTTTAATTCAATTGAAAAAAAACTTAAAAAAGGAGGATACATTGTATTAGGCCTTTATCATAAGTATGGAAGGATTTATACGAAGATCCGAAGAATAGCTTTATCAGTTCTTGGTGAAAAGGGATTTTTTTTAGACAAATACTTAAGAAATAAAAATATCAGTTATGATAAAAGATTAACTTGGTTTAAAGATCAATATAAAAGTCCTCATGAAATTTCATATACAATTAGTGAAGTTTTACAGTGGTTTAAAGAAAAAGATTTAAAAATTACAAAAATTCTTCCGATAGACAATCTAAATTTAAATAAGTCTT
>CACHKE010000004.1 GCA_902580335.1 uncultured Pelagibacteraceae bacterium
AAAACTTTTAACTCTATCAAAAGATTTATATCAAAAAAAACAAAAGTTAAGTGTTATGAAATAAAAGATCTCAATTTAAAATCTATTCTAAATATAAAAGCAAACTTTAAACAAGTCGGCTCTGATAGACTGGCAAATGCAATAAGTTTAATGAGTCCTAAGAAAAATTTCATCATTTTAGATTTTGGCACAGCTACAACGTTCGATGTATTAGCAAATAATACTTACCGAGGAGGTGTTATTGCTCCCGGTATAAGTATTTCATTAAATACTTTAACTGATAAGGCTTCTCTGATACCCAAAATTAATCTTAAAAAAATAAAAAAAGTAATTGGAATTGATACGAATTCAGCTGTTAGATCAGGTTTCTTTTGGGGCTATGCAGGCTTAATTGACAATATTATTAATTTGATTAAGAAAGAAACAGGAAAATCTTATAAGGTTGTTATTACGGGTGGCTTTTCTGATTTATTTAAAAATTCGATTAAAACAAAAGTTATTGAAAACAAAGATATCACTGTTAAGGGTCTTATAAAAATTTCTAAATTATTAAATAGATGAAAGAAGAATTATTATTTTGTCCACTAGGTGGATCTGGCGAAATTGGGATGAACATGAATCTGTTTGGTTATGGTTTACCAGGCGACCATAAATGGATCATGGTTGATATCGGTGTTACTTTTGCAGATGATACTCTTCCTGGAATAGATTTAATTTATCCTGATCCAGGATTTATTGTTGAAAAGAAAGATAATTTACTAGGTATAGTTCTTACCCATGCTCATGAAGATCACATTGGAGCAATTGCTCATTTATGGCCAAAACTTCAATGCAAGATATACGCAACACCTTTCACAGCTGTTTTGATAAAGGAAAAATTTAAAGAAAAACATATTGATATTACTAAAGATCTTCAAATTGTTGAATTAAACGGAAATATTTCATTAGAAAAGTTTGAGATTGAATACATCACTTTAACACATTCAATACTAGAGCCAAATGGTTTGAGAATAAAAACTCCAGCAGGTGTAATTCTACACACTGGAGACTGGAAAGTTGATCCAAATCCACTAATCGGTGATGAAATTAATTCTAAAAGGTTAAAAGAAATAGGTGATGAGGGTGTCTTAGCAATGATTTGTGACTCAACAAATGTTTTTAGTGCCGGAAGATCAGGATCAGAGTTAGATGTAAGAAAAAATTTGTTAAATATAGTTAACCGATTAAAAAAAAGAGTTATCATTACTTCTTTTGCGTCAAACGTCGCAAGAATGGAAACAGCTTTTTACTGTGCTGAAAAATCTGGGAGACAAATATCTTTAGTTGGAAGATCAATGCACAGAATTTATAAGGCTGCAAGACAATGTGGATATTTAAAAAATACAATTGAACCTATTGATCCTAGGGATGCAAAAAATTTCTCTAGAGAAAAAATTCTCTATTTATGCACAGGTAGCCAAGGTGAACCAATGGGAGCAATGATGCGAATAGCAAATTATGTTCATCCAGATGTATTTATTGAAAAAGATGACGCTGTAATTTTTTCATCAAAAATTATCCCTGGTAATGAAAAAAAACTTTATAAGCTCCATAATCAATTAGTGAAAGATGGTATCGAGGTGATCTCTGAAGAAACTGAATTTATTCATGTATCAGGTCATCCAAATCGAGAAGATCTTAAAGATATGTATCAATGGGTCAAACCCCAATGTGTTATTCCAGTTCATGGAGAGCACAGACATATGATAGAACATATCAATTTTGCAAAAGAAATGCAGGTTCCTCATCCTGTTCAAGTTGAAAATGGAGATATTGTAAAATTATCGCCTGGAGATAAACCAGAAGTTTATGATAAAGCACCGAGCGGTAGATTATATTTAGATGGAAATGTTAGTGTTGAAGAAGATTCTCAGTCAATAAAAGACAGAAGAAATTTGAGTAGTAATGGATATTTGGAAATAACAATTTTAATTACTCCAAAGGGAAATATCCATAATAGTCCCATAATCACTTTCAGGGGATTGCCTGTTTATGAGAAAGAGGAGTTTTTATATGGACTAGAAGATGAAATTGAAAAAACAACAAGAACATTTAAACTTGGTAATAAACAGCAAGAGCACAATTTAATAGATGCTCTAAAAATTGCTTGTCGTAAATTTACTAAAGAAAAAACTGGAAAAAAACCTTTCGCTAATATTAACTTGGTTAAGATTTAATGAGCCTCACAGGATTAGCAATAATCTATATAATTATTTGGTGGATAATTTTCTTTGCAATTCTACCAATAGATGTAGAGAGAAATAAAGTGATTAAAATTGAGGGTGAGGATCCAGGCTCCCCAGAAAATCCAAAAATGTTAAAGAAATTTATTTATTGTACTGGAATTACAACAGTTTTGTTTATAATTATTTACTTACTTATGAAATTTGAATATTTAAATTTAAGAAATATAATCACTTAGAATGTATATTTCACAATCATTTATTCCAATTTTAAAAAACAATCCTTCAGAAGCCAAAATAAAATCACATCAATTAATGTTACGTGTGGGAATGATCAAACAATCATCAGCAGGAATTTACTCCTGGTTACCATTAGGTTTTAAAGTCATGAAAAAAATTGAGGATATTGTTAGAGAAGAGCAAAACAAAATTGGAGCTCAAGAAATTTTAATGCCAACCATACAATCAAGTGAAATATGGAAAGAGAGTGGGCGCTACGAGGACTACGGTGAAGAAATGCTGAGAATAAAAGATCGTCAAAATCGTGAAATGCTTTACGGCCCAACCAATGAAGAACTTGTAACAGATATATTTAGAGCATCAGTTAAATCTTATAAATCGCTTCCACAACTTTTATATCATATTCAATGGAAATTTAGAGATGAGATTAGACCACGATTTGGAATAATGAGATGTAGAGAGTTTTATATGAAAGATGCTTACTCATTCGATATTTCTGATGAGGAGGCTTTATTTTCTTATAATAAATTTTTTTTATCTTATTTAAAAACTTTTAAGAGATTAGATCTTACTGCCATTCCAATGGCTGCTGATACTGGACCTATAGGAGGTAACCTTTCTCATGAGTTTATCATTTTAGCTGAAACTGGTGAAAGTAAAATTTATACGGATAAGAGAATTTTTGATTTGAAAAGTGAAGGCACAGAATTAGAAAAAAAATCGTTAGAAGAACTGAGAAAAAAATATGAAGAATTTTATTCAGTTACTGATGAAAAATTTGACAAGAATGAGTTTGAAAAAAAAGTTTCAGAAACTAATCGACTGAAAACTAAAGGTATTGAGGTGGGTCATATATTTTATTTTGGTGACAAATATTCAAAACCAATGGGTGCATCAGTAGATCTTCCTGGTGGTAAAAAAGATTTTGTTAAAATGGGCTCATACGGCATAGGAGTTTCAAGGTTAGTAGGCGCAATAATAGAAGCAAAATACGATGAGAAAAATGAAATCATGAAATGGCCAATATCTGTTGCACCATATGATATTGGAATAATAACGATGATAAATAAAAATGATAATTCAGCATTAGAAAAAGCAAATAAGTTTAATTCTGAATTAGAAAAAAACAACATTGACGCAATAATTGACGATACTGATGAAAATTTTTCATCAAAAATAAAAAAGATGAATTTAATAGGTGCTCCATATCAAATAATAATAGGTAAACAAACTGAAGGTGACTTAATAGAGTTTAAAGAAGTTGGAAAAGAAACAAAAAAATTAAAAATAGCTGAAATAATAGAAATAATCAAAAAACAAAAAGAAAAAAATTGATTTCTACTTTAGAAAAAGAAATTACCTTCAGGTTTTTGAAAGCTAGAAAAAAAGATGGCTTTCTAAATGTTATTTCAATTTTTTCCTTTATAGGTATCAGTCTTGGTGTAGCTGTTTTAATAATTGTTATGTCAGTCATGAATGGTTTCCGGACAGAACTAATAAATAAGATAGTTGGTTTTAATGCTCATATAACTGTCAAACCATATGAAAATGTAATCGAAATTGAAAAGTTAAAACTTAACAATTTAAAACTTATTTCTGATGAATTGATTTTAAGCAATTCAGGTGAGGCCATAATGATTAAAAGCGAGACCTCTAAAGGAATAGTATTGCGAGGTTATAAAAATAATGATTTCTCAAAACTTGAATTAGTAAAGAATAAAAATTTTTTAGGCAATAGAAATAACTTAAGTAAAAATTTTATTTCAATTGGAAAAGAGCTCAGTTTTACTCTAAATCTTGATATAGGGGATGATATTACAATCATGTCCTCAAGTGGAATTGAAACAATAATAGGTAACATACCTAAACAAAAAACTTTTACAGTTGTATCAATTTTTGAAAGTGGACTTGTTGATTTCGACAACAATATAGCTTTTATAAATTTATCAACTCTAGAGGAGTTCTTTAATCTAAATAAGGATGATAGAAATTTAGAAATTTATCTTAAAAATCCTCAAAAAATTGAAGACCAAAAAGAAATAGTACAGAAAATTTTTAAAAATGAATTTGTGTATTCTTGGTCAGATATGAATAGTGCTCTTTTTTCAGCTCTTAAAGTTGAGAGAAATGTAATGTTTATAATATTGTCTTTGATTATTATTGTAGCCGCTTTCAACATAATTTCTGGTTTAACAATATTGGTTAAAAACAAAACAAAAGATATTGCGATATTAAAATCTATTGGTGTACTTAACAAATCAATTGTAAAAATTTTTTTTCTTGTTGGAGTAATAATAGGAACATCTGCTACAATTTTTGGAATTATTCTTGGTGTAACTTTTTCAATATATGTTGAAAATTTAAGACAATTTTTAAGCACTTTGTTCAACATAAGTTTGTTTCCAGAAGAAATATATTTTTTAAGTACGATGCCCTCAGAGATTAACCCGCCATCAATTTTATTAATCTCGCTGTGCTCAATAATTATTACAATTATTGTTTCAATTTTCCCTGCTTTAAAAGCAGCAAAACTAGATCCCGTTAAAGCATTAAAATATGAATAATTTTATTAAACTTTCAAATATTTCCAAGTCTTTTACTCACCAAAAAAATTTAAAAGTTTTAAAAAAATTAACTTACAATTTTAAACTTGGAAAAATTTATTCTTTAATGGGACCTTCTGGTTCTGGAAAATCAACATTACTAAACTTGTTGTCATTAATCGATAGACCATCAAGTGGTATAATGAAATATGGAAATAAACAAATAGATTATAAAAATTCTAACTATAATGACGTTTTAAGAGCTAATAAAATTGGAATTATATATCAACAGGATAATTTACTTCCAGATTTTACAGCTTTAGAAAATGTATATTTGGCTAATCTTGCTATTGAAAAAAATAAAGAAATTTCAGAAATTAAATCAAAAAAATTATTAAAAAAAGTTGGTTTATCGAATCGAATTTACCATTATCCTGCAGAGCTCTCTGGAGGTGAAAAACAAAGAGTATCAATAGCTAGAGCTTTAATTAATGATCCTCAAGTTATCTTAGCCGACGAACCAACAGGAAGTTTAGATTTAGAAACTGCTAAAAGTGTTTTTGATCTTTTAAAAAAACAAATTAATGCAAACCGACTAATAATCTTTGCAACTCATAATAGATTTTTTGCTAAAAAGGCTGATTGCAAGTTGGAAATAGTTAATGGTAATATAAGGACCATTAATGCAAGAGTCTAATTCTGAAGATTTTAATCATCTAAAAATCCATTCTCAATTTTCTATTTGTGAAGGAGCTATCAAGTTAGATGATTTAAAAGATATTTCTAAAGATAATAAACTAAAAGCAATAGGTTTGTGTGATACCTCTAATCTATGTGGCGCCTTAGAGTTTGCTGAAAAATTATCTAAATCTGGATCTCAACCAATAATTGGAACTCAAATTAATTTTAAATTAGATGATACAACAGGTCTTATACCTTTATTCGCATTAAATGAAGATGGATATAAAACAATAATAAAGTTATCTTCATTTTCTTTTTTAAAAAATGACGAGCTTTCTGAACCTCATTTAGATTTTGATGAGCTACTAAATAAAAATGAAGGAGTAGCAATATTTTCTGGAACGGTTAATGGTTTTTTTGGACAATTGTTTAACAAAGGTAAATATGCCGAAATTCAAGAAATTTTTTTAAAATTAAAAAATTGTTATGGTGATAGATTTTATATTGAAATACAGCGTCATGGTGATTTAAATGAAAAAGAGTTTGAAAAATTTAATTTAACAAGTTCAAAAATATTAGATATTCCTCTAATCGCTACTAATGAAGTATTTTATATAGATAAAGATATGCATGAAGCACACGATGCATTGATATGTATAAAAAACAAAACTTATGTAAACGAAAAAAACAGAGTTAAATTTAGCGATCAGCATTATCTTAAAACTAATTCAGAAATGGTTGATTTATTTGCTGATTTACCTGAGGCATTAGAAAATAATTATAACTTTCCATTTCGATGTAATTTTAGACCTTTATCATCCAAACCTATATTACCTAATATCAGTTCTGATAAAGGCATCAGCGCAGACGAAACTTTAAAGAAAAACTCATTAGATGGCCTAAATGAAAAATTTATAAAAATATTTAACCTAGACAATAAAGATTTTGCATCTAACAAGAATTATTTGAAATATAAAGATAGATTAGATCATGAGTTAGAAATCATAATTAAAATGAATTATGCAAGTTATTTTTTGATTGTATCTGACTATATTAAATGGGCAAAAGAAAATGATATACCAGTTGGACCTGGTAGAGGATCTGGTGCTGGTTCTCTCGTCGCTTGGTGTCTTTCAATAACTGATGTTGATCCAATAAAATTTAACCTAATTTTTGAGAGATTTTTAAATCCAGATAGAATTTCAATGCCTGACTTTGATATAGATTTCTGCGAGGAAAAAAGAGATTTAGTTTTTAAATATTTAACAAAAAAATATGAAAATAGTGTAGCTCATATAATCACATTTGGAAAATTAAAGGCTAGAATGGTTATTAGAGATGTTGGACGTGTTTTAGGATTGGCTTATGGTTTTGTTGACAGTATATCAAAAATGATTCCATTCGATCCTTCAAGGCCACAAAATCTTACAGAATGTATTGCTGGAGAACCAAGACTTCAAAAACTGATAAATGAGGATAGTAGAGTAAAAAAACTTACAGATCTTTCATTAAAATTAGAGGGGCTAAATAGAAATGTTGCAACTCATGCTGCAGGTGTAGTTATAGCAGACAAAGAGTTAACTGAGATCGTACCATTATATAAGGACGCAACATCTGACTTATTATTACCCTCAACACAATTTGATATGTACTCAGCTGAAAATGCAGGATTAATCAAGTTTGATTTTTTAGGATTAAAGACTTTAACAGTTATAAATAACACTCAAAAACTAATAAGAAAAAAAGATAAAAAATTTAATATTGAAAATATAAATTTTGAAGATCAAAAAGTTTTTGATCTATTGTCATCTGGCAAAACTGTTGGTTTATTTCAAATTGAAAGTGCTGGAATGCGTGAAGCATTGATGCAAATGAAACCAAATCACATAGAAGACATTATTGCACTGGTAGCACTTTATAGACCAGGTCCAATGAGCAATATACCAATCTATAATGATTGCAAACATGGAAAAAAGACCCCCGATTATTTACATCCTTTACTTGAAGATATTTTACGGCCTACCTATGGTGTAATAATTTACCAAGAACAAGTAATGCAAATTGCACAAAAACTCTCTGGATTTACTGCTGGTCAAGCAGATATTTTAAGGAGAGCAATGGGTAAAAAGAAAAGAGCAGAATTAGAAAAACAAAAACAAAGTTTTATTTCTGGTGCTGTAAACAATGGAATTAGCAAAGATGTTGCCGCAGGAATATTTTTGAAAATAGAACCTTTTGCAGAATATGGTTTTAATAAAAGTCATGCAGCTGCATATGCAATTATTTCTTATCAAACGGCTTATTTAAAAACATATTATCCAAAAGAGTTTATTGCTGCATCAATGACAATGGATATTTCTAATCAAAATAAATTAAGTGAGTTTTATGAAGAATTAAAAAGATTAAACATAAAGATAGTAAGACCAGATATAAATGAGTGTTATGCTGATTTTAGAACAGAGGGAGAAAAATTTTACTATGCATTAGGGGCTATTAAAGCTGTAGGATATGACGCAATCTCTAATATTGTTAAAGAAAGAATTGAAAATGGTAAATTTAAATCGATTAATGACTTTTTAAACAGAGTAAATCCAAAAGACATAAACAAGTTACAACTTGAAGGTTTAGTAAAAGCTGGCGCTTTTGACAATATAAGTTCAAATAGACAGTCACTTTTCAACTCAATACCAAATTTCATTACGAAATCTAAGAATATTTATGAAAATAAGTCAGCTAATCAGATTGATTTATTTGGTGAAAATAATTCTCAGGATAATGAAATAATAAAGAAGATCGATGATTGGAAATTTGAGGAAAGATTATCAAGAGAATTTGAGTCTGTAGGCTTTTTTATATCTGACCACCCTTTAAACCAGTTTAAGGAAATATTTGTAGATTATAATATAAAAGATTACCTTAATTTTAATAACAATAATGAAATAATAAACTCAAATATTGCTGCAACTTTATTAAAAGTACAAGAAAGAAAAACATCTAAAGGAAATTCTTATGCTGTTTTAAAATTAACGGATTTAACTAGTGTTTTTGAATTATTTATTTTTTCTGAACTTTTAGAAAAAAATCGCGATATATTAAAAGAGGGATCATCGATTATATTAACTTTAGCAAAATCTGATTCAGTTGAGGAGAACCGTTTTAAAAGAATTAATGTTAAGAAAATAGCCTCACTTTCAGAATTAATAAATAAGCCAATAGAAGAGGTCTTTTTTAATTTGAATTCATTAAAGGAATTAAATGAAATCTCTAAAATAATTCTTAATGATGGAAATACAGTGGTTAAAATTAAATTAAGAGACCTAAATAGTGAATTAGATTTTACTCTTAAAAATAAGAGAAATGTTGACAGAAAAATGTTGAATATAATCAGAAATAAAGAGATTTCTGCAATTATAAGATAATTTTAAGCTTGTGAAATAAAAAAAATCTTTGTAAATAGTCTTTTAAATTAACAAAATCGCACACAGTTTTTGGTTTTATACCTCCGGTCCTTAATTGGAAATTACTGTGGTGGCTTAACCGGGAAAAAATATGAAAATACCTAACGTTACAATCCAACAATTATTAGAAGCAGGTGTTCATTTAGGACACAAAACACTTAGATGGAATCCGAAAATGAAAAAATATATTTTTGGTAAAAGAGATTCCATTCATATTATTGATTTAACTCAAACTTTAGAACTTACTAAGGTTGCATTAGAAAAGATTCACGAGGTTATATCAAATAACGGAAAGATATTATTTGTTTCAACGAAAAAACAAGCATCAGAGGCTATAGCAGAGGTTGCTAAAGAAACTGATCAATATTTTGTAAATTATAGATGGTTAGGCGGGATGCTAACTAATTGGGGAACTATATCAAATTCAATTAAAAAACTAAAACAATTAGAGTTAAATTTAGTCTCTGAAAATAGAGGTTTTACAAAAAAAGAACTTTTAAAAATGAGCGTAAAAAAAGATAAACTACAAAGATCATTAGGTGGTATATCTGAGATGAAAAAAGTTCCAGATTTAGTATTTATTATTGATACAAATTACGAGTCTCTTGCAATTCAAGAGTCAGTTAAATTGGGAATTCCTATTGTTGCAATACTAGACAGTAATTCAAATCCTGATGGTATAGATTATCCGATCCCCGGTAACGATGATGCAAGAAGAGCGATTGATTTATATTGTAATTTGATAAAAGAAACTATTGTTTCTGCAAAAAGCTCAATTCCTGTAGCTGAAAAAAAAGAGAGTGAAAAAAAAGAAATTAAAACTTTTAAGACTATACAAGAAAAAGATAGAGAAAAATTAGAAGAAAAATTTAGCGAGAAAAAGAAAGAGACAATAAATTGATATGAGTGATGTTGAAAAAATAAAAAAATTAAGAATTGCTACAGGTGCCGGTTTTAAAGACTGTAATTTAGCTATTAAGGAAGCTAATGGCGACTTAGATAAAGCTGTAGAAATTCTAAGAGTTAAAGGGATTTCTAAAGCATCAAAAAAAATGTCAAGAGAAGCAAAAGAGGGTGTAGTAGCCATTAGTGGCGATGAAAAAAAAACTTCAATTATAGAAGTAAATTGTGAGACGGACTTTGTTGCAAAAAATGATGATTTTATAAATTTTGTTAAAGAGTTGAGTGAATTAAATAATTTAAATGACTCTAATCTTGATAATCTAAAAAAATCCAAAATGAAAAATGGTTCCACTGTTGAGGATAATTTAGTTGCGTTAATTGCTAAAATTGGAGAAAAAATAACAATTGGTCAAACAAAAACTATTTCAAACTCTTCATCAGTTAATTATCAATATTTACATACAGTTGTTAAGGATAATTTGGCAAAGTTAGCAGTAATTGTTTCATTGGAAACAAAAGAAAATTCTGAAACTGTAAAAACATTTGGTAAACAACTATCAATGCATATTGCTGCCTCAAATCCTTTAGCTCTAGAGTCTACATTAATTGACAAAGAAATTATTAATAAAGAACAAGAATTAATAACAGAGGAACTCAAGAATTCTGGTAAACCAGAGGATATTGCTAAAAAAATAAGTTTAGGAAAAATGAATAAATTCAAAGAGGAAAATGCTCTTATGACCCAGGCTTGGGTCATGGAACCTAAAAAAAAAGTTAAAGATGTTTTGAAGGAACTTGCTGTTAATGATTTAAAAATTAAGGAATTTAGCAGAATAAAAATAGGTGAATAAATGTTCAATGAAAAATCACATAGCTTAAAAATGGATAAAGCTATTGATGTATTCTCAAAAGAGTTATCATCATTGAGAACTGGAAGAGCTAATGCAGCAATGTTAGATCTTGTTAAAGTGGATGTATATGGACAACAAATGCCAATTAATCAAGTTGGCAGTATAACAACACCTGAGCCAAGAATGATCAATATTCAAGTTTGGGACCAAAATAATGTAAATTTAGTAGATTCTGCTATAAAAAAGTCAGAACTTGGTTTAAATCCGCAAATAGATGGACAATTAATTAGATTGCCAATTCCAGAATTAAACGAGGAAAGAAGAACAGAACTAAAAAAATTGATTAAGTCAATGGGTGAAAAATGTAAAATTTCAATTAGAAATATAAGAAGAGATGCAAACGAGGAATTAAAAAAACTATTAAAATCAAAAGAGATTGGAGAGGATCAAGAGAAATCTTTTGAAAAAAATGTTCAATTAATTACCGATAAACATATATCAATCGTTGACGAAAAAATTTCAACTAAAGAAAAAGAAATAATGACAATATGAACCCTTTGAAACATGTAGCCATTATCATGGATGGTAATGGGAGGTGGGGTTTAAAAAATAAAAATTCAAGAAATGCTGGTCATAAGGCTGGTTTAAAAACTGTAGAAAAAATCATCAAGGAAACTATTAAAAATAATATTAAGTTTCTTACTTTATATGCTTTTTCAACAGAAAATTGGAAAAGACCTAAAAAAGAGATTAATTTTTTATTTAATCTTTTGGAGAATTTCCTTAAAGAAAAAATTGAAGATCTTAATAAACAAAAAATTAAGCTTAAGATTATTGGTAAAAAAAGCTTTTCAACTAAATTAAATAGTCTTTTAAACTTATCTGAGAGAAAAACATCAAAAAATAAAAAGCTTCAAATAAATCTAGCTTTAAACTATGGGTCAAAATCTGAGCTTATTTCTGCATTTAAAGAATTAGGAAAAAATAAAGAATTAATTAATGAAAAAAATATAAAGAAATATTTACAGACAAAAGATATACCAGACCCTGAAATTTTGATTAGAACTGGAAATACCAAAAGATTGAGTAACTTTTTGTTATGGCAACTTGCTTATTCAGAGATTTTTTTTGAAAAAAAACTATGGCCCGATTTTAACGAAAAAGATTATTGTAACATAATCAAGAAATATAAGAGTATCAAAAGAAATTTTGGAAACATTTAATGTTAAAAGAACTAGAAAAAAGACTAATAAGTTCAATTATTTTAATTTTGATTACCTTTTTAGTTGTATTAGAAGGTAAAACTTTTTTTTATATCTTTTTATTTATAGCTTTTTTAATTTCTTCATATGAATGGTTAAAAATGATTAAAAGAGACGATATTAAAATTTTAGGTATTTTATTTCTGTTTTTTTCATTTTATAGCGCATTTTATTTTAGAAACCAAAATCTAGAGGGATTTTTGTTAATTATTCTAATTTGTGTTTCTACAGATATAGGTGGTTATGTTTTTGGAAATTTATTCAAAGGACCAAAGTTAAGTAAAATAAGTCCAAATAAAACTCAATCTGGTATGATCGGCAGCTTCTTACTTTCTTTAATTTCTTCATCAATATTTGTTCTTCAATATTCTAATGATATTTATATTGACCAAAATTTAATACAAAGTGATTTGAAATTTGTAATACTCATACTTTTAATATCAAGCGTAAGTCAAGGTGGAGATTTAATAATCTCATATTTCAAAAGGACCTCTAAAATTAAAAATACAGGAAATATCATACCAGGACATGGTGGATTACTAGACAGAATTGATGGAATGATTTTTGTTTTTCCTTTTGTATATTTAGTAACCTTAATTTCAGTAATAATGAAAATTTAGTAAATGAAAAAAAAAATAGCTATTCTAGGTTCAACAAGCTCTATTGGCAAATCTTTGCTCTATATTATTAAAAAGGATAAAAAAAATTTTAAAATAGAATTATTAACAGCTAATACAAGTTATAAAGAACTTATTGCTCAAGCAAAAAAATTTAATGTTAAGAATATAGTTATAACTGATCTAGATAGTTTCAAAAAAGCAAAAATTATTTGTAAAAATAAAAAAATAAATGTTTTTCAAAATTTTAAAAGTTTGAAAAAAATTCTGCCCAAAAAAGTTGATTACGTAATGAGTGCTATTTCTGGAATTGGTGGATTGCTACCTACATATAAAATTATTAATCGAACAAAATTAATAGCAATAGCAAACAAAGAAGCAATTATTTGCGGCTGGCCACTTATTCAAAAGGAATTAAAAAAATACAAAACTAAATTTATTCCTGTTGATTCAGAACATTTTTCCATTTTTTCACTTTTAGATAATCAAAATAAAAATGATATTGAAAAAATTTATATAACAGCCTCTGGTGGTCCTTTCCGGAATTTACCTAAAAATCAATTTAAAAAGATAAAATTAAGTGATGCTCTTAAACACCCAAATTGGCGTATGGGAAAAAAAATAACAATAGACTCAGCAACACTCATGAATAAAGTTTTTGAGGTAATTGAAGCAAAAAATATATTTGATATTGACTTTAATAAGATATCAATTCTTACACATCCAAAATCGTACGTTCATGCGATAGTTAAATTTAAAAATGGTTTGAGTAAATTTCTTATACATGAACCAGACATGAGGATTCCTATTTTTAATTCAATTTATAACGATAAAAATAAGATATTTATGAATAAACCTTTAGATTTAAAAATTTTAAACAATCTTAATTTAAGAGAAGTACAAAAATCAAAATTTCCTTTAATAAAATTGCTTAATAAAATTCCAAATCAATCATCACTTTTTGAAACAATTTTAATAACCATAAATGATTATTTAGTCTACAAATTCTTAGAAAAAAAGATTAATTTTCAAGAATTAATTAAATTGATTTATAAAATTTCAAATTATAAAGAATTTCAAAAATTTAAGAAAATTCACCCTAAAAAATTAAAAGAGATATATAATTTAAGAGATTATGTTCATTTAAAATTAGATGCTTTAGGTATATAAAACGATTATTTATGAGAAATTTTTTATTAAGAACATTTATATTTATTTTAATCTTTATAAATTCAGCAAGTGCGGAAGTTATTAACAAGATTGATATTTCTGGTAATCAAAGAATTTCAGATGAAACTATAATAATTTTTTCAGAATTAAATATTAATGAGGAAGTTTCAAAACTCAAATTAGATAGAGTGATTAAAAATTTATATAAAACAAATTTTTTTAAAAATATAAGTTTGAACTTTGCTAATAATACTCTCTTTATAAAAGTTGAGGAAAATCCAATTATTGAAAATTTAAAGATTACAGGTATTAAAAAACAATCACTGGTAGAATTTATAAAAAGTAAAATAAAACTTGCTGAAATGAAGTCCTTTGATGAAGAATTACTATCATCAGACTTAGATTTGATAAATAATATTTTAAAGACCAATGGATACTATTTCACTGAGATTTCAAGTTCTAAGAATGTTAATAATGAACTTAATACAGTAGATCTAAAAATAAATATTCAATTAGGTCAGAAGGCCAAAATTAATAAAATTGTTTTTCTAGGTGAAAAAATTTTTAAGGATAAAAGATTAAAAGAAGTTATTGCCTCAGATGAACATCGATTTTGGAAATTTATCTCAAAAAACGTTTACATTAATCAGGAATTGATTAATTTAGATAAAAGATTATTAGTAAATTATTTTAAGAATAATGGTTATTATGATGTTAAAGTCGAAAATTCATTTGTTGAATTTGATAAAAAGTCTAACTTTAACTTAATTTATAATATTACGCCTGGAAAAAAATTTTTTTTTAATGATTTTAGTTTAAATTTACCCTCTAACTATGATCCTGAATTATTTAAGAAAATAATAAAAAAATTTCCTAAATTAAAAGGTAAGACTTATTCATTATTAAAAATAGATGATATTCTGAATGATATTAATGAAATAGCTCTCACAAAACAATATGAATTTATTAATGCTTCTTTGAAGGAAGAAATTTTAGGAAATAAAATTAATTTCAGAATAAATATTACTGAAAGCGAAAAATTTTATATCGAAAAAATTAATATTAAAGGAAACTTTACTACCTTAGAGGAAGTTATTAGAAATAACTTTATTGTAGATGAGGGTGATCCCTATAATGAAATTTTATTTAATAAATCTGTTAACGATATTCAAAGTTTGGGAATCTTCAAAAAAGTTGAAGCTGAAATAAATGAGGGATCAAGCCCTTCATTAAAAGAAATTAATCTTGAAATTGAGGAAAGACCAACCGGTGAGATTTCTCTTACCGCTGGTTTCGGTACCACTGGAGAAACAATTGGTGGCGGATTAAGGGAAAATAACTTTTTAGGAAAAGGAATTAGGCTGGACACAAATCTTGAATTAACTGCTGACTCAATCAAAGGAAAATTTATTTATTCTAAACCAAATTTTAACTATACTGATAATACTCTCTTCACCTCACTTAAAAGTTCTTCCACTGATTTCTTAACTAATTCGGGTTACAAAACATCCGAAATAGGATTTTCTATGGGAACAAGATTTGAACAATTTCAAAACATTTTTCTAAGTCCTGAGATAGATTTTTTAATTGAAGATCTAGAGACTTCTAGCAAAGCTTCAAGCACTCTAAAAAAACAGGAAGGTTCATATACAGATTTATATTTTAATTATTCAATTAATCAGGACTTAAGAGATAAAAAATTTAGAACTGAAGAAGGTTATGTTACTACTTTCTCCCAAGAATTACCACTCGTTTCAGACAATGCTGAAATAGCCAATGCATTTGAAGTTACAAAATACAAAAAATTATCTACAACATCTAGAATGATAGGTAAGGTAAGTTTTTTTGGAAAAACTGTAAATGGTTTAAATGATGATGTAAGGATTTCAAAAAGACTAAATATACCATCTTCTAGATTGAGAGGATTTGAAAGAGGTAAAGTTGGTCCTGTAGAAAATAACGATTATATAGGTGGAAATCATTTAAGTTCATTAAATTTATCAGCAACTCTTCCTAATTTAGTAGAGGGTTTGGATAATCTAGATGTTGGAGTTTTCTTTGATGCTGCAAATGTTTGGGGAGTTGATTATAATAATTCTTTGGACGACAAGAGTACAATAAGATCATCTGCAGGAGTAGCACTGAATTTAATGACACCTGTAGGTCCGCTAAGTTTTTCATTTGCTAACGCTTTATCTAAAGCATCTTCAGATAAAACAGAAACTTTTAGATTTAATTTAGGTACACAATTTTAATGAAATTTTTTTTTAGAAGTTTAATTTTTTTTTTTTTACTTACAAGTGTTTCTAACTCCAATGAAAATATAAGATTTATTGATATAAATTTAATAGTAAATAATTCCAAGGTAGGAAAATCGTTAAATGAAATTATAATTAAAAAAAATAATGAAATTACCTCTGAGCTTCAAAATCTTAAAAATGAACTTGATAAAAAAAAAGAGAAAATTTTATCTCAAAAAAATGTATTAAAAAAAGATGAATACAATCAACTTGTCAATAATTACGATACAGAAGCAAAAAAATTTAATGAAATTAGAAAAAATAAAATGAATAATTTCAATAATTTTCGAATTAATTCACAAAAAAAAATTTTAGAGTTATTAAATCCACTAATAACTAACTATTTAAATAATCAATCAATTCAAATTTTATTTCAAAAAGAACAAATTATTTTTGGTGATGATAAATTAGATATTACCAAAGAAGTATTAACACTATTTGATAAAAAACACGATAAAATAAAATTTGAGTAGGAAATTTAAAAATGACAAAAGATAGATTGAACAAAAAAGAAATAATTGAACTATTACCTCATAGAGAACCTATGTTACTTATAGATGAATTGATTAAGATAAAACATCTTCAATCTGCTACAGCTATAATGAACGTTAAAAAAAACTCATTTTATGTTGATGGACATTTTCCAGGAAATCCCGTTTTACCTGGAGTGTTAATTGTTGAAGCCTTTGGGCAAGCTGCTGCTGCATTAACAGCTCATGGAATTGATAAAAAAGAGTACAATAATAAGTTGGTTTTTTTAATGAGTGTTGAAAAGGCTAGATTTAGAAACCCAGTAATACCAGATTGTAAATTAGAACTAAACATTGAAGCAATTAGATCACACGGCAGAGTTTGGAAATACAAAGGTGAGGCATTTGTAGAAGGAAAAAAAATGTCTGATGCTCAATGGTCAGCTACAATAGTTGACAGGAAATAATTAGCAATAAATCTTGATAAGCTTTTAGAATATCTTTTGATATTAAACTTGTAAATGATTAATCCTTTTTTTAAAAATACTGGACCCCACAATATAAATTTTTTGCTTGAGACAATCAATTTAAGAAATAAGAATTTATCTGATGATGAAATCACAGATATCAAAGACCTTAATTCATCAAATAAAAATGAAATAACTTTCCTTCACTCAAAAAAATACACCGAACTCGCAAAGAATACAAAGGCATCTTATTGTTTAACATCTGAGAATTTTCGATCATTTTTACCAAATAACTGTAAACCTATAATTACAGACAAAGTTTTATTACATACTGCACAGATTACAAAAATTTTTTATCCAGACTCTATTACTGATGATCATGACATCACTGTTAAGAATATAAATGAGACAGAATTAAAAGATAAAGTTAAATTTGGAAAAAATGTTCTAATTGGTGAAAATGTAAAAATTGGCACAAATAGTCTAATTGGTCATAATTCTATTATAGAAAAAAATGTAATGATAGGAGATAATTGCTCGATAGGATCAAATGTAATTATTAGAAATTCATTAATTCAAAACAATGTTCATATTTTAGATGGTTGTGTAATTGGAAAAAAGGGATTTGGTTTCTTTCCTAATAAAGACAACAATTTTAGGTATCCACAAATAGGAATTGTAATTATTGAAGATAACGTAGAAATAGGCTGTGGATCTACTATTGATAGAGGCTCTCTTTCTAACACAATTATTGGAAAGAACACATATTTGGATAATCAAATACATATAGCCCACAATGTAAAAATTGGTGAGAATTGTATCATTGCTGGACAAGTAGGTTTTGCTGGAAGTTCTACTTTAGGTAATAATGTTATGATCGGTGGTCAGGCAGGTATTTCAGGTCATCTTAAAATTGGTAGTAATGTACAAATAGGCGGTGGTAGCGGGGTTATAAAAAGTATTCCTGATAATTCTAAAGTAATGGGTTATCCAGCAAAAGACTTAAAAAATTTTATTAGGGAAAATAAATGATAGATAAAACAGCTATAATAAATAAAAATGCAAAAATTCATTCTAGTGTTAAAATTGGACCATACACTATCATAGGTCCTAATGTAGAAATTGGAGAGAATACAGAGATACAATCACATGTAAACATTTCTGGAAATACTAAAATTGGAAAAGGAAATAAGATTTATCCATTTGTCTCAATTAATGATCCACAAGATTTAAAATATAATGGTGAAGAGACAAGTTTAGTTATTGGAGATAATAATAAGATCAGAGAGTATGTAACAATAAATCCTGGAACAATTGGTGGTGGAGGTAAGACTGTAATTGGAAATAAATGTTTATTTATGATTTCATCCCACATAGCTCATGATTGCCAGGTAGGTAATAATGTTATTATAGCAAATAATGTACCTTTGGGAGGTCACGCTATTATTGAAGATAATGTAGTTATAGGTGGAAATTCTGCTGTTCAACAGTTTACAAGAATTGGTAAAATGGCAATGATTGGAGGTATGACAGGAGTATTGCATGATGTTATTCCATATGGATTATCAACAGGAAATAGAAATTCATTACAAGGATTGAATTTGATAGGTTTAAGAAGAGCTAAATTTGAAAATAAGGATATTTTAGGTTTGAGCGAGGCTTATAAGGAGATTTTTGCTAACAAAAATATTAATGAAAATATAAGTAAATTAAATGGCTCATTTCAGGAAAATCCATTAGTTAAAGAGGTAATAGAATTTATTACTAAGGATAAAAAAAGATCTATTTGCACTCCATTTTCATAAGATGATAGGATTAATTTTTGGTGATACAGATTTTCCAAATAAAATACTCAAAACAATTAAGAAAAGAAAAATAAAGTACCTAATAATAGATTTGTCAAAATCAAAAAAATTTAAAAAAGAGAGTAAATCTTATTTAGTTTCTATAGGTCAATTTGGTAAAATAATTAATATTCTTAAGGAAAACAGCTGTAAAAAAGTCTTATTTGCAGGGAAAGTTAATAAGCCAAACTTTACTAAATTAAAGTTAGATTTGAAAGGAATCTATTATATTCCAAGAATTATCAAAGCATCGAAGCTTGGCGATGCTGCAATTTTAAAAGAAATTATAAAAATATTAGCTCAAAATAAAATAAAAACTGAAAACTCTCTTAAATTTAATCCAGAGCTTACTCTAAAAAAGGGAAATTATTCAAAAATTAAACCAAATAATAATGATCAATTAGATATTAAAAAAGGTATTAAAACACTAAATAATCTAAGAGAATATAATTACAGTCAAGCTGTAGTAGTCAGAAATAAAAAAATAATTTCAATAGAGGGAAAAGGTGGGACAAAAAAAATGCTTGAAAAAAGCAAAAGTAAAAAATTTCGAAACCATGGTGTTTTAGTTAAGTTTCCAAAAAAGAAACAGGATCTTAGAGTTGATTTACCTACCATTGGCTTAAAAACGTTGAAACAAAGTAAGACAGCTGGATTAAAAGGCATTGTTGTAAAAGGTAAACAACATATATTTTTAGATAGAAATAAATGTATTAGTTTTGCTAATAAAAATAAGATGTTTATCTCAGTGAAATGAAAAAAATTTTTATATTAACAGGGGAACCTTCAGGAGATAAATTAGCATCAACTGTAGTTTCAAAACTTCAACAAAATTATTCAGATATAGAATATTTATGTGTTGGAGGATCCCATTTAAAAAAACTAAGAGTTAAATCGATATATGATCTTAAAGAAATAACTTATATTGGCTTTACTGGTGTTATTCTAAATTTATTTAAAATCAGAAACAAAATAAATGAAACTGTAAATAAAATAATTGAATTTAATCCTGATATTCTATTTAGCGTAGATAGCCCAGATTTTACGCTTAGAGTTGCTGAAAAAGTAAAAAGTATAAATCCTAATATTAAAACAATACACTATGTTGCACCACAAGTATGGGTATGGAGAGAGGGTAGGGTAAAAAAATTTAAAAAATTTTTAGACCATGTTTTATTATTATTCAATTTTGAAAAGAAATACTTTGATAAAGAAAATATTAAGAATACCTTCGTTGGCCATCCATTACTTGAAAATAAAGAGAATGTTAAAACAGATTTATCAAATATAATTGATGACAATAAAAAAATTATATCTTTATTCGCTGGAAGCCGAACATCTGAAATCAATATTCTTTTACCAATTTTGTTAAACTTCATTAAATTAATGAATGAAAAATTCAATACATACAATTTTGTCTTTCATGCAACTGATCAAAACAAAGATTTAATAAAAGATGAGATTAAAAAAACAAATTACAAAAATGTTGAAGTCATATCTGATGAGAATATAAAATTAAAAATACTATCAAACTCTCTATTCGCTGTAGTAAAATCTGGAACTGTTTCTCTGGAAATTTGTAATGCAAAAGTTCCATCTATAATTATTTATAAAATGAACTTTATTAATTTTTTTATTGTAAAATTTTTAGTAAAAACAAAATATGCAAATATAATTAATATTATTAACCAAAAAGAAATAATACCAGAATTAATTCAAAAAGAATGTAATTCAAAAGAAATTTTTAGATCTGTAGTATATTTTTTAAAAAACCCCGAGCTTATGAAAAAACAAGTCCTTGATGTGAACAATACTTTAAATGAGATTAAATCTAAAACTTCTTCATCTTCAGAAGCTTCAGCAGTAGTTTCAAGCTATCTTAGCACTTAACCGTTTTTGAACTTCTTCTTTTCCTAATGATAAAATAATATCATATATACCAGGTCCAAACTTTGAACCAGTAAGCGCAATCCTTAATGGTTGTCCAACACCCTTAAAATTCGTGTTGTGAGATTTTATAAGTCCATTTACTATTGGCTCTAAAATTTCTCTAGAAGGTAAATCTATATTCTTAAATTGAGCATTAAAATCAGAGATTACTTTTTTTGCTTTATCATCAATTAATTTAACATCATCTACATTAAAATTGACCTCATCATTTATAATATATTGACCATTATTAAATATATCTTCTAAAGTTTTTGCTTTATTTTTTAAGAAAGTAAGTGATTTTTTGATCTTATCTTTTTTATCAGACTTAATTTCATTTTTATATAATTTGCAATATTCAGTTAATTGATTGAATAAATCATTTTCATTAATATTTTTAATATAATGCTCATTCATTGATAAAATTCTACTCATATCAAGTTTTGATGGTGATTTACCAATTCCCTCGAGATTAAAATATTCAATACTTTCATCTAAAGTAAATATTTCTTTATCTTTATAAGACCATCCTAATCTTAGTAAATAATTTCTTAGAGCGTCAGGCATAATACCAATTTTAGAGTAATCATCTAATGTAGACGCTTTATCTCTTTTTGATAATTTCTTTCCTTCAATTGTATGTATTAAAGGAATATGGGCAAATGAAGGTAACTCCCATTTCATAGCTTGATAAATTTGTATTTGTTTGAAGGTATTTATTTTATGATCGTCACCTCTAATAATATGTGTCATGTTCATTTGGTGATCGTCTACGGATGCTGATAAATTATATGTTGGAGTCCCGTCATTTCTCAAGATAATAAAATCTTCAATCGTATTATTGTCAATCTCAACATCACCTTGAACTAAATCTTTCAATATTGATTTTCCATCAATATTACTTTTAAATCTTATGACAGGTTTAATATCTTTAGGTGCCTCAGATTCTTTTTTATCTCTCCATTTTCTATCGTAAATATAAGGAATCTTTTTTTGTCTAGCCCTTTTTTTTTGTTCCTCTATTTCTTCACTTGAACAATAGCATTTATATGCATTTCCATTTTTAAGTAGTTCATTTGCAACTTTTATGTGATCGTCTACTTTTTTTGATTGAATATATTCTTCCCCGTCATAGTTAATACCGATCCATTTAAGCGATTGTATTATTTGATCTTTGTATTCATCTTTAGATCTTTCTTTGTCTGTATCTTCCACCCTTAAATAAAATTTACCATTGTGATTTCTGGAGTATAACCAATTAAATAAAGCTGTTCTAACACCACCAATATGCAATGCACCAGTAGGTGAGGGAGCAAATCTAGTTGCTACTTTTTTCATTAAAATGGTTTAGACTATTTTTTTAGAAGTTTCTATATAAAGATACTAATACACCCTGAACTTTTACTCTATCAGGGCCAAAGATTTTAGTTTCGTAATTCTTATTGGCACTTTCTAACGCAACAACTTTACCTTTTTTTCTAATTCTTTTTAACATCGCTTCATGCTCATCAATCAGAGCAACAACAATTTTTCCATTATCAGCTGTATCTGTTCTTTTAATAATTACTGTATCACCCTCATGAATTCCAGCTTCGATCATCGAGTCCCCTTGAACTTTTAAACCAAAATAATCTCCATTTTTCTCTAAATTACTTGGCAAAGGTATTCTCGAAACCTCATTTTGAATAGCTTCAACAGGTGTTCCAGCAGCAATTTTTCCTAAAACTGGTACCTCGGCATCATCTGATGATAAATTTTCGTCATCTAAACCACCTTTAATAACACTTGGTGAAAAACTGTTATAAATGTCGTTTGCAGAGGCCGTTTCTGGCAATTTAATTACTTCTAATGCTCTTGCTTTATGAGCAAGTCTTTTAATAAAACCTCTCTCTTCTAATGCACTTATAAGTCTGTGAATTCCAGACTTAGACTTAAGGTTTAACGAAGCTTTCATCTCCTCATAAGAAGGAGAAACACCAGAACTTCTCAACTTCTTGTTGATAAATAAAAGCAGGTTTTTTTGTTTTTTTGTTAACATAAGAACAAATATCGTACAAAATCTGTTCTACAAAAGTTCTTTTCAATTCACAATAGTAAAAAACCCAATAAAATTGGGAACTATTTAACTAAAGAACTGAGAAAATAGAATTATTTTCCAAATCTTTCAAAAGTGATTCACCAATTAGAAAAGTTTTAATAGAAGTTTTATTTGAGAGTTCTAATAGTTCATCTTTTGTTTTTATTCCACTTTCAGAAATTAATGGACCTTTATGATTAACCAAAACATTATGAATATCAAAAGTTGTATTTATATCAGTTTTAAGAGTTTTTAAGTTCCTATTATTGATACCGATTAATGCATCTTCAAATTTTAAAGCTTGTTTTGCCTCCTCAACTGTATGCACCTCAACTATAACAGACATATTAAATTTTAAAGCTTCCTCATATAACTCATTTGCAAGACTTTCACTTACACCAGCTAATATAATTAATATTGCATCTGCTCCATAACTCTTTGTTAATGGAATTTGAAATTTATCTACAAAAAAGTCCTTACAAAGAATTGGCAAATTAATATTCTGTTTAATTTCACTTATATGTCTCAAATCTCCTAAAAAAAAATTTTCTTCAGTCAAAACAGACAAACAAGTAGCTTTGTTATCATTATATATATTAGCTATTTTTACGGGGTCATAATCATTTATGATTACACCTGCAGAAGGACTAGCTTTTTTAATCTCAGCAATAATTGAAAATTTATTTTCCTTAATATTTCTTTCAATATTTTCTTTAAAATCAATAAACATTTTATTTTTCTCAATTAATTCATTTAATGAGTCTATTGAAATATTCTTTTTAGAATTTTCTATTTTTTCTATTTTCTTTTTAATTATTTTTTCGAGAACATTTTCAGGCATTTTGAATTGTCTCTAAATGTTTAATAACTTCGCTTGATAAAATATGCTCTCTTGCACTTTTAAATGCTTCGCTAAACTCTTCATGAGTTTCATTAACAATCAATCCTGCTGCAGCATTTAAACATACTGCTTTAGAAAAATCATTATCTTCACCTTTAAATATTTCAAGCATTTTATTAGCATTAAATTTTGCATCATCACCAACAAGATTTTCAAATTTATCTGCATTAATATCTAATTTTTTTGGATCAATAACAATTTCAGATATAACATTGTTTTTTAATTGAATAACATTTGTTCTAGCATAGGGTGAAATTTCATCTAAACCATCTTCACTATTGACGATCCATGCAAATTTAATATCTAAACTTTTTAAAGCGTTTGCAAATGTTATTAATAACTTTTTTTCGAAGACACCAACGACTTGTCTTTTTACTAAAGCTGGACTACTCAAAGGACCAATCATATTAAAAATTGTTCTTTTACCAATTTTTTTTCTTGTAGGTCCAACGTATTTCATTGCACTATGGTAATTTGGTGCAAACATAAAACCAAAATTATTTTTTTCAATTTGTGACTCGATATCATTTGGTTCTAAATTAATTTCTATATTTAATGCCTCTAAAACATCACCAGATCCACATTTAGAAGATACTGCTTTATTTCCATGTTTTGCTACTTTAACACCCATACTGGCAAGCAATAATGCAGAAGCTGTTGAAATATTAAGTGTGTTCATTCCATCACCACCTGTGCCACATGTATCAACACAATTTTGCACATTAACTCTTTTTGATTTATTTCTTAGAACGTGAACACCACCAGCTATCTCATTTGAAACCTCACCTTTAGAAGATAAAAGTGTTAAAAAATCAAATATTTCCTGCTCATTTGCCTTACCCTCCATTAATAATTCAAAAGCTGTCTTACTTTCTTCAAAAGAGAGATCTTCTTTATTTTTAATCTTATCTATGAATTGTTTCATTAATTTCAAATTCTAATAAAATTTTTTAAAATTTTAATACCTAATTTAGTTTTAATACTTTCAGGGTGAAATTGCACTCCATGAACATTATATTTTTTATGCTGAACACCCATTACTAAACCATCTTTGCTCTCAGCTGTGATTTCAAGATGTTTTGATAGTGTTTTTTTATCAATAATTAAGCTATGATAACGTGTTGCCTCAAATGATTTTGGAAGATTACCTAAAATTCCCAATTTTTTTGAGATAATTTTGCTTGTTTTACCATGCATTAGTTTTTTTGCCTGAACAATTTTAGAGCCAAATACCTGTCCTATAATTTGATGACCAAGACAAACTCCAAGAATTGGAATTTTTTTATACAAAGATTTCACTATTTTTAAACAATTACCTGATTGATCAGGATTACCTGGGCCTGGAGAGATTACGATTTTATTATATTTTCTTTTTAATATCTCATTAGATGTAATCTGATCATTTCTTATTACATCCACCTTAACTTTTAATGAGGACAAGTAATGATAAAGATTAAAAGTAAAACTATCGTAATTATCTATAAGAACTATTTTTTTCATTTCAAAGCATTTATTAAAGCTTTTGCTTTATTAACAGTTTCCTCATACTCTTTTGAAGGTTTACTATCAGCAACAATTCCAGCGCCAGCTTGAACATAAAATTTATTTTTCTTTGCTACAGCCGTTCTTAAAGCTATACATGTATCAAATTCTCCGTTAGCTGAAAAATAGCCAATACCACCTGCATAAACTTTTCTCTTAGTTGTTTCTAATTCATCAATTATTTCCATAGCTCTAATTTTTGGCGCTCCAGAGACAGTTCCTGCAGGGAAACCAGCTAGAAGTGATTTAAACTTAGAAAATTTCTTATTATACTCACCGACGACATTTGAAACTATGTGCATTACATGAGAATATCTCTCAATAATAAAACTCTCAGTTACTTTTACCGTATTAATTTTGGATACTTTACCGGCATCATTTCTTCCTAAATCTAATAACATTAAGTGCTCTGAAAGCTCCTTTTTGTCATTAAGAAGATCTTTTTCATAAAAACGATCCTCTTTTAATGTTTTTCCTCTTGGTCTCGTTCCAGCAATTGGTCTTACAGTAATTTTATTATCTCTTAGTCTCACTAAAATTTCTGGACTCGCACCAATAATTTGGAAGTCATTGAAATTAAAAAAAAACATAAAAGGTGATGGGTTGGTCACTCTAAGTTTTTTATAAATATCAATCGGTTTTTTTGTTAATTTAGCTTCAAATCTTTGACTTAAAACTACCTGGAATATATCTCCTAATTTTATATATTTTTTAGCTGTATTGATCATTTGCAAGAATCTATTTTTAGAAGTATTAGATTTAACTTTAATATTTGTTGATTTTAATGGAGTCCTATTATCTACATTCTTAATTGACGATTGAATAAGCAATCTAAAAAGATCTGATTTTACCTCATCAAATTTTTTTTGATAATCTTTAATCTTCTCGTCTTTATAGATATTTCTAATATAAAAGATCTCTTTTTTTAAATTATCGTGAATAATTAGTGTTCTTGGTCTCAAAAGTCTTACATCAGGTATATTTAGATCATCCTTACAATTATTAGGGATTTTTTCTATATATCTTATAGAGTCATATGAAAAATATCCTGAAATTAAAGAGCAAAGTTTTGGTAAATTTTTGGGAGTTTCAAATTTAAATTCTTCAATAATTTTCTCAATCAAATTTTCAGGTTTATCATTAAGTTTAATTTTCTTTTTATTTTGAATTAAATAAGAAATATTATTTCTGAATTCCCATATCTTGTCAGGATTTTTACCAAATATAGTGTATCTTCCTTTGATTTTTCCTTTCTCAACTGACTCAAATATAAAGCTATTTTTTTCACTTAAAAAATTATCTATTAAATTTAAAATCTCCTCATCATCTTGAATTTTTTTTGAAGTATATATGATTTGATTTTTATTGCTTCTATGTCGAAACTTAAAATCTTTGAAGCTTCGATTTATGTTCATTGAAAGAAATTTTTAACTCGTTCTATTGTCTTTTGATTTAAATTTACATCATATCTGCTGTTTAGATATTGATCATATGATTTTAACATATTATTTTTTAGATTGGAATTTTGTTTATTCGTATATTCATTTATCTTATCATCATTTTCCATTTTCTGATTTTGAAAGTTCTTTATTTTAGCTAAATAAATATTGTTTATCTCGTCATTTACTAGAGTGAAAGAATTTATAGGTAATGAGTAGAGAAGTTCAACAGCTTTAATATCAAATTTTTTGTTATCTTTGATAGAATTTAATAATAAATTTTCAATCTTGTTGTTTCCCATTTCTACAAAATTTTCATTGTTGAAATTTTTTTCATCAATTTTTTTTATTAAATTTTTGTTATATTCATACTTATTTTTTTCAAACATAAGTCCCAAGATCTCCTCTCTGAGGACAGGATCATTTACGTTAGGAGAACGTTGTTCTGACTTAATTATTTTGTAAAGAATAAAATCATCTTTAAATTCAATGATATCGAATTCATTATTTCTTGCTTCAAAAATCTTTTTTTCTATATCGCTTTTGTCATAAGTAAATCTGAAATCTTTGATTTTCTTAGACTTTAAATTAAAGTTTGAAACGATGTTTTCAAAAGGAAGTTCATTTGAGATATCAATTTCTATTTGGTCAATTTTATCAAAAAAGGTCTGATTAAATTCATCTACACCAACTAAATTTTTGGGATTTATTATGGAATAATCAAAATCAATATATTCTACTTTTAAGTCATTCTTATTTTCATCTAAAAATTTTTTTATATCGCTATCTGTAAAACTATCTTTCTTTTTATAAAATTGATTTAGATTTAAATAATCTATCTCTAATTTTCTATTTTCATCCTGATAGAGTTTTTTTACTAAAAATTTTGGAGAAACAGTTCCAGCACCAACAAAACTGAATAAGTTTTTTTGTAATTCACGATTTTTTAGTCGTAATTCAAACTGAGGTGCAGATTGATTATTTTCAAGTAAAAATTTTTCGTATTTAAGTCTTTGAAAACTTCCTTGTTCATCTAAAAAATTTTTATTTTTTTTTATCATTTTGAGGAGTGTTTCTTTTGAAATAATTAAATTGTATTCCTCAATTTCTAAATCTAAAATTTTTGTCGAAATCAATCCAGATAACAATTCTTCAATAATATTATCATTTAAATTTTCTCTTATTGTATCCTGAGGAATTCCAGAATTATTTAAGTAATCAATAAATTCCTCTGTAGAAATATTAGTCTCATTTATTTTTACAATTGAATTTGTATTTCCGCTACTGAACATGCTACCCATACCCCAAAATACAAAAGGAATAATCATTATAAAAACTAATATTCCAGCGAACTTTGTTTTGGCAAAATTTCTAAAAGTACCTATCATAACTATATAAATTTATTGATCTATAAAAAGCAAACCTATAGATTAAATTTAAGTATAAGACAAATAAATATATGTATTTTGTTGCTAATTGGAAAATGTTTGGTGGATTAAGTACACTGAATTCACTAAAAAAAGTAATCAAATTTCTAAAAATTTTTAAAAAATCAAAAAAAATTAAAATTATTTATTGCCCGCCCAGTACATTAATTCATCCAATGTCTAAAAAAGTTATAAATTCAAAAATTCAAGTTGGTGCTCAGAATTGTCATAAAAGTTTAACTTACGGTGCTTCAACTGGTTCCATAAATCCTATGATGCTAAAAAATGTCGGGGCCAAATATGTCATTTTAGGACATTCAGAAAATCGCTACTCTGGTGAAACGGATAAATTAATTAATGCCAAGATTAGAGCAGCAACTCAAACAGGTTTAAAGGTTATTTTTTGTATAGGTGAAACCTTAGGTCAAAAACGAAAAAAAATTACCAAAAAAATTTTATCTAAGCAGATTAATTTTGGTTTACAAAAGATTAAGAAAAGAAAAAATATTATAATTGCTTATGAACCCGTGTGGTCAATTGGGACAGGTCTAATTCCTAAAGCAGATGACTTATTTAACACTATAAATTTTATAAAAAAAAAAGTTAAAAATATCAAAGTTTTATATGGGGGTTCAGTAAATCCAAAAAATATAAATAAATTAAAATTGATAAAAAATATTGACGGATTTCTAATAGGAGGAGCCTCTCAAGATCCCAAAAAATTCATTGATATAATCAAAAAAACGTATAATTAACCTGCATGGAAAATATATTGTTAGTACTGAACATCATTCTAGCTTTAGTTTTAGTTTTATTAGTTTTAATGCAAAAATCTGAGGGAGGAGCACTTGGAATTGGAGTTTCCCAGGAAAATATGATGTTTTCAAAGTCAGCAGGAAATTTTATGACAAAAGCAACTGGTGTTGTTGCAACTCTGTTTATCATTTGTAGTTTAGCTCTAACGATAGTATCTAGGGGTGATTTGACACCATCTAGCTCAGTTTTAGATCAAGTCGAAGAGGATACACCCTCAATTCCAGAAAATAATAATTAATACTTTTAATTTACTTTTTTATTAGCTATAAGATACTTCCATGGCGCGATATATATTTGTCACTGGCGGCGTGGTCTCATCATTAGGAAAAGGTCTTTCATCAGCATCACTAGCCTATCTGTTAAAATCACAGGGTTACAAAGTTAGGTTAAGAAAAATGGATCCGTACTTGAATGTAGATCCTGGAACAATGAGTCCATTTCAACATGGAGAAGTTTTCGTTACCGATGATGGTGCTGAAACTGATTTAGATCTAGGTCATTATGAGAGATTTACAAACATTTCATCTAAACAGTCAGATAACATTACAACTGGTCGTATTTATAGTGATGTAATTAAAAAAGAAAGAAAGGGAGGATATCTTGGAAAAACTGTTCAAGTTATACCTCATATCACAAACAGAATAAAAGAATTTATAAAAAAAGATATTACAAATGAAGATTTTGTAATATGTGAAATTGGTGGCACAGTTGGAGATATTGAAAGTTTACCATTTGTTGAAGCTATAAGACAATTTTCAAACGAATATGGTAAATCAAAAACATTATTTATTCATTTAACTTTTGTTCCATTTTTGAAATCATCTGATGAAATAAAGACCAAACCTACTCAACATTCGGTAAAAGAATTAAGAAGTATAGGTGTTCAACCAGACATAATTATTTGTAGATCTCAACAATCTATACCATTAGACCAAAGAAAAAAAATATCATTATTTTGTAATGTTCCAATTGAAAACGTTATCGAAACGGTAGATGTAAGAACCATCTATGAGGCACCAATTAGTTTTTATAATCAAAAACTTGATAAGCAAGTTTTAAAATTCTTTAAACTTAAACCAAAAAAAAGAGCTAACCTAAACCCATGGAAAAGAATAACTAAAATTGTTTTAAGTACAAAAAAATCAGTAAATATTGCAATAATTGGAAAATATGTAAATTTAAAAGATGCTTACAAATCTCTAGATGAAGCCTTAGTTCATGGTGGAATTGCAAACAATGTAAAAGTAAATCTAATAAGAATAGAGTCTGATAACTTAAAAAATAGTGAAATCAAAACAAAACTAAAAAATGTTTCAGGATTATTGATACCAGGGGGTTTCGGTAAAAGAGGAACAGAGGGAAAAATTTCAGCAATTAAATATGCTAGAGAAAAAAAGATACCATTTCTTGGTATTTGTTTTGGAATGCAAATGGCTATAGTCGAATTTGCGCGAAATAAACTAAAAATAAAAAATGCTGGGTCAAGTGAATTAGATAAAAAATGCTATCCAGTCATTGGTTTAATCAATGAATGGGACAAAAATGGAAAAATTATTAAAGGCACAGATAAAAATTTAGGTGGAACAATGAGATTAGGATTATATGAGGCCAAATTAAGAAATAATTCTGCCATAAATAAAATATATAAATCTAAAAATATAAGAGAAAGACATAGACATAGATATGAAGTTAATAATAGCCTTAAAGCTGAATTTGAAAACAAAGGATTAATTTTTTCAGGAATGTCACCAGATAATAAATTGCCAGAAATAATAGAGCTTAAAAATCATCCATGGTTTATAGGTGTTCAATTTCATCCAGAATTTAAATCTAGACCTTTGGCTCCTCATCCTTTATTCTCTTCATTTATTCAGGCATCAAAAAACCATAAATGAGTAATATAAAGGTAAATTGTAACAAAATAGAGATATCCAACGATAATAAAATATGTATTATTGCAGGCCCATGTCAGCTTGAGACTGAGCAACACGCAATGGATATGGCAGGTAAAATACAAGATATTACCAATAAATTTGGTGTAGGATTTATTTATAAAACCTCATTTGATAAAGCGAATAGAACAAGTCTAAAAGGCAAAAGGGGAGCTGGATTAGATACTTCCCTTCCAATTTTTGATAAAATAAAAAAAGAACTCAATGTACCAATTTTAACAGACATACATAATATCGAGCAATGTTCAATTGTTGCAAAACATGTAGACGTTTTACAAATACCTGCTTTCTTATGTCGCCAAACCGATTTGTTAGTAGCTGCAGCTAAAACAAATAAAATCATTAACGTTAAAAAAGGTCAATTCTTAGCGCCATGGGATATGGTCAATGTAACAAAAAAAATTTCAGACTCTGGTAATAAAAATATTCTAGTCACTGAAAGAGGTGCTAGTTTTGGTTACAATACTTTAGTCTCAGATATGAGAGCATTACCCATCATGGCAAAAAATGGTTATCCAGTAATTTTTGATGCAACTCATTCAGTTCAACAGCCAGGTGGTCTTGGTGAAAAAAGTGGGGGACAGAGAGAGTTTGTAGAACATTTAGCAAGAGCGGCTGTTGCAGTAGGGGTAGCAGGAGTTTTCATTGAAACACATCAAGATCCTGATAACGCTCCTTCTGATGGGCCAAATATGGTTCCTTTAGATAAATTAGAAAGTCTACTAAAACAATTAACTGATATAGATAGTTTAATTAAAAATAAGTGAGTAAAATTACAAAAGTAAAAGCCCGACAAGTTTTTGACAGTAGAGGTAATCCAACAATCGAAGCTGAAGTTTTTACAAAAAACAAAAGTGCAATAGCAATTTGTCCCTCAGGAGCATCAACAGGTACTTATGAAGCTTATGAAAAAAGAGATAAAAATAATAAAAGATATTTAGGAAAAAGTGTTTTTAATGCCATTAGTTTAGTTAATTCTAAGGTTTCAAAAAAACTTAAAGGACAAAATATTCATAATCAAGAAAAGATTGATGCTTTAATGATTAATCTAGATGGCACAAGACAAAAAACAAAACTAGGAGCAAATTCTATATTAGCTGTCTCTATGGCTGTAAAAAAACTTTCAGCAAAAATTAGAAAAAAACCATTATATAAAACTTTTTTAATTAAAAATAATTTTAGATTACCTTTTCCACTTATGAATATAATTAATGGTGGAGCACATGCTAATAATGGTTTGAGAATTCAAGAATTTATGATCAGACCAGACCGCGCAAAAAATTTCAGTGATGCGATGAGGATTTGTTTTTTAGTGATTAAAAATTTAAGTAAAATTATAAAGAATAAAGGACTTTCAACATCTGTTGGAGATGAAGGTGGATTTGCACCAATGATTAGCAATAATAATCAGGCTTTAGATTTAATTGTTTCAGCTATCAGGAAATCAGGATTTGTTAATGGTAAAGATGTTTCAATTTGTTTGGATGTAGCTGCAAATGAATTATATAAAAGAAATAAATATTCTATTCATTCAAAAAGTTATATTTCCGTAGAAAGATCTATTCAAGAATATAGAAAAATAATTAATAAATTTAAGATTAAATCGATTGAGGATCCATTTGCAGAAAATGATTGGATATCATGGAATAAATTAATGAAATCACTTAAAAAAGTTCAGATTGTAGGCGACGATCTTTATGTTACTAATCTCGAGCGACTCAAAAAAGGTTTTTTAAATTTATCATCTAACGCAATTTTAATTAAATTAAATCAAATAGGCACAGTTTCAGAAACCTTAGATGTAATTCGATTTGCTCAAACTATAGGATTTCAAACAATCATTTCTCATAGATCAGGAGATAGTGAGGATACATTTATTGCAGACCTTGCAGTGGGTACTAATTCTAATCAAATAAAAACTGGATCTTTAGCAAGATCAGAAAGAGTTGCTAAATATAATCAATTATTACGGATAGAAGAAGAACTTGGAAAAAAAGCCAGAATGAATAAGATTCGTTAATGCTTCAAAGATTAAAAAAAAATTATTTTTTGCTTATATCAGTTTTTCTAATTATATATTTTTTCTTTAATCTCTTGTCGGGTGAAAGAGGATTAATTTCATATTATGAAAAAAAACAAATTTTTAATGATTTAAAAATAAAGGAATTATCATTAAAAAATCAAATAAATGACTTGGATTTTAAGAATTCATTATTAAGTGACAATCTAGATCTTGATTATATTGAAACTTTAATTAGAGAAAGATTTTTATTTGGTAAAAAAAATGAAAAAATTTATATTTTAAAAAAAAATGACACAAAAAATTAAACCAAGACACCCTGAAAAAGTAAAAAATCCAATTAATCCAATTAAGAAAAAACCTGATTGGATTAGATCTAAACTTAATAATAGTAAGGAATTTTTTTTAACAAAAACAATTGTAAATAAAAATAATCTTGTAACAGTTTGTCAGGAAGCAAATTGCCCAAATATAACTGAGTGTTGGAGTAAAAGACATGCAACTTTTATGATAATGGGTGATACATGTACAAGAGCATGTGCTTTTTGTGATGTAAAAACTGGCAAACCAAAAAAATTAGATAAGTTAGAACCAATTAAAATATCTCAAGCTGTTAAAAAATTAGATTTGAAACATGTTGTAATCACATCAGTTGATAGAGATGATTTAGACGATGGTGGTTCAAATCATTTTTATGAAGTTATAAATCAAACAAGAAAAACTAATCCCAATACAACTATCGAAGTTTTAACGCCTGATTTTTTAAGAAAAGGTGATGCCTATAAAAAAGTTTTAGAGGCTAATCCAGATGTTTTTAATCACAATATTGAGACTGTACCCAGTCTTTATTTAAAAGTTAGACCAGGCTCAAGATACTTTGCATCTATGGAGCTTTTAAAAAATGCAAAAAAGATGAATAAAAAGGTTTTTACTAAATCAGGAATAATGGTTGGTTTAGGTGAGACTAGAGATGAAATTTTACAAGTAATGGATGATTTAAAATCTGCTGATGTTGATTTTTTAACAATTGGACAATACTTACAACCATCAGTAAAACATTTCCCGTTAGATAGATATTACAAACCTGAGGAATTTATAGAATTGGGTGATATTGCAAAAGCAAAAGGTTTTTTATTAGTTTCCTCATCTCCTTTAACAAGATCTTCATATCATGCAGATGAAGACTTCGCTAAACTTCAACAAAATAGATTAAAAAACCATTAATGCCAAAAGCTTCAGTTAAGCGATTAATTGAATGTAAAAAAAAAGATTTAATTGATTTAGTTTTGGATATTGAAAAATATCCAGAATTTGTTCCATTTTGTTTCGGCGCTAAAATTTACGAAAATAAAAAGGAAGGTGACTTGACGAAAATAATTGCAGATTTAACAATAGGAAAAGGACCATTTAAAGACACCTATAAAAGTGATGTGGTTTTTGACAAAAAAAAAGATACAATTATTGTTAAGAATATAGAAGGACCTTTGAATCATTTATCCAACAATTGGATTTTTGTTGATAAAGAGAATGGGATTACTGAGGTAACTTTTGATATTGATTTTGAAATTAAGAATAAATTTTTGAATTCTTTAATGGTTGTATCTTTTCAATTTGGGTTAGAGAAAATAGCTGATGCATTTCAAAAAAGGGCGGAGCAGTTATTTAGTAGCTCTAAGAACTAAATTTAAAGCTTTTTTTACGGTAGCTTTTTGTATTAAGGATCTTTTTTTACTTTTAAAAAAACATCTATTTATCTCGATTTTATTTCCTTTTTTAACTCCAATATAAACTAAGCCCACAGGTTTTTTGTTGTTTCCACCCCTCGGCCCTGCAATACCCGTAACCGAAACATTAATCTTAGTTTTTGAAATTTTAGATAAATTATCAACCATTGCATAACAACATTCATAGCTGACAGCACCATATTTTTTAATAATTTTTTTGTTTACTTTTAAAATCTTAATTTTGGCTTGGTTAGAGTAAGTGATTAAACCTAAATTAAATATTTTTGATGCGCCACTAATTGAAGTGATAGCGCCAGCTAACAATCCACCTGTACAGGATTCAGCAACTGATATTTTAATTTTTTTTCTAATTAATGACTTTATTAATGATTTCATTACAGAAAATAACTACTTAAAACCATAAAACAAATTAAAGATAAAACAACATAAAATCCCGCACATACATCATCCATTATTACACCAAAACTATTTTTGAAGTTTTTATCAAAAAAACTTATGGGAAATGGTTTCGCAATATCAAAAAATCTGAATAACACAAAACAAATACCGTAAAAAATTAACGCTTCATTTTGTGATTTTTCTGTGCCATGTGAAATTTCATAAAGATAAATCGGTATTGATTGACCTATAAATTCATCAATAATTACTTCTTTGGGATCTTTATTTTCATTATCTCTAATATGGTGTGCTACAGCAGAAAAAGCTAAAATGAAAATAACTACTAATAGTATTAATATAAAGTTTGAAGATAAATTAAATATGTGAAAAAAAAGATAAAGAATAATTACTGTAGCTAATGATCCAAAAGTACCAGGAATTTTTGGAATTCTACCCAAACCAAACATAGTAACAAACAATGTATTGATAGTTTTAATCATATTTTGTTATTGAAATTATAACTTCACATGCAATAGCTTTTTCTTTTCCAATCAAACCAAGTTTTTCAACTGTCTTACCTTTTAAATTTATAAGATCCTTTTTTAACATCATTAGTTTGGAGATTGAGTTAATTATACGATTTCTGTATTTTGATACTTTTGGTTGTTCGCAAATTAAGTTTATATCTAGATTATTTATTAAAAAATTTGATTTATAAAGACTTTCAATTACTGGTTTTAATATTTTTGGAGATCTAATATTTTTATACTTTTTTGTGTTAGGAAAAAAGGATCCAATATCTTTATTTCTCATCGCACCTAAAATTGAGTCTATAATTGAATGCAAAATTACATCCCCATCTGAATGACCTTTTAATCCTGAGTGAAAAGGTATTTTAGTGCCACCTAAATAAAGCTTTTTATTTCTAACTAATCTATGAATATCAAAACCAATTCCAAAAAAGGTTTTAGTTAATTTTATATCATTTTTAAAAGTGATCTTATTATTAGTATTTTCTCCCTTTATAAATTTTATTTTTTGATTTTTATTGACGAATAAAGTTGCTTCATCTGTAATTTTATTTTTTTCATTAATTGCAAGTTCGTATAATTTTTTAAATTTAAACGCTTGTGGTGTTTGAGTAAGATAAATATTTTCTCTATTAAGATTGTATAATTCATTTTTAACTTTATATTTTATTGTATCTTTAGATTTGATATATGGAACCACCGCTACATTTCTTTTTAGATTAACTAATAACTCTCTCATTAATTTAATTGAAAAATCAGGTCTTGCAGCATCATGTATAAGAATATTATTTGGTTTAAATCTTTTTAAAAATTTTATTGCTATCAAAGAGGAGTCAGATCTTTCTTTCCCGCCCTTTATTACTTTGACTGATTTGTGGACCCCCTTTTTTTTGAAATATTTAATATTATTTGTGACAACTAAAATTTTTTTAAAAAGCTTTGAATTAACTGACTTTTCAATAGAGTGATCAATAATTTCTTTATTTTTATAATTATAGAATTGTTTTGGTATTTTTTTATGAAATCTCTTACTTTTTCCAGCAGCTAAAATTACAAAATAGTTGTTCATTCTTTTAAATGCTATAATTCTTAAATATGATTGAATTTTTGAAAAAAAATATTTTCATAATTATTCTATCTAGTATCACACTATTTTTAGGATTTTTAACTTTTTTAACATTTATAGATAGAAGTTTTATTGAATTAAATCAAAATAATTTACAATATTTATTAATTGTAAATATTTTATTACTTTTATCATTATTTGTATTCATTTTTTTAGAGATAAAAAAATCAATTCGAAATGATATTGATAAAGATGGTTTAAAATCTAACAAAAAATATATTACATATTTCTCTCTCTTTACTTTGATCCCCTCGGTATTGATTTCAATTTTTTCACTTTTTTTATTCTCTTTTGCACTTGAAAAATATTTTGATAAAAAGGTTACAACAGTTGTAAATAATTCCTATGAACTTGCTAAAAGTTATGTTGAGGAAGTAAGAAATAAGATCGAGTCTGATATTATATTAATTGCCTTTGATACCAACAAAAGTTCTAAATTTTTAAACGATAATAATAAAGAATATGTTAGATTTTTAAAAACTCAAAAATTAATTAGAGATATTGATGAAATACATATCATTGATCAAAATAAAGAATTATTATTTACCAATATAGATGATCGTACAAAATATATTCCTCCCATAGATAAAACATTAAAACTTGTTTTAGATGATGATAGACCACTTAAGATAATAAATGCGCCCGAAAATATTTCGGCTGCAATAATGAGACTCCAGACTTTTGAAGACAGATTTTTATACGTTGTAAAATACCTTGATAAAGATATATCAAAATATTTAAATGAATCTCAAGAGGCAATCAATTTTTATTATACAGTTGAGGAAAGAAGTACAGGCATAAAAATTTCCTTTGCAATAATATATATAATTGTAGTCACTCTTTTGCTATTTATATCAATTACTATTGCTATAAGATTTTCTTCAAGATTTTTTAGGTCTATAAATAATCTAATTTCTGCATCCACAGCAATAGGAGAGGGTGATTTAACTACTAAAGTTCCTGAGATAAAAACAGATAAAGATTTGGAAGTTTTAAATAAGAATTTCAACTCAATGATTATTAGGTTAAAAAATCAGCAAGATAAATTAATTATTAATGAAAGATATGAAGCATGGGGTAATCTTGCAAGAAAATTAGCTCATGAAATAAAAAATCCTCTTACTCCAATTCAATTATCAATTGATAGAATAAAAGAAAAATATATTAATCAGGTCGATAAAAATGAGAAAGATAATTTTGAAGAAAATTTAAAAATTATAAATAATCAAATTAAACAAATAGGTAATTTAGTAAACGAATTTTCTGATTTTGCCAGAATGCCTAAACCAGTTTTAAAAAAAAATGATTTAATTAAAATAATTCATGAAAATATTAAATTACTATCTGAAATCGACCCTTTAATAAAAATTAATTTAAATAATAATAAGCCTTCAATTTTATTAGAGTGCGATAAAGAGCAAATTAGTAGAGTAATATTTAATTTGATTAAAAACTCAATTGAGAGTATCCAGCAAAAAGCTGAAAATACTAGTAATTTCAATAAAATTATTACTATTGAAATTTTTGAGAGAAATAACCAAATCTATATTATAATTGAAGATAGTGGGTTAGGTTTTGAAAATATAAAAAATAATATAAAGGATATTTTAAACCCTTACTTTACTACAAAAAAAAATGGTACAGGATTAGGTCTTTCGATAGTAAATAAAATTATTAATGATCATAATGGTGAAATAAATTTTGTTTCAATTCCAAATGGAGCAAAAATAGAAATTATATTTAATTAAATGAGTATAGAAATATTAATTGTTGATGACAATTCAGATATAAGAAACATTCTTAACGATCTAATTGTTGATGCAGGTTATCAAACGAGATTAGCAGCTAATTATAATCAAGCTTTAAATGAAATTGATAAAAAAATGCCTGATGTTGCAATACTTGATGTAAAATTAGATAAAGGTGATAATGATGGTATTCAACTTCTTACACACATAAAATCAAAAAATACTGATGTACCAGTAATTATGATTTCAGGACATGCAAATATAGAAATGGCAGTTAATTCACTAAAACACGGAGCATTTGAATTTGTTGAAAAACCTTTTGATAAAACCAGATTATTAAACTTTATAAGTAGAGCTGTTGAAAATTTAAGTTTGAAAACACAGAATAAAGAATATGAGAATAAACTTTTTTCTTCTTATGAGCTAATTGGAGATAGTAAGAATATTGTAAATATTAAAGATCAAATTGAAAAAATTTCTATCACTGAAAGTAGGATTTTTATTAATGGTCCTTCAGGTTCGGGTAAGGAGTTAATTGCTCGGAAAATACACAAAAATTCAAAAAGAAGGAACAAACCTTTTGTAATAATTAATGGTGCTTTACTTGATAATGACAAATATGATTTAGAATTATTTGGAGAAGAAAAAAATGATGGGTCTATATCTTACGGTGCATTGGAGAAAGCTAATAAAGGAACGCTCCTGGTAGATCAAGTTTCTGAAATACCACTTGCTATACAATCAAAAATTTTGAGAGTTTTAACAGACCAGAAATTTAAAAGAGTAAATGGTAATAATGATATAAATGTCGATGTCAGACTAATTTGTTCATCTAGTAAAGATCTAAAACAAGAAGTAGAATTGGGAAATTTTAGAGAAGATTTATTTCACAGATTAAATGTGTTTGAAATAAATATTAAACCTCTAAATGAGAGAATTTCAGATATACCATTACTTATAAAATATTTTTCAAATAAAATTTCAGAAAACTACAATATTAGGGAACTAGAAATTGATGAAAATAACAGCTATATTTTGAATCATGATTGGCATGGCAATGTAAGAGAATTAAGAAATTTAATTGAAAGAATTGCAATATTACAACCAAATACTCAAGAAAAAATTTCTAATATAATTAAAGAGTCTTTAAAATCTGGATCTAATAATAGTAAATTTAATGAAAACAGTTTGTCAATCCCATTAAAAGAAGCTAGAGAAAAGTTTGAAAAAGAGTATTTAAGTTTGCAATTAAAGAAATTTAATGGAAATATTTCTAAAACAGCTTCTTTTGTAGGCATGGAAAGAAGCGCTCTTCATAGAAAATTGAAAGGTCTTGGAATCAAAGAATTTAATTAGAATGAATATTATAATTTGTGGCGCAGGAAGAGTAGGTTTTACTATTGCTAAATTACTTAGCGAACAAGGACACTCTATTACTGTAATTGATCAATCAAGTGAGGACATACAAAAAATTAATGACTCACTTGATGTAAAAGCGATAGTTGGTAAAGCTACCTATCCTTCAATACTTGAGAAAGCCAATGCGACTGAAACTGATATGATAATTGCAGTCACAAGAAATGATGAAATTAATATGTTAATTTGTCAGATAGCATTTTCTATTTTTAATATTCCCAAAAAAATTGCAAGAATAAGATCTCAAGATTACTTAAATCCAAAATTTACAAGAGTTTATAACAAAGAAAACTTACCAATTGATGTTATAATTTCACCAGAAATCGAAATCGCAAGGTCAATACAGAGAAAATTAGAGGCACCAGGTGCTCTTGATAGTGTTCCATTTGCAAAAAACCAAATCAGACTTTTAGAAATATTAATTAAAGATAATTGTAAATTAATTGGAATAAAACTTAATGAATTAACTAATAAATTTCCAAACTTAGATGCAAATATAATTGCAGTTATCAGAGAGGAAAAATCTTTCATTCCAAAAAAAACAGATCAAATAGAGAAAAATGATAAAATTTATGCAATAATAAACTCATCACAAATGGCAGAAACTTTAGAGGCATTTGGGCATAAAGAGAAAATATCAAAAAAAATTTTGATTATAGGCGGAGGTAATATTGGCTACAATCTCGCAAAAAATATAGAGGATACATTAGAAGGCGTTAGAGTAAAGATTGTTGAGAAAGATAAATTACGATCCGAGTTTCTAGCCAAAGAATTAAATAATACAATTGTAATAAATGGAAATGGTTTAGATGAAGAAGTTTTATCAGAGGCAAATTTAGATGAAGCAGAAACTGTTTTAGCACTCACTAATGATGATGAAGATAATTTAATGGTAAGTGTTCTTGTTGAAAAATTCGCTAAAGATCAAAAAAATATTGATGATAAAAGAACAATGGCTTTAATTAATAAACCCAATTATTCTCTATTACAGTCATCTTTAAAAATTGATGATTTAATTGATCCAAGAATGAATACTGTTTCCAGTATATTAAAACATATTCATAAAGGAACTATTGAAAATGCTTATACGATATCTAATGGTGAGTACGAAGTAATTGAAGCTGAGATCATAGAGTCATCTGAACTTTTAAGCAAAGAATTAAAAAATTCAAATTTACCAGAGGAAATTAGAATTGGGGCTGTCCTAAGAAATAAGAAGGTAATAATTCCAAAATCTGATTTTATTTTTCAAAAAGACGATCAGATTGTTTTAATTGTTAAGAAGGACACAGTTGGGGTTGTAGAAAATCTTTTTAGACTTAGTTCTGTTTAATTAATGTCAAAACTTCAGACTAAATATTTAAGTTTTTTTTTTGGTATTGTTTCAATACTTTCTTTTTTCAATATTCTATATTCTTATTATTTTAATTTATATTTAAATCTGGATACTTATTATTTTACTTTAGTTATCTCATTAATTTTATTTATAACCTTTTTCAAATTTGGAAAATATAATATCAAATCTAATATTTTTCAAAAAATACTAACAATATTTTTAGGTTATTTATTAATACCTTTAGTTTTATCTATTCCATTTTATTTTAGTATTTACAATTTAACTTTTTCTAACTCTTTTTTTGAATCAATATCTGGATTTACATCAACTGGTTTCACAATATTTGATGATATAAAATTGATTGACCAAAGTTTAATCATTTGGAGGTCTTCTACTCAATGGATAGGTGGTCTTTATTTCTTATTTTCTATAATTTATTTAATTGATATTTACGATGAAAGTTTTAAAAAAACTTTAACAAATTATATATCTTATAATAGTACAGAAATTTTAAAACAAGCAGCTAAAATTTTCATTTTATATTCATCATTGACTGTATCGATATTTATAATTTTAAATATTTTTTCTATAAGAACATTTGACTCTCTAAACCTTGCATTAACTATAATCTCATCAGGTGGTTTTTTACCTGTTAATGAATTATCAATGATAATTAGAGATAATACTCAAGTAATAATGTTTTCGTTATTGATGCTATTATCTTTTTTTAGTCTTTTTTTTTCATACAATTTAGTTTTTTTAAGAAAAAAAAATATAAATTTTTTTTATGAAGATCTTCCCTTATTTATTTATTTAGTTGTCGTAGTCACTATTTTTTTTCTTTTTTTTAGTTTTAATTATGATTTTTTTATTAATCTTTTTGCAATAATTAGCAGTATGACGAATATCGGTTTTTCTGTTAGTCCAGGTCAGGATAATTTAACCTTTATATTCTTAATTTTAGTAATAATAGGTGGATCTTTTTTTTCGACAAGCTCTGGCTTAAGGTTTGTAAAGATCTACTCATTATTCAAGTTTTCTCTTAATCAAATACTATCCTTTAGCAAACCAAAAAATGTTTTTATGAATAAGTTAATGTTTACAAAAATTAATTTTAATCTTGAAGATATAAATAAATATTTTTTAACAATTATTATATTCATTTTGTCTTTATTTATATTAACCTCTTTGTTAAGTTTAAGTGGAATAACATTTGTTAATTCAATTAAATTATCAATTTTAACTTTAATGAATACTGTGAATTCTTCAATTTATGGTTTAGAAAATTTTGATTTTAATAACCTTGAATTTTTCACTAAGTATTGTCTTATTTTCTTTATGATTGTAGGTAGAATTGAGTTATTAACAATTTTACTTCTAATTAAAAAATTCCTTTTTAAAAATTAATTTATTATTGTATATGTAATGAAATATTTATTGCGCCCTTAGCTCAGCTGGATAGAGCATCGGTTTTCTAAACCGAGGGTCGTAGGTTCGAATCCTTCAGGGCGCGCCAGAAATCAATTTTTAAGTGGTTTTTTTATATTATTATTATCTTGACTAGAATTTCACCAGGTCAAAAAACATAATAAATTCTTCTTGAAGAGTATTTTCGAAAATGCTTAAATTACGAATATTCAAAAGTAATTTTGAATTATTTGTTAACAAATAAATAAACAATAGGAAGAAATATGTTTAAATACTTAAAACAATTAACTTCTTTAGTCGCTATGGTTGCTGTGTTGTTCACTTTTACAACAGAGTCTATGGCTGCTAAAAAATCTAAAACACTTAAAAACACTCAAAAGAAAGGTTTTGTAAGATGTGGAGTATCTCAAGGTCTTCCAGGGTTTTCTAACGCTGATGCTGCAGGAAATTGGACTGGTATTGACGTTGATGTATGTAGAGCAGTAGCCGCTGCAGTACTAGGTGATGCAAACAAAGTTAAGTTTACACCATTAAGTGCGAAAGAAAGGTTTACAGCTTTAACTTCTGGTGAGATTGATATCTTATCAAGAAACACAACTTGGACACTTTCTAGAGATGCTGATATCGGACTTACTTTCGTAGGTGTAAACTTTTATGATGGACAAGGTTTCATGGTAAGAAAAAGTTCTGGTATTACTTCAACAAGCCAATTCAAAGATGGTATCTCAGCTTGTACTAACATTGGTACAACAACTGAATTAAATATGAGAGACTTCTTTAACTCTAAAGGGATCAAATATGAACCAGTTGCTTTTGAAAAAGCTGATGAAGTTGTAGCTGCTTATGATGCAGGTAGATGTGATACTTACACTACTGATAAATCTGGTCTTGCTGCACAGAGAACAAAAATGTCTAATCCAGATGAACACATTGTGTTACCTGAAACTGTTTCAAAGGAACCATTAGGTCCTGTTGTGAGACAAGGTGATTCTGTGTGGGAAGATATCGTAAGATGGTCATTAAATACTATGATCGAAGCAGAAGAATACGGTATTACATCAGCAAATGCAGATATGATGAAAACTTCTGATAACCCAGCTATTAAAAGATTAGTTGGAGCAGAAGGTGAATTAGGTGCTGCTTTTGGTCTAGATAACGACTGGAGTCTAAGAATTATCAAGCAAGTTGGTAATTATGGTGAAAGCTATAAAAGAAATATAGCTGACACTGGAATTTTACCTGATAGAGGTCCAAATGAGTTATGGACTAAGGGTGGAATTCTTTACGTACCACCTGCAAGATAATTGCATATTTAAATGATTAAAAAGGGCTAGATTTTTCTAGCCCTTTTTTTTATAAGCTTCTATATTATTTCCATCGTGAATTTTAAACTTAAAGATATTGTTCCACAATTAATTACAGTTACTGTTGTCGTATTAGTCTTTGGTTTTTTTACCTACAACGCTCAGATTAATATGGAAAATAGAGGTATTGATTTTGGTTATGGGTTTTTATCACAAGAGTCCTCTTTTGATGTACAATTTTCATTGATAGAGTATGATGGTTCACACTCGTATTTTAGAGCTTATTTAGTCGGTTTGTTAAATACAATTCTAGTTTCCGTTATTGGCATTATAATTGCAACTATTCTTGGTGTAATAGTTGGCGTAGCAAGGTTATCTCCTAATTATTTAATAAATAAATTTGCAGCTTTTTATGTTGAATTTTTTAGAAACATACCATTGTTACTTCAAATATTTTTTTGGTATTTTGCTGCATTAAGAGCTCTACCGCTTCCACAAGACGCAGAAGCAATTTTTGGTGTTTTCTTCTTAACTATTAAAGGTCTATATGTTCCAGCTTTTATTTGGCAAAATTTTAGTGTTTTCTTTAATTCAATAGTTGCAGCAATAATTGCAATAATTGTAATTCGTATTTATGCTAAAAGAGTTCAAGAAAACCAAGGAAAACAAATACCAGTATTTTTAATATCAATAGGATTAATATTTATTTTACCTCTTTTAAGTTTTTTGATTGGTGGCGTAGGTATTTCATTTGAGGTTCCTGTTTTAAAACAATTAGCTACAACTTCCTTCATTTATGAGGGAGGTGTAAGTTTACCTCCAGAGTTAATTGCTCTTACTTTATCTTTATCACTGTACACAGCTACTTTTATTGCTGAATGTGTAAGGGCAGGTATTCAAGGTGTTGGAAAAGGACAAAAAGAGGCTGCAGCATCTATAGGATTAACTCCAAATCAGGTACTCAAACTTGTAATTATGCCTCAAGCTTTAAGAATAATAATTCCACCAACAACAAACCAATATTTAAATTTAACAAAAAACTCCTCATTAGCAGCAGCTATTGCATATCCAGATTTAGTTTTAGTATTCGCAGGGACTGCATTAATGCAAACTGGTAAAGCTATTGAAATAGTTTCTATAACCATGTTTACTTATTTAACTTTGAGTATCTCAATTTCACTTTTAATGAATTGGTACAACAAAAAAATTGCCATACAGGAAAAATGATGTCAAAAATAAATTTTTTAAGACCTGATAAAAATAATCTAAATACTTTCTTATACTTAGGTTCTTTTTTATTTTTTATCAGCGTATTGGATGTTTTTTTAAATTCATTTTTTAGTTTAAATTTAACTGGTTTTTTACCTAGTTTTTTAAGTTTTTTATTACCATTAATATTAGGTTTTATTGGACTTTATTTTATAAGAATAGAATTTAGCGGAATAAAACAATTAGATCTTTTAAACAAACATATAAATACCAACAACTTTAATGCAATTCTTTCATTACTGATTATATTTGTAATCATTAAATCTATACCACCAATTCTTAGCTGGTTTGTAATAGATGCCAGTTTTGCAGGAGATACCAAAGATGTTTGTACAGGTTCAGGAGCATGCTGGACATACATTAAAGTTTGGATGAGAAGATTTATGTATGGGATGTATCCAAATGCTGAGCAATGGAGAATAAATTTATCATTTATAGCCTTAGTATTAATGGGTTCGGTTGGTTATTTTGCAACTGACAAATTTAAGAAATATTTAACACTTTACTATGTTGTTATTTATCCTCTGATTGCATTTTTATTTATCTTTTTCTTTATATCCGGTGGTCCCGTATTTTTTGATTTTTCATATGGGATTATTGCAGCTATCTTATCTATTATTGTGGGATTTTTTATACCGCCTAAATATAAATTCTATTATTTTTTAATTGTACCTTTAACTCTTTATATAACTTTGAAGTATTTTATATTTTTTGAGGAATATATTGAGTTAGGTAAATTAGATGGCCTAAATTGGGTAGAGACAGGTGCCTGGGGAGGATTGTCTTTAACATTTATAATATCTTTTTTCTGCTTAATTTTCTGTTTTCCAATAGGTATGGCATTTGCTCTTGGAAGAAGATCAGGCTTTCCATTAATAAGATATATCTCTGTTGGTTTTATTGAATTTTGGAGAGGTGTACCTTTAATAACAGTTTTATTTATGTCCGCTGTAATGTTTCCTATGTTTTTACCAGAAGATTTCTTCATTGATAAATTGGTGAGAGCGATAATTGCTATTTCATTATTTGAAGCTGCTTATGTAGCAGAGGTCATACGTGGTGGATTACAAGCTTTACCAAGAGGTCAATACGAGGCTGCAAAATCTTTAGGTATGGGATATTGGAAAATGCATATATTTGTAATTCTCCCCCAGGCACTAAAACTTGTAATTCCTGGAATTGCAAATACATTTTTAGCTTTGGTTAAGGATACACCTTTAATATTTGTTGTAGGTCTCCTAGAAATAGTTGGAATGTTAAATCTAGCAAAAACTAATCCAAAATGGTTAGGTTTTGCAATGGAAGGTTATGTTTTTGCAGCAATAATTTTCTGGATTATTTGTTATGCAATGAGTAAATATAGTTATAATTTAGAACAAAAATATAAAACAGATAGATAAACAATTATGTCAGATAGCATCATCCAAATTAATAATATGAACAAATGGTTTGGTGACTTTCAAGTTTTAAAAAAGATTAATTTAAAGGTTAAACCTAAAGAAAAAATTGTAGTATGTGGTCCATCAGGATCAGGAAAATCAACTTTGATTAGATGCATCAATAGATTAGAGGAACATCAAGAGGGGAATATTATTGTTGATGGAACTGAATTAACAGAGGATACAAAAAATATTGAGCAAATAAGAGCTGAAGTTGGTATGGTATTTCAACAATTTAATTTATTTCCCCATTTATCAATTTTAGATAATTGTACATTAGCTCCTATTTGGGTAAAAAAAATGCCAAAAAAAGAGGCGGAAGAACTAGCATTAAAACATTTAGAAAGAGTACAAATTCTTGATCAAGCACAAAAATATCCAGGCCAATTATCTGGAGGACAACAACAAAGAGCTGCAATAGCAAGAGCTTTATGTATGGAGCCAAAAATAATGCTTTTTGATGAACCTACATCTGCTTTAGACCCAGAAATGATCAAAGAAGTACTTGATGTAATGGTAAATCTTGCAAAACAAGGTATGACTATGATTGTTGTAACTCATGAAATGGGTTTTGCTAAAGAAGTTGCTGATCAAATGATATTTATGGATGAGGGAATGATAGTAGAAAAAGCGGATACTAAGGAATTTTTTGCTAATCCTAAGAGTGATAGGACTAAACTTTTCCTAAGCCAGATACTATAGATACCAGTAATTTCAAGGAATTTTTCTCAAATTTTACCCTAAGAATTGCTTGACATATTTTGGGAATACCAGGATTTTCCAAAAAAATAAAAAAATAATATTGTTGCAGTAAAGATTAAAAACTTGTTCAATCTATTTTTAATAAAAATTAAGAGGGGTCTTAATGGAAGATAATTTTAATAAGCATTTAGGCAATAAGCTTAAGCTTAGAAGGTTAGCTTTAGGTTTAACACAAACAAAAGTAGCAAAAGCAATCAATGTCACATTTCAACAAATTCAAAAATATGAAAAAGGAACAAACGGTGTTAGTTCAATTAGATTATTGCAACTTTCAAATTATTTAAAAGTTCCGATTAATTATTTTTATGAAGATTTTTCAGAATATTTATTAAATCTAGAAAAATCAAAAGAAGGTTATATAAATTTGAATTATAATTTTTTAGCAAAAATTTATTCAGAGTTATCTGATAGTCAAAAAATAAAACTAAAAAAAATATTAGACCATGAGAATACTCATGTTTCTAAAGCAGTGTAATTTTATTTAGTTTTCAAATGATTTAAAGGTTATAAAAATAATATTTATTTCTAGAGTTAGATTATATTGATCGTAATTATATATATTTTATAAGATAATATTTATAATAGTCTAATTAATGCTAAATATTAATTTTAATTCATACAAACATCCTATAATTTTCGTAATTTTTTTATCTATTTTTGTTTTTGGATTAGTTTCTGTAAAAGATTTCGGCGTTTCATCTGACGAGCTGGATCAAAGACACTCAGGATTTATTGAATTAAATTACATTGGAGAAAAATTAATACCAAATATTTTAGAACATTATAAAGGTGACAGAGAATATATTGATTTAAATGATGAAAATTATTTAGGAAGATTTTCAGGTCATTTTCTTAATACTGTAAGTGCTTTTCTTGAGGTTATATTTAACATTGAGGATATAAGAAACGTTTTTATTTTTAAGCATTATATATATTTCACTATTTTCTTTTTAAGTTTGATTAGTTTTTATAAAATTTGTCAAATTAGATTTGAAAAATGGTATATTTCTATAATAGGTGTTCTTATCATTTTTTTAAGCCCAAGAATTTTAGCAAATAGTTTTTACGATCCAAAAGATATTCCATTTCTTTCAATTCTAATTTTTTCACTACATTTTGGATTAGTATTTTTTAATAAGATGAATTTTAGAAATATGTTTTATTTTGCTGTCTTTAATGCTTTAGTGATTTCTGGTGTAAGAATATATGGAGTCATTTCACCAATTTTGGTTATTTCATCAATATTACTTTATAATTTTCTTAATAAAAAAAGTTTAAAAAAAGAATTAATTTTTGTTTTATATTCAATTTTATTAACTTTATTTTTCTCGATAATAATTAAACCAAATTTGTGGGAAGATCCTATTTCAAATTTTATAAGCTCATTTAAATATTTAACTGAATTTGGCCGAGTTTGGGTAGTTCCAAATTTATTTTTTGGAGAAATTGTATTAGCAAAAGATGTTCCTTGGTATTATTCAATTTTATGGATATCAATTACGACACCTATTTTCTATTTAATATTATTTATTATTGGGACATTACTATATTTAAAAAATTTTTTTCAATATTTTGTTAAAAATTTTTTTAATAAAAATTTTTATTTTGATACAATATTTTTTTCAATAATTGTTATTCCTTTAGTGGGCTCAATTATCTTAAGAGAATCATCGTTTAATTCTTGGAGACATTTATATTTTATTTATCCATATTTTGTAATTTTTTGCTTAATTGCTATTGATTTAATTATAGATTTTTTAAAAAAGAATTCTTTATCATCATATTTTTATTATTTGATAATAATAAATTTAGTTATTAATGCAAATTGGATTATTAAAAATCATCCTTTTCAATATTCATATTTTAATATCTTGGCGGGTAAAAATTTAAATCAAAAATTTGATATTGATTATTGGGGATTAAGTTTTAAACAAAATCTTGAATATATTTTAGATAATGATGAAAGAAAAAAAATTACTATTGTTTCTAATAGTATTAATAAACCTGTTCTTTTTAAAAATTCTTTATCAAAAAATAATCGTAAAAGATTTATTTTTGATCAAAAAAATCCAAGTCCTGATTATATAATTACCAATTTTTTTTTAGACGATATAAATAAGTATAGAATTTTTGATGATAAATTTATTGAAAAAGAATACTTTGTTTTTTCTGAAATATTAGTTGATGGTGAGTCAATAAACACTGTTTTTAAAAAAAAATAAATTATGGCTCCTCGGGCAGGACTCGAACCTGCGACCAATTGATTAACAGTCAACTGCTCTACCAACTGAGCTACCGAGGAATGTAATTAGCAACTTACTTTCTTTTCTTGCTAAAACAAGATTTTTTTTGGAGGCAACGCCCGGAATCGAACCGGGATACAAGGATTTGCAATCCTCTGCGTAACCATTCCGCCACGTTGCCCTATATTATAGTCAATAGTTACAATTGATTTTATATTAAATTATTTAAATTAGTCTATTAAATAACGTTTTAATTTGATTATTGTTAATTTAGATTATTAAATTATAAACAAACAATATCCACTATGAGTGATAAATATATACATTCCAATGTAGAAGATAAGATTTATTCATATTGGGAAAAAAATAAACTATTTAAACCTCAAAAAAATTCAAAGAAATTTTCAGTTGTAATTCCGCCACCAAATGTAACGGGAAGTTTACATATGGGGCATGCTTTGAATAATTCGATTCAAGATATGTTAGTTCGATATTATCGAATGAATAATTATGAAACCTTATGGCAACCGGGTACAGATCATGCTGGTATTGCTACACAGGCACTTGTTGAGAGAAAACTTGAAAATGAAAATCAAAATAAAAATACTCTTGGAAGAGAAAAGTTTATTGAAAAGGTTTGGGATTGGAAAAATCAATATGGTGACATAATTATTAATCAATTAAAAAAATTAGGTTGTTCATGTGATTGGTCTAGAAATGCATTCACAATGGATGAAAATTTATCAAAATCTGTAATAAAAGTATTTGTCGAGTTACATAAAAAGAAATTGATCTATAAAGCAGAAAAATTAGTAAATTGGGATACAGTTCTAAAAACTGCAATTTCAGATTTAGAGGTAGATCAAAGAGAAATGAACTCTAAGATTTACTACATTAGGTATCCAATAGATAAATCATCAGAATTTATCACTATAGCCACAACGAGGCCCGAAACTATGCTAGGGGACACAGCTATTGCAGTTAACCCAAAAGATAAAAGATATAAAAGTTATGTTGGTAAAACAGTTACGATACCTATTGTAGGTAGAAAAATTAAAATAATAAAAGACAATTATGCAGACCCAGAACAGGGAACAGGAGCACTTAAAATTACCCCAGCACATGATTTTAATGATTATGATGTAGGACAAAGAAATAAACTCGAAATAATAAATGTTTTTACTGAAGAGGGTAAAATAAATGAAAATGCACCAAAAGATTATGTAGGTTTGGATAGATTTGATGCTCGTAAAAAAATATTAGATGAACTTAAAGAAAAAGATTATTTTGTTAAAGAGGAAAATATAAAAAATAAAGTTCCTTATGGAGATAGATCTAATTCTGTTATCGAACCTTTTTTAACTGAGCAATGGTTTGTTGATGCAAAAAAATTAGCTATCAAAGCAAAAAAAATTGTTAAAACAAAAAAGACAAATTTTTTTCCAAATAACTGGTCTAAAACTTATTTTCAATGGATGAATAATATTGAGCCCTGGTGTGTTTCTAGACAGTTGTGGTGGGGTCATCAAATCCCAGCATGGTATGGACCTGACAATAAAATATTTGTTGCTTTAAATGAAAAAGAAGCAAGGAAGCAAGCTAAAAAGCATTACAAAAAAGATGTAAAATTAGTTAGAGATCCTGACGTATTAGATACTTGGTTTTCCTCTGGTTTATGGCCTTTTGCAACTTTGGGATGGCCAGATAAAAAAGATTTCGTAAAAAAGTTTTATCCAACCACAGTTTTAGTAACTGGCTTTGATATAATTTTTTTCTGGGTCGCAAGAATGATTATGTTTGGAATGGAATTTCTTAACAAAGAACCTTTCAAAGATATTTATGTTCATGCTTTAGTAAGAGATGAAAAAGGACAAAAAATGTCTAAATCAAAAGGTAATGTAATTGATCCATTAGACTTAATTGAAAAATATAGTGCAGATGCTCTAAGATTTACTTTGCTTTCAATGGCTTCACCTGGAACCGATGTAAAACTTTCTGAAGATAGAGTTAAAGGGTATAGGAACTTTTTAAATAAATTGTGGAATGCAAACAATTTTTTAATCACAAATAATTGTGATTTTAACAAGACTGATAAAGTTCCCAAAACTACTTTAAATATCAATAAATGGATTTATTCTGAATTGATAGAAATAAAAGATAAAATTCAAAAGAATATTAAAGATTATCGATTTGATGAGGCAGCCAAAAACGCTTATCAATTTGCTTGGCATTCATATTGTGATTGGTATATCGAACTATCTAAAACAATCCTTTATTCAGAAGATGAGAAGTCAAAAAAAGAGGTAAAGGAAGTATCAGCTTATGTTTTTAAACAAATACTTGTTATGCTTCATCCATTTATCCCATTTGTTACTGAAGAAATATGGCTAAAAAACAAGTTTGATAAGTCAAATAAAAATTTTCTTATGTACAAAAACTGGCCATCAGGAAAAGTTAAAAAAGACAAATCACAAAAGGATGTAGAGAAAATCATCAATATTATCTCAGAACTTAGATCGTTTAAAAATGAGCTAAACGTCAGCCCAGGTTCATTTGTAGATCTTTCTATGAATAAGATAGCTAAAAAAAATCGTTCTTTGATGGATGATAATGAAATAATCTTAAAAAAACTTGGTCGTATTAATAATTTTTTTGAAAAGGATCAAGATCGACCTTCTGCAACTCTTGTAATTTCAGGTGATATATTTAAGATTTATTTTGATGAAAATGTTGATTTAAGTTTAATCAAAGAAAATTTACTAAAAAGACAAACAAAATACAAAGATGAATTAGATAAGATTTCACAACGATTATCAAATAAAGGATTTGTCGATAGGGCACCAAAAAATATTGTTGAACAAGAAAAAACTAATTATAGTAACTTAAAAAATGATATCAAAAAAATATCTTTAACAATTGAAAGTTTATAATGCGGAAATTTAATAAGAAAAAATTGCCAAGTCGACATACATCTTTAGGACCCGACAGAGCCCCTCATAGATCTTTTTATTATGCAATGGGAGAAACAGAAAAGGATGTTGCCAAACCTTTTGTTGGGGTTGTATCAACATGGAACGAAGCAGCTCCTTGTAATATAGCCTTAATGAGACAAGCCCAGTCTGTTAAAAAGGGTGTAAGAGCATCAGGTGGAACACCAAGAGAGTTTTGTACAATTACCGTAACAGACGGTATTGCTATGGGTCATGAAGGAATGAAATCCTCATTAATATCAAGAGAAGTTATTGCTGATAGCGCTGAATTAACTGTAAGAGGTCATTGTTATGATGCATTAGTAGGTATTGCAGGTTGTGATAAGTCTTTACCAGGTTTGATGATGTCGATGGTCAGATTAAACGTTCCAAGTGTATTTATATATGGTGGTTCAATACTACCAGGAAAATACAAAGGGAAAGATGTGACTGTTGTAGATGTTTTTGAGGCAGTTGGAAAACATTCATCAGGACAAATGTCTGCAAAAGAATTAAGAAAATTAGAATTAGTTGCATGTCCAACAGCAGGAGCTTGTGGTGGTCAATTTACTGCAAATACTATGGCCTGTGTATCTGAAGCTATAGGTTTAGCATTACCTTATTCAGCTGGAACACCAGCGCCGTATGAAGAAAGAGATAAGTATGCAAAAGCAAGCGGTCGAATGGTTATGGAATTATTAGCTAAAAAAATTAAACCAAGAGATATAGTTACAAGAAAAGCTTTAGAAAATGCTGCAACAATAGTAGCTGCAACAGGTGGATCAACCAATGCAGGTTTACATCTTCCAGCAATAGCAAATGAAGCAGGTATTAAATTTGATTTAATGGATGTTGCGAAAATATTTAAAAGAACTCCATATCTTGCCGACTTAAAACCAGGTGGAAAATATGTTGCTAAAGATATGTGGTTAGCAGGTGGGGTACCAATGCTTTTAAAAACTCTTTATGAAGGTGGTTATATTCATGGAGATTGTATGACCGTAACAGGTAAAACAATGAAAGAAAATTTAAAGGGAATTAAATTTAATCCAAAACAAAAAGTAATGAGATCATTTAAAAATCCATTATCTCCAACAGGTGGTGTAGTTGGTTTAAAAGGAAACTTAGCTCCTGAAGGAGGAATTGTTAAAATTGCTGGACTTAAAAAATTACAATTTACTGGAAGAGCGAGATGTTTTGATAATGAAGAAAGTGCGATGAAAGCAGTTCAAAGCAGAAAATATAAAGACGGTGATGTAATTATTATCAGATATGAAGGACCAGTTGGCGGACCAGGTATGAGAGAAATGCTTTCAACAACAGGTGCAATTTATGGACAAGGTAAAGGAGAAAAAGTTGCTTTAATAACTGATGGAAGATTCTCTGGAGCAACTCGGGGATTTTGTGTAGGCCATGTAGGACCAGAGGCTGCATTAGGTGGACCGATCGCTCTATTACGGAATGGAGATATTATTGATATTGACGCTAAGAAGGGGACAATTAATGTTCGATTAACTAGAGCACAATTAGCTTCAAGAAGACGAAAATGGAAGGCTAGAAAATCTGATTTTGGATCAGGAACTCTTTGGAAATATGCACAAACTGTTGGACCTGCGCATTTAGGAGCACCAACACATCCAGGTAAGAAAAACGAAGTTAAGGATTATTCAAAAATTTGATGAAAATTCGCCCAGTCATTTTATGTGGTGGAGCTGGCACAAGACTTTGGCCAAAAGCTAAAAAACATCAAGCGAAACAATTTATAGATTTTGGTAATTGGACTTTGTTGGGTAAAACTTTAGAGAGAGTAAAAGCATCAATATATGATGCTCCAATTATAAGTACTAATGCAAAATATTTAAAACAAGTAAAACAACACTTAAAGAAACACAAAATAAGAAAATTCAAGATAGTTTTAGAGCCAGCTAAAAGAAATACCGCACCAGCTATTTTAAGTACAGCATTAATAAAGGACATACCTAGCGAACAACCTTTAATGTTCTTGGCTGCTGATCATTTGATAGAGAAGGTTGCTTTATTTAATAAAGCTATAAAAAAAAACCAAAAGAAACTTACTCATAATAATATCTTTATCTTTGGAATTAAGCCCACAATGCCTTCAAGTGAGTTTGGCTATTTTTTAACAAAAAATACTAAAGTAACTAGATTTATAGAAAAACCAAAAGCGGCTAAAGCTAAAGAAATAATTAGTAAAAAAGGTTATTGGAATTCTGGAATGTTTTATCTGAGAAAAGACTCGATCATTAATAATTTTAAGAAATACCAACCAAATATTTACCGAAACTGCAATAACGCTTTAATAAAAGCAAAATATAAAAGTAACGTGTACTATTTAAACAAACAAGCATTCACTAAAGCAACAGCTAAGTCTTTTGACTATGCAATTCTAGAAAAAACTAAAGATATAAATGCTATCAAGTTGGATATTCCTTGGTCTGATTTAGGATCTTGGAAAGAAATCTGTAAGATGTACGGAAGAAATAAGAAACATTATTATAAAAAGAAAAATGTGTTCCATAGACCTTGGGGTAGTTATGTTAATTTATTTAATGGTAAAGAATTCTTGATAAAAGAACTATATGTAAAACCTAAAGGTATATTAAGTCTTCAGAAACATCATCATAGAGCTGAACACTGGGTAGTAACCCAAGGTAAACCTAAAATTACGTTAAATAAAAAATATTTTACCATGAAACCTGATGAAACTATTTTTATACCATTAGGTGCAATCCATAGAATAGAAAACCCATATAAAAAACCAGTAAAAATAATTGAGGCACAAGTAGGCTCAATTTTAAAAGAAACTGATATAGTCAGATACCAAGATGTTTATGGAAGAGTAAAATAATTATTTTACAAGAAAATTCACTTTTTTATTTGATAGATTTAAATGAATTTTTTTATGTGAGCCAAAATTATCTCCATCAATTTGAACAGGCATCAAATCATTTCCATCAATTGTAATGTTTTGTGCATAAGTAGTAATAACATTTTTATTTTTACTTAAATCACCATTAAGAATTATTAAAAATATTGAATATAATAAACTAATCCTAGTCAAATCTTTAAATATATAGGTGACTAATTTATCTTCAAAAATATTTGTTTTATTTATTTTATGATGTCCAGCGTAATATTTGGTATTTGAAGATAATATCCAGTCTGCTTGATAAAATTGATCATCAAAAGTGACATTTAATTTTTTATTATTCATAAACAAGAAATATTGAAAACCTTTGATACCAAATATAATTTTACCTAGAAACTTTTTAATTTTTGAATTAATTGAATGAACAATTTTTGCATCCCATCCTATACCAGCCATTAAAAAGAAATAATTCTCGTTAATTTTTACAAGATTAGAGGATTTATAATTATTAGAAACCAATATATTGACTATATCATCAACTTTTTTATTCATTGATAATTCAGCTTGAAGCAAATTAGCAGTACCAGCAGGAATATAACCTATGGCAAAATCGTCTTTAAAATTAAAATTATTTTTAATTAATTCATTAATTGCAAAAGAAACTGAACCATCACCGCCAGCTACTATTAGTCGATCATAATTTTTTTGATTAAAATTTTTGAAAATTTTCTTAGCTTGATTTATTGTTTTAGTCTCAAAGTAGTCTACAGAAATATTCTCTTTTAACTTAGATAAAATCCTATTTATGAATTTAGATTTTCTTCCAGAGGAAGAATTCAAATTATAAATCAAACAACATAACATAATTAATCCTTAAAAAATTTTTAACAAATTTGTAACATTTAAATGAAATAAGAAATACATGATTCGTGTTACAGTTGTATTAAAATATAGGTTTTTAAATGCCTAATTTACTTAAATATAAAAGTATATTTATTTCTGATGTTCATTTAGGTACCAAGGGTTGTCAGGCAAAAAAACTTTTAGAGTTTTTTAAAAACTCAAGATCCGAAAATCTTTATCTTGTAGGGGACATTATAGATATCTGGGAAATGCAAAAAAGCTTTTTTTGGCCTCAAGAACATAATGATGTAATCCAAAAAATTTTAAGAAAAGCTAGGCATGGTACTAAAGTTTTCTACATTATGGGTAATCATGACGAAATGTTAAGAAAATTTATTCCAATGCATTTTGGTGACATCCATATGGTTAATAGAGTTATTCATGAAACAAATGCAGGAAAAAAATATGTTGTTGTTCATGGTGATGCTTGGGATGGTGTTATGAAACATGCTAAATGGTTATCTAAACTTGGATCAATAGCCTATAATTTACTATTAAAATTAAATGTAATAATTAATTTTTTTAGAAGATTGAGAGGAAAAGAATATTGGTCTCTTGCAAAATTTTTAAAGTATAAAGTCAAAAATGCAGTTAAATATATTGGTGAATATGAAAAAACACTTTCAGATTATGCAAAAAGAAAAAAATTTGATGGAATTATTTGTGGCCACATCCATCATGCTGAGGATAGAGATTTTAATGGGGTCAATTATTTAAATTGTGGAGACTGGGTTGAGTCCTGCACTGCATTAGCCGAAAATTATGATGGTAGTTTTGAAATATTATATTGGGACAAAATAAGAGAACAATATTTAGACGATAAAGAAAAAATTGAACCAATTAAAACTGAAGAATTAAAAAAAGCTTCATAATTAATGAAAATTTTAATTGCTACAGATGCATATTTTCCCCAAGTAAATGGTGTTGTAAGAACCTTACATGAAACAGGCAATATATTAAAAGAACAAGGTCATAGAATAGAATATATTACACCTGACTTATTTTTTACTTTTCCGATGCCGAAATATAATGAAATTAGGTTGTCTATAAATGTATGGCCCAGAGTTGGTAGTTTAATAAAGAAAATCAATCCAGATGCAATTCATATCGCTACCGAAGGCCCGATAGGCACTATGGCAAGAAGATATTGTTTAAAAAATAATCTAAAGTTTACTACGAGTTTCCATACAAGATTTGATAAATATCTAAAACTTTACTTTCCTATTATACCAGCAAAATGGGCTGAAAAATTCTTAGCAAATTTTCATAATAAGGCTGAGAGAATTTTAGTAACTACAGAGTCTATGAGAAAAGAATTAATCGATATAGGTATAGATGACAATAAAATGATTACTTGGACTAGAGGAGGAAATCATGGAGCTTTTAAGAACCCTAAAAAAATTGATTTACCTCATAAAAGACCTATTTGGATTTATGTTGGAAGAGTTGCAGTTGAAAAAAATATAAGAGCTTTCTTAGAATGTGATTTAGAAGGTACAAAGATAATTATAGGAAAAGGACCTGATTTAAAAAAATTGAAAAAAGAATTCCCTAAAGATATTTTTTTAGGAGAAAAAACAAATGGTGAATTAGCATCACATTTTGCATCCTCTGATGTTTTTGTTTTCCCAAGTAAAACAGATACATTTGGAATTGTAGTTACAGAAGCTTTAAATTGTGGAACACCTGTTGCTGCGTATCCTGTTCCAGGTCCTAAAGATATATTTGAAGGATCCAAAATAAATTGTTTAGATGATGATCTTAAAGTATCAGCACATAAAGCTTTGAAAGTTAATAGAAATGATTGTCTTGAATTTGCAAAAAAATTCACTTGGGAAGAAACAGCAAAAATATTTTTTAACAATATTTCACCAAATCATTAGTTAATTTTTCCTTAATTTATTTGCATTAAAAAGTGTAATGATGCAAAATTAAGCCATCTAAATTTATGGAATATTTCGTCATTCTACTTATAGTTGTGATAGTTTATCTTCTCTATTTACTTAATCAAAAAAAAAATAAATCAATAAATACCGCTACAATAGTTAATAAAAGAGAAGAAAAAACAAAAAGAGTAATTATTGATGAGCTTGAAGATCAATTTTTTGCATTAAATAAATTTAACATAATTAAATATGCCAATCCAAGTGCATTAAAAAGATTTGGAAGTAATTTAATTGATAAAAACATATCTTCTATAATTCGAAAACCAGAATTAATAGAAAATATTGAAAAAGCTATCGTAGAAAATAAAACAAAAAATATCGATGTTGAAATAGACCTCCCATCATATCAATTCTATAAAATTTATATTATTCCTGGCCCAACTCATTTGTTTACTGAACCAGACTCTGTTGTGTTATTTTTAAAAGATTTTACTGAAATTACAAAAGCACAAAAATTTAAAACTGATTTTGTAGCAAATGTAAGCCATGAATTAAGAACACCTTTAATGGCAATCAAAGGATCACTAGAAACAATTGAGGGCCCAGCGTCTGATGATGAAAAGGCTAAAAAAAAATTTATGAAAATTTTGTCTGAACAATCAACAAGGATGGAAAGTTTAATTAATGATCTATTAATTCTTACACGGATTGAACTTGATGAACATATAAGACCTACTTCAATAGTAAATATTAATGAACTCTTTGAAACTATTATTAGTAATTTTGAAATTGTTTTAAAAAAGAAAAATATAACTGTTAAAAATCAATTAACAAATACATCAATTGTTATAGGTGATGAAAAAAGATTAAATACAGTTTTTTCTAATCTTTTGGATAATTCAATAAAATATTCTCCAGAAAATAAAAATATATATATTTCTAAAAATGAAAATAGTAACAAACTTTTAGAAAAGAATATAATGATTAGTATTAAAGATGAAGGTTATGGCATTCCCCATGAACACATTTCGCGTGTTACAGAAAGATTTTACAGGGTTGACACAGAACAAAGTAAAAAAGTTGGTGGAACTGGTTTAGGATTAGCTATTGTTAAACACATAATTACCCAACACAGAGGTGATTTTGAGATTCTTTCAGAGGTTGGTAAAGGTACTGAAATTAGAATATATTTGCCTTCGAAATAAAAATTTAAAAAAAACTTCATTTTATAACCCTTATTTGAGAAAACTTTAACATTTCTTTGATTGATTCGTGTATAGATTTTATTTAAGTTTTTATAATGATTAAAATACTCAAAAATATTTTAATATTTTTTTATTTAATCTTGTTTTTCACAACTAGTGTATATTCAAAAGACCTGTCTACTCTTTTACGTACTCAGCAATTAACAGTTTTTGACATAGGTATTTTTAGATTAGAAGAGGACTTAAAGAGTTCTTATCCTGCTGTAAAGAAACATAAAGATGTGCCTTATGAAGATATATATATGGATGTTGTCAGTTCCTATTGGAGAAATACAGTAGATTTAATTGTTTCAATCCCAGTAAATGAAAATTTAAAAAAAGAGAATTATATGTCAGACTCATTTAGATGTAGAAATATATTTAATTCAGTAAGAGATCATTTGTTAAGAAACGAAAATTTAAGTAATTATAGGTTTACTATGGCAACTAGTTATTTAACATCTGTTTTTTCTACTCCAAGCACATGGCCAAGATGGCGATACGATCAAAGCGTCTTAGAAGAATTAGTTAATTTAGTAAAACTTGAAGTTATTTTGAGACCTACAACTGAGCTTGCTTTTAAAGATAAAGTTAACCCCGTTTCTTGTAAAGGTGGTTTAGAAACAGAAAATGATGAGATTATAATCTCAATGAAATACAACTAAAAAGTTATCTTTTTAACAAAAGTGTAACAATTCTGTAATATTAAAGATTCAATTAATTTATACGAGTCTGTCATCTTTATATTAATTAATAACGAAAGGATTAAAGATAATGAAAAAACTAACTATAGTGATCGCTTCTTTAGTTGCTTTATCAATAGCAACTGTTGCTCAAGCAAGAGATCAAATTAAGATAGTTGGTTCTTCTACGGTATTCCCTTACGCAACAGTTGTTGCTGAAAGATTTGGTGGTTCAGGATTTAAAACTCCTGTAATCGAGTCTACTGGTACTGGTGGTGGAGCTAAACTATTCTGTGCTGGTGTAGGTGAACAACATCCAGATATTACAAATGCATCAAGAGCTATGAAAGATAAAGAAAAAGCTCTATGTAAGAAAAATGGTGTTAATGATATCGTTGAGATCGTAATTGGTAACGATGGTATTACATTAGCTTACAGCAAAGATGCAAAACCAGTAAACTTTACTAAAGAACAATTATATTTAGCACTTGCTGCTCATACAGTTGTTGATGGTAAATTAGTTCCAAATATTTATAAAACTTGGGACCAAATTGACCCTAGCTTACCAAAACAAAAAATTTCAGTGATGATCCCACCAGGAACATCAGGAACTAGAGATGCTTGGAATTCTTTAGTAATGAAAAAAGGTATGACTAAAGAAGCTAAAGCTCTTTATAAAGCTGGTTTTGAAGCTGGAAATAAAAAATACAAAAAACCTCAAAAACTTTACAGAGAAGATGGTGCTGCTATTGAAGTTGGAGAAAACGATAGTTTAATCATCCAAAAGTTAACTCAAGATAAAGAAATGTTTGGTTTCTTTGGTTTCAGTTATTTCTTAGCTGCAAAAGATAAATTGCAAGCAGCAAGTATTGATGGTGGACAACCGTCATTAAAGTCTATTCAAGACTACAGTTATGCTGTTGCTAGACCTTTATTCTTCTACGTGAAAAAAGCACACGTTGGAGTAATTCCAGGCTTACATGAGTTTGTGAAAGAATTCACAACTAAGAAAGCTATTGGAAAAGGGGGTTACTTAGCAGACATTGGCTTAGTGCCATTAGACTCTAAGTTGTATAAAACAACTAGAACTAATGCTACGAAGCTAGTTGCTATGGGTAATTAATTATTCCTCAGTTAACAAATGATTAAAAAGGGGGTCTTTTTAGACCCCTTTTTTTTAAAAAAAGAGTAAAGTCCTCACTTAAGGAGATTCTGTGAACTTAATACTATTTACATTTATTGTTCTTCTAGGTTTCACAAGCTATTATTTTGGACGCAAAAAAGCATATACAATTCAATCTACAAAAAAAAGATTAACTGCATTACCACAATTTTATGGTTATTATCTTGCAATCTGGTGTGCAATACCAGCCTTTATAATTTTTTCATTATGGGCAATTTTTGAGCCCACAATTGTAAAACTATTAATCTTAAGTGATTATTCAAATCAAGGTTATCTTGATGATGAATTAAATTTATTATACGAAAAATCAAAAGCATTGTCTCGAGGGCAATTCACTGGAGAAATTACACCTTTTATTGAAGCTTCAGCTGAAAAATATTTAAGTCTTCGATCAATAGCTCAAAGTTCAAAAGTTGTTATAGTATTATCTGCAATTATTGCCTCTGTTGCTTATGCGTATAAAAGAATTTCATCTAATTCTAGAACAAGAGAACCAGTTGAAAAATTTTTGAACGCAGTTTTATTTACAGCTTCTTTAGCTGCAATATTAACTACTGTTGGAATAGTTTTCTCACTTATATTTCAAACTATAGATTTTTTTAAAGTAATTCCATTATTTGATTTTGTCTTTGGAACTCACTGGTATCCAGCAAAAGCTTTTGTTAGAGATTCTTCTGAGGCTTTAGATCCGACGATGTATTCAGATACTTTTGGAGCAGTCCCTATTTTTGCAGGTACTTTTTTTATTGCATTTATTGCTATGTGCGTTGCTATCCCAATTGGATTAATGAGTGGAATTTATTTAGCTGAATATGCATCAACTAAAGTTAGACAATATGCAAAACCATTAATCGAAATTTTAGCTGGTATACCAACAGTTGTTTATGGTTTTTTTGCTGCCCTAACTGTTGGACCATTTTTGAAAGAATTAGGAACTTCTATGGGTCTTGAAGTTTCAGCTGAAAGTGCTTTAGCAGCAGGAGGGGTAATGGGTATTATGATCATACCATTTATTTCAAGTTTAAGTGACGATGTAATTACAAGTGTGCCTCAAAGTTTAAGAGATGGAAGTTACGCTATGGGAGCAACTAAATCAGAAACAATCAAGAGAGTTATTTTTCCTGCGGCATTGCCGGGGATAGTTGGATCTATTTTACTTGGTGTTTCAAGAGCTATTGGAGAAACAATGATAGTTGTTATGGCCTCTGGTTTAGCTGCTAATTTAACTTTAAATCCTTTAGAGTCTACTTCAACGATTACAGCTCAAATTGTAGTTATTCTAATTGGTGACCAAGCTTTTGGCGACCCAAAAACGCAAGCTGCTTTTGCTTTAGGTATGTCATTATTTTTAGTAACACTTTGTTTAAATATTGTGGCCTTGAGAGTAGTTAAAAAATATAGAGAAAAATATGAATAAAAATAAAGAACAATTATTAAATAAAAGATATAAAGCTGAACAGCGATTTCGCTTATACGGTCTGAGTGCAATTTTTATGGCACTTTTATTTTTAACAATCTTTATTTTTAAAATTTTTTCAACTGGCTATTCAGCTTTTCAAAAAACATGGCTTATTGTTCCAGTAACTTTCGATGCTGAATTAATGATGTTAGACCAAAATCCTTCTAAAGAAGATTTACAGGACGCTGATTATTACGATATAGCATTAAAATCAATGGCTGATTTAGATCCAAACGCTAATGAAGATCAAGAAAATGAATTGAAGAGAATGGTGTCTTATTTTTTTGAAAAAGAAATTAAAAATGAACTTTTAAATGACCCTAATTTAATAGGAAAAACAAAGGAAGTTTATCTAACTGCTTCAGATGATTTAGACCAAGTCTTTAAAGGAAATTATCCAAGAGATTTACCTGAAGACCAAAGAAGAGTAAGCGATTATCAATTAAAAATTTTTGATCAACTTGTTGCAAATGGTAAGGTTGAAAGTAAATTTAATATAAGTTTTTTTACAAATGCTGACTCAAGAGAAGCTGAGCTAGCTGGAATAGCAAGTTCATTTATGGACTCAATTTTTTCTATACTTGTTTGTTTAATGATAGCTTTTCCTGTTGCGGTTCTAGCTGCAATCTATCTTGAAGAATTTGCCCCTAAAAATAGATTTACTGATTTTATTGAAGTAAATATAAACAACTTAGCAGCGGTTCCATCTATAGTTTTTGGTCTATTAGGGTTAGGAGTTTTATTGGCTATATTTCAATTACCAAGGTCTACCCCATTAGTTGGAGGTATCACTTTGTCCTTAATGACCTTACCAACAATAATTATAGCTGCTAGAGCATCTTTAAAAGCAGTTCCACCAAGTATAAGAGAGGCAGCACTTGCTATGGGAGCAAGTCGAATGCAAACCACAATGCATCATACAGTTCCTCTTTCTATGCCTGGCACGTTATCAGGAACAATAATTGGTTTAGCTCAAGCTTTAGGAGAAACTGCACCCCTAATTTTAATTGGAATGGTTGCTTTTGTTAACACGATACCTGGATCACCCATGGATCCTGCTGCAAGCTTACCAGTTCAAATTTATATTTGGGCTGAAAGTGCTGAAAGGGGATTTGTAGAAAAAGTTTCGGCATGTATAATGGTCTTACTTGGCTTTTTAATAATAATGAATTTATTTGCCCAAATAATAAGACATAAGTTTGAGAAAAAATGGAGTTAAAATGATAAAGATTAAAGCAAAAGATGTTGATGTTTTTTATGGAAAAAAACAAGCACTCTTTAATATAAGTTTAGATATTGAGGAAAATCAAGTAACGGCATTAATTGGTCCCTCTGGTTGTGGTAAATCAACTTTCCTAAGATGTCTTAATAGAATGAATGATGTAATTGATATCTGTAGTGTTAAAGGAGAAATTTTAATTAATGACTTTAATATTAATGATAAAAGTTGTGATGTAGTAAGATTAAGAGAAAAAATTGGTATGGTTTTTCAAAAACCTAATCCTTTCCCAAAAACTTTATATGAAAATGTATCTTACGGTCCAACAATTCATGGTATGGCTCAATCAAAACAAGAAATGGATGAAATTGTTGAAACTAGTTTAAAAAAGGCTGCACTATGGGAAGAGGTAAAAGATAGATTGCATGAACCTGGAACTGGATTATCTGGAGGACAACAACAAAGACTTTGTATTGCTAGAGCGATTTCTGTAAGACCAGAAGTTATATTAATGGATGAGCCTTGTTCAGCATTAGATCCTATAGCAACAGCGCAAATTGAAGAATTGATTGATGAGTTAAAAAAAGAGCACACAATAATAATTGTAACTCATTCTATGGCTCAAGCAGCACGCGTTTCTCAAAATACAGGTTTTTTTCATTTAGGACAATTGATTGAACATGGATCTACTGATAAAATATTTAAGAATCCTGATAATAAAAAAACGCAAGATTATATAACAGGGAGGTTTGGATAATGTCTGAAGCACCACATACAGTTAAATCTTACGAGGAAGAACTAAAAAATCTTAATGCTAATATCGTTAAGATGGGAAGTGCATGTGAGGATGCTTTAGGTAAAGCAATTCAAGCCATTACAACAAGAAATAGCGATATTGCAGAAAATGTAATTCAAGAAGATGAAAAAATAGATAAATATGAGACTTTAATTGAACAGCAAGTTGTGAATTTAATTGCTTTAAGACAACCTATGGCAATTGATTTAAGAGAGACAGTAACGGCTTTGAAAATGTCTTCAGATTTAGAAAGAATAGGTGATTTAGCAAAAAATATATCCAAGAGAACACTTTTGCTTAACGAAAATCTTCCAAAGAACTTGGTAGACTCATTGAATAGAGTATCTACCAATGTTCAAAAACAATTAAAATCAACATTAGATGCTTATCTAGAAAGATCTGCGCCAATGGCAGTAAATGTTTGGGAAGGTGATGAGCAAATAGATGATCTAACAAATCTTTGTATGCAAGAAGTTATAAAATATCTTAAAGAAAATGAAAAAAATTTAGAAGATGGAACCCATTTATTGTTTGTAACTAAAAACATAGAGCGTATTGGTGATCATACTACAAATGTTGCAGAACAAGTTTATTATTTAGTTAAAGGCGAATATTTAGAAGGTGATAGACCCAAGGGAACAGAGCCAATTGTAACCGGAGAAAAATGATTTATGTCAGCTCATGTTTTCATAGCTGAAGATGAAGCATCAATTGTTAGTTTGTTAAAGTACAATCTTGAAAAAGAAGGTTATAAAGTCAGTCATTCAGAAAATGGAGAAGATGCTCTTAAACAAATAAAATTAAAACAGCCAGATTTAATATTAATGGATTGGATGTTACCAGAATTATCTGGTGTTGAAATTTGTAAAAACTTAAAAAAAGATAATAAGTTTAATGATATTCCTGTCATTATGTTAACTGCAAAAGGGGAGGAAGAAGACAAATTAAAAGCATTTGATACAGGTGCAGATGATTATGTAACTAAACCTTTTAGTCAAAAAGAATTGAATGCTAGAATTAAATCTTTATTGAGAAGATCTAAACCTCAATCATCGTCAGACATTGTAGAATTTACTGATTTAAAAATAGATCGGATTACAAAAAGAGTTTATAGAAAAGATAAAGAAATTACTTTGGGTCCAACTGAATTTAAACTCTTAGATTTTTTTATCAAAAATCCAAAAAGAGTTTATTCAAGAGAACAACTCTTAAACAATGTTTGGGGAGAAAATATATATGTTGAGTCTAGAACAGTTGATGTTCATATTAGAAGATTAAGACAAGCAATTAACATACAAAATACAAAACCTTTAATTAGAACAGTAAGATCAGCTGGTTATTCTTTAGAATCTTGAAGATCTTTGGGTCTTATAAATTTTTTTAATACTCCCTTTTTCTCAACTTCATTCCAGGATTTAATATCAAACTCAATTTTTGCAAATGCTGCTGTTGGGAATTTATAATTCATTAGTTTAAAATTATTCGTATTATGATTTTTTGTAAGATTTCGTACTAAATTTTTCACTGATGGTTCATGGTTTATAATCAAAATTGATTTATATTCACTGGATATTTCTTTAATTTTTTTTACAATTGCATTCTCATCAACTAAATATAAATCTTTTGAAAAATTAACTTTTTTTGGCTTATTAATTTTCTTGGATAAAATTTGAAAAGTTTTTTTTGTTCTTTTTGATGATGAAATTAATGCATAATCAAATTCAAATTTTTTTTTAACAAAAAATTCACAAATCATTTTTGCATTTTTCTTGCCTCTTTTACTAAGTGGTCTATCAAAATCATTAATACTTAAATCATCCCAACTAGATTTTGCGTGTCTCATGACGTATAATTGATACATAAAATCTAAATATATGACTGCTTTAAAAAAACAACATAAAGAAGAGTTGAAATCTAAATATATAAATAGAGAGCTTTCTTGGTTAAAATTCAACGATAGAGTACTTTTAGAGGCGCAAAATATCGAAAATCCTCTTTATGAAAGAGTAAAGTTTTTATCAATTGCTGGGTCTAATCTAGATGAATTTTTTATGGTCCGTGTAGCTGGGTTATATAGTCAAATAAAACAAGAAGTTGACTCACTAAGCTCTGATGGTTTGACACCTGAAGAGCAAATGGATGAGGTAGTGCTTGAAACTAAGAATCTATTAAAAAAACAGAACAAAATTTTTATTCAACTGATTATGGAATTAAAAAAAAATAATATCAATTTAGTTAAACCAGTTAATTTAAATACTAAGGATAAAAAAAAACTTTTAGAAATATTTAAAGAAGAGATTTACCCTTTATTAACACCATCAGCAATTGATCCTGCACATCCATTTCCATTTATAATCAATCAAGGAAGAGCAATTGTAATGAAGTTAAGAAAAAAAAATAAAAAAAGGATTTTAAACTCAATAATAGTAATACCAAAAGCATTATCTAGATTTATTGAAATTGAGTCTTCAAAAAATCATAAGAAATTTGTGATTCTAGATGATGTAATAAGTTTTTTTGCTAATGAAATTTTTCCAGATCATGATTTAGAAAAGAAAATGATTTTTAGAGTAATAAGAGACAGCGATGTAGAGATTCAAGAGGAAGCAGAAGATTTGGTTAGATCTTTTGAATTGGCTTTAAAAAGACGTAGAACGGGTGATATTGTTCGTTTAGAGGTTCTTGAAAATAGTGATAACGAATTGATAAGATTTATAACTAATAAATTAGATATAAATCCTGACTATATTTATGATGTTGCTGGCCTTGTTGGAATTCAAGATATAGATCAAATATGTAAAGTAAAAAATCCAAAATTAAGATTTAAACATTTTACACCTAGAGAAGTTGAAAGATTAAAAGAATATAATGATAATTTTTTTGAAACTATTAAAAAGAAAGATTTAGTTGTTCATCATCCTTTTGAAACATTTGACTCAGTAATTGAATTTTTAAACCAAGCAGCAAATGATAAAAAAGTTATAGCTATAAAACAAACTCTATATAGAACAACTCTAGACTCACCTATTGTTAAAGCTTTAATAACAGCTGCAGAAAACGGAAAAACAGTTACCGCTTTAATTGAAATTAAAGCTAGATTTGATGAGGAAGCTAATATTCAACTATCAAGAAGTTTAGAAAAAGTAGGTGTTCAAATTGTTTATGGTTTTGCTAAATACAAAACTCATGCAAAATCATCACTTGTTTTAAGAAGAGAACAGGGTAAAATACAAACTTATTTTCATTTAGGAACTGGCAATTATCACCCAGTAAATGCTAAAATTTACACTGATTTGTCTTTATTTAGTTGTGATAAGAAAATGGCATCAGATGTTGAAAAGTTTTTCAATTATGTAACAGGATACGCAAAACCAAAAAATTTAAATAAAATTTCTATTTCGCCAGTAAATATGAGGCAAACCTTAAATGAAAATATTGATGCTGAAATTAAAAATTCTAAAAATGGAAAATTTGCAGCTATTTGGGCAAAAATGAACTCTTTAGTAGATCCAGAAATTATTGATAAATTTTATGAAGCTTCGAATGCTGGTGTAAAAATTCATTTATTTGTAAGGGGTGTTTGTTGTTTAAGACCAGGAGTTAAAGATAGATCAGAAAACATAGTTGTAAAAAGTATCATAGGAAGATTTTTAGAGCATTCTAGAATTTACTGCTTTAGTAATGGTACAAAAAAAATGCCTAATAGAAATGCAAAAGTATATATTTCGTCAGCTGATTTAATGCCGAGAAATTTAAATCGAAGGGTAGAACTTCTAGTCCCAATTGAAAATGAGACTGTTCATGAACAGATCTTAGATCAAATAATGTTGGCAAATTATCTTGATACTAATCAGAGCTGGGAACTTGAAGCTGATGGCAATTATAAAAAAATTAAATATAGTAAGAGCGATTCCTTTTCAGCTCATGAATATTTTATGAATAATCCGAGCTTATCTGGAAGAGGTAAAGCTAAACTAAAAATGCAGCCTAAACAACTGCACTTAAGATTGATTAAAAGTGGAAGTAATTAAAAGTAAAAATAGTTTAAAATTAAAACAGGCAAGATTAGCTATAATTGACATTGGATCAAACTCTATAAGAATGCTAATTTATGAAGATTTCAGTTCTTCTCGTGTGCCTTTTTTTAATGAAAAAGCAGTTTGTGAACTTGGAAAAAATTTAGATAAATCCAAAAAACTTCACAGATCTGGTACCGAATATGCTTTAAAAGTTTTAAAAAGATTCTCTGAAATTTTAAATGTTTCAAAAATCACAAATCTTAAAATCATTGCAACAGCAGTTTTAAGAGAAGCAACTGATACAAAACCATTTATTAATGAAGTTGAAAAACTTTTTAAAACTAAGATTAATATATTATCTGGTGAAGAAGAAGCTGAATGCTCAGCTGAGGGAGTTAAAATAGGCTTTGAAAATGTTGATGGATTAGTTGCCGATCTTGGAGGCGGTAGTTTAGAATTAGCTCGAGTTGAAAACAATATAGTAACTAATAAAACCTCATTACCTATTGGTGTTTTAAGATTATTAAATAATCCTATAGTTAAAAAAAGAAATTTAGCAAAATATATCAAAAAATTATTAAGAGAAGAAAAATGGCTTTCAAAAAAGAAATTTAATAATCTATATTTAGTTGGAGGTACTTGGCGAGCATTATTTAAATTACATCTTTTTCAAAATAATCATCCGGTACATATAATTCATCAATACAGTATTGATAACAATGTTTTATCTAAGTTTGTTGAAAAAATTTCATCTTTTAATAAATCTAAACTTAAAACAGTTGAGTATATTTCAAAATCTAGAACACCATATTTACCTTATAGTTGCATTATACTTGATGAAATTATGAGAGTTACAAATCCAAAAAATATAATTTGTTCTATAAGCGGTTTGCGTGAAGGTTCTTTATCAATTGACTATTTTAAAGATGTAAAAGAATCAGAAATTTTTCACAAAGCAATTGAGAATATTGCAAAAAAAAGAGGTGATCTAGGATCGAACTATAAAAAATATTATGATTTTATTCAGCCAGTTTTTGAAGGCAATGAACATTTTAATAAGAAATTATTATATCTGGCATGTGTATTAAGTCATATGGATTGGGGATTAGGAGCATTTCAAAAAGCTGAATTGGTATTTCAAGAAACAATAAATACTCCTTTACTTAGATTGACTCATAAAGAAAGAATACAATTAGCTTTGTCATGTTATTGGCGGTACTGTAGTATCAAGTATAATCCAAAGATGGAGTATCTAACTTTTTTAAATAATAATGAAATTTTTTCAAGCAAACAAGTTGGAGCAGCTTTGAGATTTTCACAATCATTGACCTCGATATCTACGATATTTCTTGAAGAGTTTAAATTATATAAAAGAGGTAATGCTGTATTTTTGAAAATTCCATCACAACATCAAGAAATAATCTCAAAACAAGTTACTAAAAGATTTAAAGCTCTTGCTAGAGAATTATTTTTAGAACCAAGAGTAATTTACTCAAATAATTCAAGATAAATTAAATTTAATTCTATTTTTAATTGAGTGATATTTTTTTGTAACATTATTTTAATTTAAATTCATTTAACTTTAACAATAAGTAAATAATTTTGTAACTTAGTTTATGTATAAAGCACCATCAAAGTTTAAATATTCATTATTTCTTCCCCTGTTTAAATTTTGTTGATTAACTACTTTCTTCCTTCTCTTAAATGAGAAGGGAGAAAAGCGATTTGGAATTAATTATTTATAGATGCAGGAGACTGCTCTGCATTTTTCTTAGCAAGCTTTTTTGCTTTTTTTTCTGCAACCTTTTTTTCTAGACCAGCAATTTTAATATTAAGGCTTGATAATTTTTTTTCTTTTGCTGTAATTTTATTTTTAAGTTTGTCTATTGATTTTAATATCTTTGTTTTTTTCTTTTCATTTTTTTTTAGTTTTTTTCTCATTACTGCCTCCGAATTATTTAATATTTGATTTAATCATATAATCCTTAAATAAAAAAGATATTTTGATACAACCTTTAGTTTATAGTTTTTTAAGAACTGTTATTAAATAAAAAAACATTGCTATATGAGAACTATTATTGAATTTTTGATTTAATATTAATTTAAATATCTCTTTTTGATTAAAAAGATGAATTCTAATACCTTGTTCTGGTTTCGAAATTTTAATTAAGTCTTCTGTGTAATAACCAGTAATTTTAGTAGTTAGTCTTCCAGGTTCAGTATAAAAAGTTATTATTTTACTCAATTTTGATCTTGATCTATATCCTGTTTCTTCTCTTAATTCCTTATATGCTGATTGCAGAGTTGTTTCCTTTTTTTCCACTATGCCAGAAGGAAACTCGTAATTAATTTTATTAATTGGAACTCTTTTTTGGGAAACTACTACATATTTGTCTTTAATCTTAGGTATTACTAATGAAAGATTAGAAGTTTTAAGATAATGATAAAACTCTTTTTTTTTAAATTTTTTGTTAATTAAACTTATTCGATTAGTAAGTTTTATATTTTTCAATTTTTTTCTAAAAATAACTTTTTAACAATAAGTACAGCAATTAACATTCCAATAAGCTCAGCTAAAATATAATAAGGAGTATTTAAATAACTAATACCAGTAAAAGATTCTGTAAATGTTCTAGCAATAGCAACCGCAGGATTTGCAAAAGAAGTTGAAGAAGTAAACCAATAACCTGCAGTAATGTAAAGCCCAACACTAGCAGCAACAGCAATTTTACCTGACTTCATAGCCCCAAAAATTATCACTATAAGTCCTAATGTTGCTATCACTTCAGATGTTAGTATATAAATCCCATCTCTTGATTTAGTAGATAATTCATAAATTTCATGTTCAAAAAAGAAATTGGCTAAACCAACACCAATCAAGCAACCAACCAATTGAGCAATGATATAGTAGGGTAATAGTTTCCTTTTTAATTTGCCTGTTATTGCCATTGCGATACTTACAAATGGATTAAAGTGAGCTCCTGATACATCAGCAAATACTGTAATAAGCACAAATAAACCTGCTCCTGTTGCTATAGTATTAGCTATTAACATCACAGCAACATCATTAGTTAAGTTTTCAGCCATTAAACCTGAACCAACAATAATCATTACTAAAAAACAACTGCCTAATAATTCAGCAAGAAAATAGCGGCTTTTATTTTTCATAAATCAGTTCCTTTATTCTTTTATAAATATTATTGTAAACTTCTTCTATTATTTCATCTTTTTTATTTAAGTCGTTTGTTTCATCAAGTAATTTGACAGGATCCTCTATATCCCAATGAATTATCTGATCTTTATTTGGCCAAATAGGACAGACTTCGTTATTGGCATTATTACAAACTGTAATCACATAATCCATTTTAATTTGACCATTAATAAACTCATTAAAATTTTTAGATCTATAATTTGAAAGATCATAATGTTTTGACAATAAATAATTCTTCACATCCTCATTAATTTTTCCTGTTGGATTACTCCCAGCACTAAAACCTTTATACTTATCGTCATACTCGTTGTTTATTATACTTTCAGCAATAATACTTCTTGCTGAATTACCTGTGCATACAAACAAAATATTCTTCATTTAAAAAATAATCTTATAAATTCCAATAACAAATAATGGAATTTGTAATCCAAAGTTAGTGAGTATCGCCTTATCTTTGCTAACAAATCCAGCGATAGTCCATCCAATAACTCCTAATCCATGAAAATATATATTTAAAGGATATATATTTAAGTTTGTAAGAAGTATTCCTACTAAAACTAAAAAAGTACTGATCCACTTTAGATATTTTTTTATAAACATATTTTCTCCTTCTTATTAATTATTACATTAATGTTACAAATTTATTAAGATGTAACAGTATTAGAGAAAATTTGTTATATATTTATGAATAAAGAAACCAACAACTAAAAATCCTAAGCCTGTGCCATAAATTAGGAAGAAATTCATATTAAATGATTTTGCAAAAAAGAAGGGTAAAAAAAATAAATAACTCACAGGTACCGCTACTAGTATGCTCTTAGTAAAAAGAATTGTTTTTTCTATATCATTATGCTCATAATAGGAAAAAGCTATAGCTATGAGTGATACAAGAGGTAAGGCGATAATAAAACCTGCAAGTTTTGGATTTTGACCCGAAAGCCAACTAGCAAAGGCAATTATAATTGCAGCAAGAACAATCTTTAAGGTAAAAAATATCATTAATGATTTAATTTTATTAAAAAAATATCATTAATGATATGATTTTATTTAAGTGTGCATTTTTTGCATAAACCAAAAAACTCAAGATTATATTTACTGTATTTCATACCATCTTTGTCTTTAAAGTTTGCTAAGTATTTTGAAAGACCTGCGCTACTTATTTCTGTTACTTTTTCACAAATCTCACAGATTGAAAACGCAGTAGCTTTAGCCACCTGACAACTTGAATTATGACATGCAATAAAGGCATTTCTACTTTCAATTTTATGAATTTTACCTATTTCAACTAACTTATCTAATGCTCGATAAACTTGCAGAGGAGCTTTAATACCTTTTTTTTGAACATTATAGAGTATTGAGTAGGCCTTAAGTGGCTGAGATGATTTATCAATTAAATCAAAAATAATTTTCTGATTTTTGGTGAGATTATGTTCTTTGTGCATTTTATTCATTTTACTGATTCCTCATTAGTTTTTCAATTTAATTGATTGTTTGATATTAAATAATGAAAGTATGAACAAAAATAATGCTGCCGTTATAATTGATGGACCCGAGGAGGTATTAAATTCCAAGGATGTAAATAATCCTAAAATTACTGACAGAAGACCTCCAATGATTGAATAGATAACCATTCTTTGTGGACTAGACGAAATATTTCTAGCCATTGCAGCTGGTATGATTAGCATTCCTGTTATTAATAACAAACCAACCATTTTAATTGATATAGCAATAATTGCAGCCATCAATATTGTGAATATTGCTTTTGCTCTATCAGGATTTAAACCTTCTGCTTCAGCTAACTCATAGTTTACTGTGGATGCGAATAAAGGTTTCCAAATTAATTTTAAAATTAACAGAATTATTGCTCCTCCAACCCATATTATTAATAGATCATCAACTGTAACAGCTAATATATCTCCAAATAATAATCCCATAATGTCAAATCTGATAAATGTTAAGAAACCAATAACAACAAGTCCTACGGCTAAAGATGAGTGAGCTAAAAGCCCTAATAATGCATCTCCTGGAAGATTAGTTCTTTTTTGAAGTTGTATTAATGTTAAAGCAATTAAAGATGAGATTATAAATACAGATAACGCAATATTAAATTCCATTGTAAATGCTAATGTTACTCCCAATAAAGCCGAGTGGGCCAACGTATCACCAAAATAAGATAATCTTCTCCAAATTACAAAACAACCAAGAGGCCCTGTAACGAAAGCAACTCCAATTCCAGCAACCAATGCTCTTATAAAAAAATCGTCGAACATTTAATTTTTCTTAATTTTACCCTCATCAGTATGAATATGATCATGTCTATGTTCATATCTTGATAATATCTGTGAAGCTTGTTCACCAAACAAAGCCTTATATTCATTATTTTTTGCGACATCCATGGGTGTCCCTGAGCAGCATACATGACCATTTAAGCAAACAACATGGTCTGTAGCACTCATTACAGTATGTAAATCATGAGAAATTAATAAGATACCACAATTCAATTCATCAGAAATTCTCTTTATAAGTTCATATAAAGCTATCTCACCTGTAAAATCTACACCTTGAACTGGCTCATCAAGAACTAACAATTCTGGTTTTTTTGAAATAGCTCTTGCTAGCAATACTCTTTGAAACTCACCACCCGATAAATCACCTAAATTTTTATCTTTTAAATGAATAACACCAGTTAATGATAGTGCCTCATCAATTATTTCATTTTTTAAACTTTCAGTTAATACCATAAAATCATTGACCCTAAGTGGTAAAGTCCAATCAATTGAAATTTTTTGTGGAACATAACCAATTTTATTTGTGTATTTTTCTACTTCTCCCTCAATTTTTTTATAAATTCCTAAAGCAATTTTAGCCGTTGTACTTTTTCCTGATCCATTAGGTCCTATTAAAGTAACTATTTTACCTTTTTCAACTTGAAGGGAAACTCCTTGAACGAGCCATTTATCGTTTATTTTAAAACCAGCGTCTTTTAATTTGACCAATATATTTTGATTAGCATTCATTATATCACTTGACTTATAAACGTTATATTATTACATAGTGTTATATTATAACAACTAAAAAAATTAAACTATGAAAACTATTAAAAAAATCCCATTATTAATATCACTTTTATCATTCCTAACAATTTTTTCACCTGTTAATGCTGAAGTTAAGGTAGTAGCTTCAATAAAACCAATTCATTCACTCGCAAGCTATTTGATGGACGGTATTGGTAAACCAGATTTAATAGTTGATGGCTACGCATCACCTCATGGATTTGCACTTAAACCATCGCATGCAAAAATGATCCAAAATGCAGATATTATTTTTTGGGTAGGTGAAGACATAGAAAGTTTTTTAGAAAAACCATTAAAATCTATTGCAAAAAAAGCTGAAAAAATTGAATTAATGGAAATTAAAGGGATAACCAAACTTAAGTTTAGAGAAAGAAATATTTTTGAAGATCATGACGATCATGGTCATAAAGAGGATGATCATGATGATCATGCTAAAAAAGAAGACGATCATGATGACCACGATCATGATAAAAAAGAGAAAGAACATGGTCATGACGAACATGATCATGACAAAGAAAGTCATAAAGAAGACGACCATGATGATCACGGCCATGGACATGAAGGACATGCTCATGGTGAGTACGATCCGCACATTTGGTTAGATCCAATGAATGCAAAAGTTATTTTAAGCGAAATGGCAGAGCACTTGATTGAGAATGATCCAAAAAATACTGACAAATATAAAGAAAATTTAAAAAAAGCACATAAAGATTTAGATAAGTTAACTAAGAAAGTAAAATCTGAATTAAATAAAGATTTTAAATCAATAGTATTCCATGATGCGTATCAATATTTTGAAGAGAGATTTGGTGTTAATATTTTAGGCGCGTTTACAGTAAATACAGATGTTATGCCCGGTGCTGAGCAATTGGCTGAAATTAGAGAAGTAATTGAGCATGATAAAGTAAGCTGTATATTTTCAGAGCCACAGTTTAACCCTGATATTATTAAGGCTGTAGCAAAAGATACTAACATTGCAACAGGCGTAATTGATCCATTAGGGGCAACACTTAACCCTGGCAAAGATCTATACTTCGATTTAATTGGCAATATGTCTAAATCTTTTAAAGGCTGTTAAATAAAAATTGATCTTTAACCATTAATAATATCTAATATTGGGATGAGTACCGTTTCCCTCACATTAGATGAAATTTTTGATTTAGCTAAAAAGACTTTACTAGCTAATGGCTGTGATGATGAAACAGCATCTATTCTCTCTGATTTAATAAGAAATGCTGAAAGAGATGGATCTTTATCTCATGGTTTGTTTAGGTTGCCTGCATATGTGAGTGGTTTAAAAAGTGGAAAAATTAATGGCAAAGGAAAACCTGAAGTAAAAAAAATTTCAGCATCAGTAATAAAAGTTCTAGGGAATAATTGTTTAGCCCCTGTAGTTTTAAATAAAGGATTACCTGAATTAGCAAAAGCTGCAAAAGAAAATGGAGTGGCCGTACTTGCTATAAATAACTCTCATCATATGGCTGCGATGTGGCCAGAGACAGAAAAATTAGCAGAGGAAGGTTTAGTTGCTTTTGCTTGCACATCATACAAGCCTGCTGTAGCACCCGCTGGAGCTATCAAACCGTTGTTTGGAACAAATCCAATTTCTTTTGCCTGGCCACGACCAGGAAAAACTCCTGTAGTTTACGATATGGCAACTGCATCAATGGCCATGGGTGAAGTTCAAGTTGCTAAAAGAGAAGGGCATAAAGTTCCACTTGGAACTGGTTTAACTAAAGATGGTAAAGAAACAACAGATCCAGGAGCAATAGCGGACGGAGGTGTATTACTTCCTTTTGGTGGATATAAAGGTTCTGCAATAGCTATGATGGTAGAATTAATGGCTGGCGCATTAGTTGGTGATAATTTTAGCTTTGAGACATCTGAAAAAGATAATAATGACGGCGGACCTCCTAGTGGTGGAGAATTTATTCTTGCAATTTCGCCTGATAAAACTTCAGGAACCGATTGGCAAAAACATGCTGATGAATTTTTTAACAAAATGAAATCCTTTGAAGGAGTTAGACTTCCAGGGGAAAGAAGACACAAAAATAGATCAGATAAGGGCCCTCGTCATATTAATGAAGAGCTGGTTAATAAAATAAAATCTTTAAGCTAAAGTAATTTCTATTGGGGTATGGTCCGAAGGTTTTTCACGGCCTCTTGGATCTTTATTAATATTAATACTTTTAACTTGGTCTATTAAAGAATTTGAAACTAAAAAATGATCTATTCTCATTCCATTGTTTTTTTGCCATGCACCTCTCATATAATCCCAAAAAGTATATCCTTCTTTAGTTTCATTAAAATGTCTATAAACATCATTAAATCCTAGATTAATCATTTCTCTTAATTTTTTTCTTATTTCTAATCTAAATAGAGCATCATCTTCAAAGCTTTTTGGATTATAGACATCCTCAGCTGCAGGAATAATATTAAAATCACCACCAAGAATTATATTTTGATTTTTTTTGGTTAAAGCTTTTAATTGTTTAATTAAATCATCAAGCCATTTTTTTTTGTAATCATATTTTTCAGTATCAACAGGATTACCATTTGGTGTATAGATATTGATTAACTGAATATTTTTCTTTTTGTGTTCAAGTTCAGCTGAGATTATTCTTGATTGTTTTAGTTTATCTTTGATTAAGTCTGTTTTAACATTTTTTAATTTTCCTTTTGAAATAATAGCAACACCATTGTAACTTTTTTGACCAAATACATGACTTTCATAGTCCATTGAGGAAAAATCATCATAAGGAAAGTTTACATCCTCAGTTTTAATTTCTTGCATCATCACAACATCAGGTTTGTATTTTAGTAGATAACTTTTGATATTTTCAATACGTGCTCGCACAGAATTTACATTCCACGAGGAAATAATCATTAAAGAGAAAACGAAACACCACAACCACAAGAAGATTTGGTTTGCGGATTAGTTATTTTGAATTGTTCACCAATTAATTCAGAAACATAGTCTATTTCTGATCCTTTTAATAAATCTGCAGAGGTTTTATCTATCAATATATTTTCATAATTTAAATCATCGGCTGCTTTTTCTTTGTCAAAAGTAAATTCATATTGGAAGCCTGAGCAACCACCACCTTTGATAGCGATTCTAAAAAACGACCCTTTGTCTTTTTTAGACAGCAAAACATTGATCTGTTTTAGAGCCTTATCAGTAAATTTAATTTCTTTAATCATTATTGATCACTGGTATTACTAATATAATACTTAAATTTTAATTTTAAAGGATGAAAAAATACTCAAAGATTGCTCTTACTAAAAGCAAAGGAAGAATATTCAAAGAATCTGTATCAAAATATAGATCGCCATTTCAAAGAGATAGAGATCGAATAGTTCACAGCGCCTCATTTCGAAGGCTCAAACACAAGACACAAGTATTTGTAAACACAGAAGGTGATCATTACAGAACAAGATTAACCCATTCAATGGAAGTTGCTCAAATTGCGCGATCTATTGCAAGATATCTTGAATTGAATGAAGATCTAGCTGAAACCTTAAGTTTGGCACATGATTTGGGCCACCCACCTTTTGGTCATGCTGGCGAGGACTCTCTTAATGAATGTATGGAAGATTATGGAGGCTTTGATCATAATTTACAAACTCTTCGTGTGGTTATGTTTTTGGAGAATAAATATTTTAAGTATAGTGGATTAAATCTTTCAATTGAAACCTTAGAGGGATTGCTTAAGCATAATGGTCCTGTTTATGAATTAGATTTAGTTGACAGTCTTATTGGGGTAAAAAAATTCAATCATAAGATTAATTTTGAGACTTATCCATCATTAGAGGCTCAAGTTTCAGCTATTTCAGATGATATAGCTTATAACAATCATGATATTCAAGATGGTATAAATGCAAATTTATTTAAACTAGAGGAGTTAATTGAAATTAACTTTTTTAAAGATATTTATAAAAAATATAAAAAAAAGATAAACAAACATAACTATAAAATTGCAACATATCAGATTATAAGAGATTCTATTGATCAAATGATTAGAGATTTAATTAAAAATACCAAAACTAATTTGAAGATTAATAAAATAAAAAATTATAAAGATATTACTAAAGCAAATTTAACAATGGTAGATTTTTCTGAAAAAGTCAAAGATTCTGTGGATGAAATAAGATTTTTTTTAAAAACAAAGATGTATAATAATAATGCAGTTCTGAAAAAAAACGATAATGGCAAATTAATAATTAAAAAACTGTTTAATAAAATACAAAAAAACCCTAAAAAATTTATTTCAAAAGATCATCTCTCAAAGAATAAATATAGAGCAATTTCAGATTTTATATCAGGAATGACAGACAGATATGCAATCAACCTTCACAAAAACTTTAAATGAATATTTTTGAACAGTATTTAGATAAAATAAAAGAAATCCTTTCAACACTATCTTCAAATGGAGATTTAATTTTACCAGATTCACTAAACGGGATAACTGCTGAAATTCCACCTTCTAAATTTGATAGTGATATTTCTACTAACGTAGCCATGGTCCTTTCTAAGATTAATAATAAATCTCCATCAGATCTGGCTTCAATTTTGGCAGAAAAAATCAAAAAAGAGGATAAATTTATTGAAGAGATATCAGTTGTAAAACCTGGTTTTATCAACATTAAATTTAAACCTATTTTTTGGACAAATTTTATTAAAGAGGTGATTAAAAATTCTAAATCTTTTGGAACAAATAAAAATATAAAAAGAAATTACCTAATAGAATTTGTATCTGCTAATCCAACAGGTCCTTTACATGTTGGCCATTGTAGAGGAGCAATATTAGGTGATGTGATGGCTAATCTTTTATTATTTAATAATAATAAAGTTACAAAAGAGTATTATATAAACGACTACGGTAATCAGATTATAAATTTTACAAAGTCAGTTTATTATAGAATAAGAGAGATTTCTTTTAATGAACCTTTTCCAATAGATAATGAAGATTTATATCCCGGAGACTATTTAATTGACTTTGCTCAAAACATTTTAAACTCAAATAAAAATATTGATTTTAATAATTTTGACAAAATATCTCAAGAATTGACTTCTTTAGCTATTAACGAGGCATTAAAGTTAATCAAAAGTAATCTTAAAAGTCTTGGTATTAATCATGATAACTTTGTCAGTGAAAAGAAAATAGTTGAAAATCAAGAAGTGGAAAAAGTTGTTGAATTTCTTCAAAAAAACAAATTTGTTTATAAAGGAAAAATAAAGGCACCCGCGGGTGAAGATGATAGTAATTGGGTTGAGCGTGAGCAGTTGCTTTTTCGATCGACTGATTTTGGAGATGACAAAGATAGAGCATTGCAAAAATCTGATGGCGCTTGGACTTATTTTGCAAGTGATGTTGCATACCACAAAAATAAATTAGACAGAAAATTTGATAGGCTTATTAATATTTTAGGCGCAGATCATGCTGGTTATATAAAAAGAATTTTATCATCTGTTGAAGCTTTATCAAACTCTAAAGATAGATTAATTTGTAAAGTTAGCCAACTTGTTAAACTTATTAAAGATAAGAAACCCTTTAAAATGTCTAAAAGAAAAGGTGACTATATAACTATAGATGATTTAATTAATGAGGTAGGAAAAGATGCAACAAGATTTATAATGCTAAATCGAAGTAGTGATGTTGAACTCGATTTTGATTTTGATAACGTTGTAGAAAAATCAAAAGATAACCCCCTTTATTACGTTCAATACTGTTATGCAAGAATATGTTCAGTATATAGACATCTTGATAAAGATTTAAATTCAGATCTAGATATTACTAAATACGATTTTGAATATTCCAAAGATGAAATAAAAATCTTAAAAAAATTATCTGAATGGCCCAAGTGTATTGATGTATCTTGTAATAAACTTGAGCCGCATAGAATACCGACTTATTTATATGAATTGGCCTCTTTATTTCATTCATATTGGAATTTAGGTAAGGAAAATCCAGACAAAAGATTTATTAATGATCAAAAGAAGATAACAGATGATAAATTGATTTTTCTTAAGGCTATTTCCAATGTAGTAAAATCTGGAATGAATATAGTTGGCGTATCTACACCAGATAAAATGTGATGCTAAAAGAGATTAAATATTTAATATTTTTATTAATCATCGGTTTTTTTATATTTTTTACAGGTAAGTATTATTTTTCAGATGATAATAAAAAAAATTCTTTTAGATCTTTGAGCAATATTGACAAAAAAATTGATATTTATTCTGAAAAATTGCCAGTTTTAGAAAATGATACCAAAGATATCATTCAATATGTAGAGAAATCTAATAAAGATAAAAAGAAAAAATTTAATTTTTGGAAACTTCTAGATTAATGAATAATCGAAGATCTTTTATTATCGGTATTAAATCAACAAAACTTAGCTCCAGAGAAAAGAATTTTCTAAGAAAATATAAGCCATGGGGAGTAATTTTATTTACCAGAAACATAAAAGATATCAAACAGGCAAAACAATTAACCACATCTATTCGAAAAATCTTTAACGATAATAAATATCCAATCTTAATTGATCAAGAGGGTGGTAGAGTAAACCGACTTAAAAATATTATATCTTTTGAAAATTTAACCTCTGAATTTTTTGGCAAAAAATTTATAAAAAAACCTAAGGAATTTAATTTTTTCTATAAATTATTTATTGATAAAACATCATATTTATTAAAATTGATAGGAGTTAATATCAACACTTGTCCTGTTTTAGATCTTAGAAAGAAAGGTTCATCATCAATTATTGGAGACAGATCTTTTTCTAGTAATCCTAAAATAGTTTCAAAAATTGGCGATTATTGTATCAACTATCACCATAATAATGGCGTAGGAACTGTTATTAAACATATACCAGGACATGGTTTAGCAAAAGTTGATAGTCACCATTTTACACCCGTAATTAGTAAAAATTTGGATTACTTATTAAAAAATGATTTTTTTCCTTTCAAAAGAAAAAATTCTTTTTTTGCAATGACAGCCCACATCATATTCAAAAAGATCGATTTAAAAAACACAGTAACGCATTCTAAAAAAATGATAAAATTAATAAGAAATAAAATAGGTTTTAAGAATATTTTGATTTCTGACGATATATCAATGAAAAGTTTAAAAGGTAAAATTAAAGAAAATACAATCAATGCGTTTAATGCTGGTTGTAATCTTGTTTTACATTGTAATGCCAAAGAAAATGAGATGGAAATTGTTGCTGAAAATTCACCTTTCATAAGCAAATTTGTAATAAAAAAAACATCACAATTTTATAAGATAATAAGTTAGTATTCGCTTATGACAGAAAATGATTCCTCACTTTTTAGTGTTGATATTGAAAATTATAACGGTCCATTAGATATATTGTTAGACCTTGCAAAATCTCAAAAGGTGAATTTAGAAAATATTTCTATTACAAAACTAGCAGATCAATTTCATGATTTTATAACAAACCAAAAAAATCTAAATCTAGAGTCCGCCTCTGAGTATTTACTTATGGCCACATGGCTTGCTTATTTGAAATCTAAACTTCTTTTACCTGGAACACCTGAGGAGGAGTTTAAAGTTCAAGAAGTGGCAGAAAAATTAAAACTCCAACTTAAAAAATTAGAATTAATCAGATTATTATCAGAGCAAATGTTAAAGCGTAAAAGATTAGGTCGTGAAATCAGAACAAGAGGTGTAAGGGCAGGCATTAGCCCCATTTATAACAGTGAAATTAAAGTAAATTTATTTGAATTACTAAAAACATATTCAACTATTATTATGACTAAAGATTTTCAAAAAATAAATATTCCTAAACTCCCTGTTTTTACAACTGAAGAGGGGATTAAAACAATCAGAGATTTTTTTGGAAAACTAACTGATTGGAAAAAATTAGAGGACTTGATACCTAAAAATTTTAAGAGTATTACAAAATACAAAAAAACTGGTACAGCAGGTATTTTTGCAGGATCACTTGAACTTGTGAAAGAAGGTAACTTAAAAATTAAACAAGAAAATTTATTTGATGATATTTTTATTAAGGAAAAATAATGAATAAAAGAAATACTAAAAAAGATAATGTTATTGATTTTCCTAATAAATTATCCTCAATTGAAAAAGAAATTGAAGCAATAGTTTTTGCAGCTGCTGAGCCACTTGATATTGAAACTATAGAAAATAAGATTTCAAAAAAAACTAATGTCGAAAAAATTTTATTAAAATTACAAAACGAATATTCCAATCGAGGTATTAATTTAGTGTGTATCTCAAAAAAATGGTCATTTAGAACATCGCCAAATCTTTCTGAAATTATGAAACAGGAAAAAATTGTTGAAAAAAAATTATCAAGAGCTGCAATTGAAACACTTGCAATCATTGTTTATCATCAACCAGTAACACGTGCTGAAATTGAGGAAATTAGAGGTGTTGCATTCGGCACAAATACTCTTGAAATTTTGATGGAGTTAAACTGGGTAAAACCAGGTGGTAGAAAAGATGTCCCTGGAAAACCAATTCAATATGTCACGACTGATGATTTTTTAAGTCATTTCAATCTTCAAAAGTTATCCGATTTACCAACCGTTGATGAATTGGGTGCCGCTGGTCTTATCGATAGTACAAATATTGATAATGCAATTTTTGGAACTGGTAAATTTTATAAAGAGAAACAAGATGGTAAAAAAGAGGATATTTATTCAAATATTGATGAAATGCTAAGCAGCACTTTAGACTCTGAGGAGAAAAATAAGAATTCATAACTTAGGTTAAAAAAAAGTCACTTTTAAATTGAGAATAAAAGATATATAACTTTTCTATGAGCATAGGAATTTGGCAGATAGCAATTGTTGTTATACTTGTAGTTTTACTTTTTGGAAGAGGTAAGATCTCAAGTCTGATGGGAGATGTTGCTAAAGGAATTAAGAGCTTCAAAAAAGGTATGGCATCAGATGTTACTGATGACAACGAACCTAAAAATATTTCCGAAGATAATCAAGATAATAACAAAAAAGATTAAATCACATGCCTACTATTGGTTGGTTTGAGATTTTAATTATTGTAGCAATAGCTATTGTTGTTCTTGGACCAAAAGATTTTCCAATAATGTTAAAAAAAGTTGGCTCATGGATTGGTACAATTAAGAATTATATCAATAATGTCCAAAATGAAGTTTCAAATATTGATATTGAAAATGATAAAATAGAAAAAAAAGAAGAAAAAAAACATGAGTCAGAATGATAAAGAGGGTGGTTTTGTAAGCCATTTAGCTGAACTAAGAAAAAGACTTATACATAGTTTTATTTTTCTAATTGTTTTTTTTGTTGGATGTTATTTTTTTGCAGAACATTTATATGGTTTTTTAGTAGATCCTTTCGCCCAAGCCGTTAAAGATGATGGAACTGACAGACGATTAATATTTACCGCTCTTCAAGAAACTTTTTTAACATATCTAAAGATTTCTTTCTTTACAGCATTCTTTGTCACTTGCCCGTTTATACTTATGCAAATTTGGAAATTTATAGCGCCTGGTTTATATAAACATGAAAAACATGCAATATTGCCTTATCTAATATTAACTCCAGTACTTTTTTTTCTTGGAGGGATGTTAGTTTATTATTTGATAATGCCTTTAGCGATAAAGTTTTTTTTATCATTTGAAAGCACAGGTTTATCCACAAATTTACCGATACAACTTGAAGCTAAGGTAAATGAGTATTTATCATTAGTCATGAAACTTATTTTCGCTTTTGGTATAAGTTTTCAATTACCTGTGGTTTTAAGTTTACTAGCTAGAATTGGTGTTGTTGATTCTGAATTTTTAAAGAAAAGAAGAAAATACGTTGTAGTTATAATTTTTGCAGCAGCAGCATTATTAACACCGCCTGACCCTATAACCCAAATTGGTTTAGCGATTCCATTATTAATTTTATATGAATTATCAATTTTTTCTGTAAAGTTTATAGAGGATAAGAAATTTAAAGATTCTAATGCATAACTTAAAGGAAATAAGAAAAAATTTTGATGATTTTAAAAACGCACTAAAAGGTAGATTTCTTAAAATAGATTTTAATGAACTTAAAGACTTAGATATCAAAAATAGAAATTTTATCCAAAAAAAAGAGTCTTTGGAAAATGAAAAAAAAGAGATTTCAAAATCTAAAGATGAAAAATTATTTAAAAAATCAAAAGAAATTTCAAATGAAATAGACGAAATATCAAAACAGCAAAAAATAATAAAAGACCAACTAGATAAAATTTTATCATTTATCCCAAATATTCCTCATAAAGATGTTCCGAATGGAAAAAATGAAAATGATAACGTAGAAATAATGAAATCAGGTCAAATACCAAATTTTGATTTTAAACCCTTATCACATTATGAATTAGGTGAAAAACTTGGAATGCTTGATTTTGACCTAGCCACAAAAACAACAGGTGCACGGTTTGTATTCGTAAAAAATAAACTGGCCTTATTAGAAAGGGCTATTTCAAATTTCATGCTAGATTCGCACATTTTAAAAAATGGTTATGAAGAAATTTCACCACCTTTATTCGCTTCTGAAAGTACAATGTTTGGTACAGGTCAACTTCCTAAATTTGAGAATGATCAATTTGAAATCAAACTAGATGATAATGGGGAAAGAAAGTTTTTGATACCTACTGCAGAAGTGATTTTAACTAACATTGTTAAAGATAAGATGATTAATCAAAAAGATCTACCAATGAGATTTGTTGCATCTACACCATGCTTCAGAAAAGAGGCAGGTAGTTATGGCAAAGATACAAAGGGTATGATTAGACAGCATCAGTTTTACAAAGTTGAAATGGTTAGTATCGTCGAACAAGAAAAATGTCTAGAAGAACTTGAGAGAATGACGAAATGTGCAACATCAATTTTAGATCTATTAGAATTACCATACAGAAAAATGATCCTATGCAGTGGTGACATGGGATTTAGTGCTGAAAAAACTTATGACATTGAAGTTTGGCTACCTTCAGAGAAAAAATATAGAGAAATTTCTTCTTGTTCGTCTTGTTCAACTTTTCAAGCTGTGAGAATGAAAGCGAGATATAAGAATCAGAAAAAAGAAACTCTTTATGTTGGTACTTTAAATGGGAGTGGTCTAGCTGTGGGTAGAACTTTAATAGCAGTTATAGAAAATTATCAACAAAAAGATGGTTCAATAATAATTCCAAAAGTTTTAAGACCGTATATGGACAATTTGGAAAAAATTTCTGTCAAATAAAGTTGTTTTAATCTTTTAGATAGTATAAATAATCAATTTTAATTAAGGAGTTTTATGGATAGTGCAGGAATAGGACAATTTATACCATTAATTTTAATTTTTGTTATTTTTTATTTTTTCTTAATAAGACCTCAGCAAAAAAAAGTTAAAGAACATAAAGCTATGGTTGAGAGCTTAAAAAAAGGTGACAAAATTGTAACGTCTGGTGGTATTACGGGAACGATTTCTAGAGTTGTAGATAATGATAAAATTGAAGTAGAGATTGCTGACAACGTAACAGTTGAGGTGATTAGAGGTACTGGTGTTCAAAGTCTAATGAACTCTCAAGAAGTAAAAAAATAATTTTTTTGAATTTAAAGTGTTATATTTTTCAAAACTAAGAATTATTTTTATTACTTTAATTTCCTTACTTTTTATTATATTTGCTTTATCAAACCTTTTTAATTTTGATAACAAAATATTAAATAAAAAAATTAATTTAGGTTTAGATCTACAAGGAGGATCTTATCTTTTGCTGGAAATTGATAATGATCCAGTAATTGAGCAAAAACTTCAAAATTTAACAGTTACGATAAGAAATTTTTTTAAAGAAAAAAATGTAAGAATTACAAATTTTAAACTTTCAAATCAGACCTTATCATTTACTTCAGATAAAAATTCAAAACAAACTATCTTGGATGAATTTGCGTCAGAAGAAAGTGAATTAAATCCTTATTATCAAAGATTTAAATCACATCAATTAGATATAGTTGAGGAAAATAATTTTTTTAAGGTTTCTTTCTCAAAGCAAGGAATTATTAATCTAAAAACATCATCTCAAGATCAAGCGCTAGAAATAGTTAGAAGAAGGATAGATGAAATCGGTACAAATGAACCCAATATTTTAAAAAGAGGTAATGATAGAATATTAGTTGAGTTACCAGGTTTAGATGATCCAATGAGAATAAAATCTTTACTTGGAAAAACTGCAAATTTAACATTTAGATTTGTTACGAATGATACAGAAGGTTCATTCGGTGCAGAAAAATTAGAATTTGAAGATGGTACCGAGGAAGCAATGGTTAGTAAAAGAATTATACTAAGTGGTGAAAATCTTTTAGATGCTCAACCAAGAATGGATACAGAAAACAATGAGACTGTTGTGACCTTTTCACTGGATAGGGTAGGAGCAAAAAGATTTGGTAAAGCCACCTCTACAGGTATTGGTAAAAGATTAGCTATAGTTTTGGATGGAAAAGTTATTAGTGCTCCAGTTATCAGAGACACAATTGCTACCGGTTCTGGCCAAATCAGTGGAGGATTTACATTTCAATCAGCAACTGATCTTGCCTTACTTTTGAGATCAGGTGCATTACCTGCTCCTCTAAATATTATTGAAGAAAGAACTGTTGGTCCAGATTTAGGACAGGACTCTATAAACGCAGGAATGATTGCTTTGTTAATTGGTTTTATATTGGTCATACTTTATATTTTTGTTAAATATAAAATCTTTGGAATCATCACTAATATTGCTTTAATATTAAATCTTTTCATATTAGTTGGAGTACTAACTATTTTTGAAGCAACTCTAACCTTACCTGGTATTGCAGGAATAATTCTTACCGTAGGTATGGCTGTTGATGCAAATGTTCTAATTTTTGAGAGAATTAAAGAGGAGTTAAAGAGTGAAAAAAATAATTTAATAGCATTTGACAGTGGTTATACAAAATCCAGAACTGCTATATTAGATGCGAATATTACTACATTATTAGCAGCAATTATTTTATTCTTTATGGGATCAGGTCCAATTAAAGGTTTTTCATTAACACTAGGAATTGGGATATTTACAACACTATTCACCGTCTATTTTATAGCAAGATTATTGACCGTTTTGTATGTATCAAAAAATAAAGAAAAAGAGGGACTGATTTAGATGATTGCCTTTAATAAATATTATAATAAATTTAATATTCTCTCAGTATCTTTAGTAATTGTTTCTTTATTATTACTTACATTCAAAGGTTTAAATTTTGGAATAGATTTTAAAGGTGGAACTCTTATTGAATTAAGATCTACAGATAGTAAGATTAATGTTTCCTCACTAAGGGATAATTTAAGTCAAATGAATTTGGGTGATGTATCTGTTAAAAACTTTGGTAATGAGACTGATTTCTTAATTAAGTTTGAAAATAATGAAAATAAAAATGTAATTGAAGAAATTAATAATAATTTGGATAAATCATTCGGTAACAGCTTCAATTTCAGAAGAGTAGAAAATGTTGGCCCTAAAGTTAGCGCTGAATTATTGAGATCAGGTGTTATTGCAATATCAGTGGCTTTGTTTTTGATGCTTATCTATATTTGGATAAGATTTGAATGGCAATTTAGCTTAGGTGCCATAGTAGCTTTATTTCATGACGTCATTGTAACACTTGGTCTCTTTTCTTTATTGGGTCTGGAGATTAATCTTTCAATAATTGCAGCTGTACTCACAATAGTTGGTTATTCAATGAATGATACAGTTGTTATTTTCGATAGAGTAAGAGAAAATTTAAGAAAATATTCAGATATTAAAATTTTTGAGTTAACAAATATCTCTATAAATGAAACTTTGTCTCGTACTTTGATAACCTCTGTAACAACTTTATTAGCGTTACTTTCAATATTCTTTTTTGGCGGTGAGGTTTTGAAAGGTTTTTCTTTAGCCATGATATTTGGGGTAATTTTTGGGACTTATTCATCAATTTATATTGCAAACACAGTGTTAGTAAGACTAAATGTGTCTCAAAAAACAGTCCTTAGAGAAGATAAAAACTAATATAAATTTTGAGCAGCTACCATTGAAAGTAGCATCGGTAGAGATAACAAAGTATTTGTTCTTGAAAACAACATTGCTGTTTTAGCTGATTTTGCTTTTACCTCAGGTTCACATTCTACTATACCTAAAGCTTTTTTCTGATTAGGCCAAATTACAAACCATACATTAAAAGCCATAACCACACCCAGCCACATCCCAATTCCAATAGCAGTGTGTTTTGGCACCCCTGAGCCTATACTTAAAGTCATCGCGTCATGAAGATATCCATTTAACCATGCTAATATAAATCCTGACAAAATTGTAAGTGCTGCTGCCCATCTAAAATAAAAAAGAGCAGCTGGAGCAATAACTTTACCAATTGCTGGCTTTTGTTCATCTGGAATTTTACTCATGTTTGGAATTTGTACAAAATTAAAATACCATAAGAGACCTATCCACATTATAGCTACCACGACGTGAAAAAATCTTGTTAACCATGACCAGAAAAGTCTATCAAAACTGAATCCGTCATTTTGATAGAATAATCCAAAAAAAACAATCACAGCTAAGGCTAATGAAGCGTGTATTGTTCTTGGTAGAGAGGCTAATAGTTTATCCATATCTAAATATACTAATTTTGATAAAGTTTAACAATGATTTTTTCTTAGTTTAAAAGTGGTTTTAAAAATTTACCAGTATAACTCTCATTAATTTTACAAATTTCTTCTGGCTTTCCCTCTGCGATAATTTTTCCACCTTTGACACCACCTTCGGGGCCCATATCAACAATATAATCAGCTGTTTTTATTACATCTAAATTGTGTTCAATTACAACAACAGTATTTCCTAGGGCAACAAATGTATGTAGAATTTCAAGTAATTTTTTTATGTCATGTTGATGTAATCCAGTAGTTGGTTCATCTAGTATGTACATCGTTCTTCCTGTAGATCTTTTTGATAATTCTTTTGCTAACTTAATTCTTTGAGCCTCACCTCCTGATAGAGTTGTAGCTTGTTGGCCAATTTTGATATACCCTAAACCGACTTTCTTTAATGTTAGTAATTTTGTTTTAATATTAGATATATTTTCAAAATATTCACATCCTTCATCGACAGTCATATTCAAAACATCAGCAATACTTTTATCTTTAAACTTAATTTCTAGAGTTTCCCTGTTGTATCTGGTGCCCTTACATTCATCACATTGAATATAAACATCTGGCAAAAAATGCATTTCATAAGTAATGACCCCATCTCCTTCACATGCTTCACATCTTCCACCTTTAACATTGAATGAAAATCTTCCAGGTTTATACCCTCTAGACTTTGATTCAGGTAATCCCGTAAACCAATCTCTTATAGGACCAAATGCACCTGTATAGGTCGCTGGATTAGATCTAGGAGTTCTTCCAATTGGTGATTGATCGATATCGATTATCTTATCAACTAACTCTGTTCCTTTAAAACCTTTAAAGGGCTTCGGAATTTTTCTAGATTTGTTATTATTTAATGTAAGATTTAAAGCGTTGTACAGAGTCTGTAACACAAGAGTAGATTTTCCACTACCTGATACTCCTGTTACACAAGTTAAACTTCCTAATGGAATTTTTAAGTTTACATTATTAAGATTATTTCCAGTTGCACCTGTAATTTCTAAAAATCTTCCATTCTTAGCTAATCTTCTTTTTGATGGTACATTTATTTTAAATTTGTTTGATAGATATTTTCCAGTTATGCTATTTTGATTTTGACTTATTTCTTTTATTGAACCTGATGCAACAACTTCACCACCTTTGTTACCGGCTTCTGGTCCAAGATCAATTATATGATCTGCATTCTCCATTGTTTCAGTATCATGTTCGACTACTATAACTGTATTGCCTAAATCTCTTAATCTTTTTAAGGCATTGATAAGCTTTACATTATCTTTTTGATGAAGACCTATTGATGGTTCATCCAAAACATATAAAACACCAGTTAAACCAGAACCGATTTGCGATGCTAATCTTATTCTTTGTGCTTCACCACCAGATAAAGTTCCAGACTCCCTTGAAAGAGTAAGATAATCAAGACCGACATTTAGTAAAAAATTTAATCTTTCGTTAATTTCTTTTAAAATATGTTCTGCAATTTTTACTTGTCTTTTGTCTAAATTATTCTTTAAATTATCAAACCATATTGCAGCATCTGAAATTGATTTTTCTGTAACCTCACTTATATGAAGACCATCAATTTTTACACATAATGCCTCATCTTTTAATCTATGACCATTACATCTTTCACATTTGGTATCTGATTGATATTGAGCAATTTCTTCTCTCTTCCAATCACTATCTGTCTCTAGGTATCTTCTTTCTAAGTTGTTTATTACACCTTCAAAAGTTTTTTTATGTGAATATTTTTCGTAACCATCGTCATACGTAAATTTTATTTCCTCATCATCAGATCCATAAAGGATAATATCTTTTATCTTTTTTGGTAATTTTGACCATTTTTCCTCTAGAGAAAATCCATAATGCTTAGCTAAAGAACTTAATGTTTGAGCATAATATAATGTTGTAGTTTTTGCCCAGGGTTCGATAGCACCATCAATTATGCTTTTTTTCTCATTTGGTATAACTAAATTTGGATCAACATTAAGCTTTATCCCGATACCCTCGCATTCATCACAAGCACCAAATGGACTATTGAAAGAAAATAATCTTGGTTCAATTTCTTCTATGGTAAATCCACTTTCAGGACACGCAAATTTTGTTGAAAAAATTAACTTTTCTATTTTTCTGAATTTTTTTGGTAAGGTTTCATCTTCATATTCAACAAACAAAAGACCATTAGCTAGCTGTATTGAAGTCTCTATACCTTCTGCAAGTCGATTTCCTAATGATGAGTTTAGGACTATTCTATCAACAAGTATTGAAATATCATGTTTAATTTTCTTATTTAACTCTGGAACTTTTTCAATATCATATAAAACATCATCAATTTTGATTTTTCTAAAACCTCTTTTTTTATAATTTAAAATCTCTTTTCTATATTCACCTTTTCTTCCTCTGACTACAGGTGCATAAAGATAAATAGTTGATTTTTTTGGTAATTTTCTAATTTTATCTACAATTTGACTAACTGTTTGTGACTCTATTGGTTTACCTGTGAAAGGTGAATATGGAATACCAGCTCTAGCATATAACACCCTCATATAATCATAAATCTCGGTTACTGTTGCAACTGTCGATCTAGGATTCTTTGATGTATTTTTTTGTTCTATTGATATTGCAGGACTTAATCCTTCAATAAGATCTACATTTGGCTTTTTCATTTTATCTAAAAATTGTCTCGCATACGCGGATAAACTTTCGACATATCTTCTTTGACCTTCTGCATAAATTGTATCAAAAGCTAATGAAGATTTTCCTGACCCAGATAGTCCAGTAATTACAATAAATTTATCCTTTGGAATTTCTAAAGATATATTTTTTAAATTATGTTCTTTTGCACCCTTTATAACTATCTTTTTAATCATAATTTTTGTTGCTTTGGCCTAATAAAATTAATATTCAGAGTAAAATTGTGATATAAATTAATTAACTAATAAAATAAATATTAAAATATTATGGCTGGAAGTTTAAATAAAGTACTTTTAATTGGTCGTTTAGGCGCAGATCCTGAAATCAAGCAAATGGTTAATGGAAAAAGCGTTGCAAGATTAAGTCTTGCAACAAGCCAATCATGGAAAGATAAAAATACAGGTGAAAAAAAAGAAAAAACCGAATGGCACCGTATAGTTGTATTTAATGAGGGTTTAGTAAATGTTGTTCAACAATATCTCAAAAAAGGTGCTCAAGTTTATGTTGAGGGTCAAATTTCAACAAGAAAATGGAAGGATGAACAATCAGGACAAGACAAATATTCAACTGAAGTAGTTATACAAGGTTATAATTCATCTTTAACTATGCTTGGAGGTGGAAATTCAGGTGGTGGTATAGCTAATGACAATTCGCAAGCATCAAATAATACTGAAGATTTATCTCAAGTACAAAATGATATGGACGACGATATTCCATTCTAATCATTATGGAAAAAAACGAAGTTTCTAAAGATAAAAACATAAAACTAATTTCAATGCATGATGAGATGAGTTCATCTTATCTATCGTATGCAATGAGTGTCATTGTTAGTAGAGCTCTACCAGATATTAGAGATGGCTTAAAACCTGTACATAGAAGAATATTATATGCAATGTATAAGGGTGGTTATGATTGGTCGAAACAATTTAGAAAATCTGCAAGAATAGTTGGAGATGTTATTGGTAAATATCATCCACATGGTGATCAATCAGTTTATGACGCTCTAGTTCGTATGGTCCAAGATTTTTCAATGAGCTTACCTCTCGTGGATGGTCAAGGAAATTTTGGATCTATAGATGGTGATCCAGCAGCCGCTATGAGATACACAGAAACGAGATTATCAAAAGTCTCACAATTTTTAATTGATGATATAGAAAAAAATACAATTGATTTTAAAAGTAATTATGATGAAACAGAAAAAGAGCCATCTGTATTACCTGCGCAATTTCCAAATTTATTAGTAAATGGAGCAGGGGGTATTGCTGTTGGTATGGCGACAAGTATTCCGCCTCATAATTTAGGAGAGATTATTAATGGTACATTAGCTTTAATTGATAACAAAGATATCAAGATTAAAGATTTAATGAAGCACATACCTGGACCTGATTTTCCTACAGGTGGTGTAATTATTGGTAAAGATATTATTAAGCAGGGTTATAACAAAGGTAGAGGCTCTTTTAAAATTAGAGGTGAAATATCAAACGAAACTCTTAAAAATGGTAGAGATAGATTAGTTATAAATTCTATTCCTTATCAAGTTAATAAATCTGTTTTAAATGAGAGAATAGCACAATTAGTTAGAGAAAAGAAAATAGAGGGTATTAGAGATATACGAGATGAGTCCAACAGAGAAGGTATAAGAGTCTCGATAGATTTAAGAACAGGCGTTGAACCTGAGACTGTTAAACGACAATTATACAAGAACACTCAAATAGAAAGTTCATTTGGATTTAATACTCTTGCAATTGTAGATGGTAAGCCAAAGACTTGTAATCTTAAAGAATTTTTAGAGAATTTTTTAAAATTTAGAGAAGATGTTGTACTTAAGAAAACAAAATTTGATCTCAATAAAGCAGAAGATAGAGCGCATATCTTGATTGGTCTATCAGTATCCGTTGAGAATTTAGATAAAGTAATAAAAATTATAAGAGGTTCAAAAACTCCAGATGATGCAAAAAAATCTTTATTAAATACTAAATGGAAAATTAATAAATCAAAAAAAATGGTTTCATTGATAGAGACCAAAAATTCAAAAGGTTTATATAATTTATCAGTAGTGCAAGTTGAGGCTATATTAGAATTAAGATTACAAAAATTAACAGCACTTGGTATTAATGAAATAGAAGTTGAAATAAAAAAACTATCTGAGTTAATTTCTTCATTAAAAAAAATTATATCTTCAAAAAAAGAATTATTAAAAGTAATCAGTAATGAACTTAAAGACATAAAAGAAAAATATGCAACACCAAGAAGAACAAAAATTATTGATGCAGTACTTAATTACGACATTGAAGAAACAATACAAAAAGAAACTGTTCTTATAACTGTTACCTTACAAGGCTATATAAAAAGAGGATCACTTAAAACTGTAAAGATTCAAAAAAGAGGAGGTAAAGGTAAAACTGGTATCACAACTAGAAATGAAGACTCTGTAGTTCAAACTCTATCAGTTAATACTCATACTTCTGTTTTATTTTTTTCTACTGAAGGTCTTGTTTACAAAGTAAAAGCATGGAAAATACCTGAAGGTTCAGCATCATCAAAAGGTAAATCTTTATTCAATATTTTGCCACTTAAAAATCATCAATCAATAAGTTCAATTATGCCATTTCCTGAAAGTGATGAAGATTCAAGTAAATATCAGATAGTTTTTGCAACCTCACAAGGCAAAGTTAGAAAAAACAGTTTAGAAGATTTCGCTTCAATTAATACATCAGGAAAAATCGCAATGAAGCTAGATACTAATGATAAAATAATTGGAGTTAAGATTTGTAAAGATGATCAAGATATAATCTTAAGTACAAAATTTGGAAAGTGTATTAGATTTGAGTCTAAAAAATTAAGAATATTTAAGGGAAGATCATCAAAAGGTATAAAGGGAATAGAATTAGCATCTAATGATGAAATAGTCTCCTTATCAATTATTGATAATAATAAGTTCAAGAAAAATGGAAAAAATACAAAAGATGATAAGTCTGAATTAGCGGCGAAACAAAAATTTATTTTATCTATCAGTGAAAATGGTTTTGGCAAAAAAACCTCACATTATGACTACAGAACAACAAATAGAGGTGGTAAAGGAATTATTGGAATAATTAATTCTCCAAGAAATGGGAATATTGCATCATCGTTTCCTGTATATGAGGGAGACGAAATAATGATTTCTACAAACAAGGGTAGAGTGATAAGGTTAGCTGTTAAAGAAATCAGAACAGCTGGAAGAAACACACAAGGAGTAAGAATAATTAAGTTATCTGGCGATGAAAAAGTTGTTTCAGCAATTAAAATTGATGATAATTTAATATAATGTCTAAGACAGCTATCTATCCAGGAACTTTTGATCCAATTACTTTTGGTCATATTGATGTAATAAAAAAGGCATTAAAATTATTTGATAAAATTGTTGTGGCCATATCAGATGGTGAAAATAAAGATTATCTTTTTGATGCTGAGGAAAGATTAGAAATTGTAAGAAATGCTCTTTTTAAAGATCTAAAAATGAATAAAAATAAAATAACTTTGATTTCATTTAAATCATTAACAACTAGCCTTTGTAAAAAATACAAATCAAATATTATATTGAGAGGTTTAAGAGCAGTATCAGATTTTGAATACGAGTTCCAACTAGCTGGTATGAATAGAAAATTAAATAATAATATTGAAACTTTATTTTTAATGTCAGATGTTGAAAATCAAATTATTTCTTCAAAATTTGTTAAAGAAATCATTAAACTTAATGGAGATATTAAAAAATTTACAACAAAGAGCACTATTAAAGCTTTAAAAGATAAATATGAGTAAACTTTTTATAAAGATATTAATTATTTTTTTATTTACAATTAATCAATCGTTAACAGAGGAGAATATAATGATTTTAAAATTAAAAGATGGTGATGTAAAGATAGAATTATTTTCAGATACAGCACCCAATCATGTCAAAAGAATAAAAGAATTGGCTGACGCTGGTAAGTATGACAATGTGGTGTTTCATAGAGTTATTGATGGCTTTATGGCACAAACAGGCGATGTTAAATTTGGCAACTCAAATTCAGATGATTTTGACTTAAGGAGAGCTGGAATGGGTGGATCAGATCTACCTGACCTTAAACAAGAATTTAGTAATCTTCCGCATGATCGAGGTACATTGTCTATGGCTAGATCATCAGACCCTAATAGTGCGAATAGTCAATTTTTTATATGTTTTAAACCAGCACCATTTCTTGATAATCAATATACTGTTTTTGGAAAAGTTATCGAGGGAATGGAATTTGTTGATAAGATCAAAAGAGGTGATGAAAATAATAATGGTGCGGTAACAGATCCTGATAAAATTATTAGTTTCAAATCTTTATAATATTCTAATTTCAATTGAAAAAATTTGAATTTAAAGTTTTAAAAAAAAATAAATTTGCAAGACGTGGTTTAATTGAAACTCACAGAGGTAAAATTGAAACACCAGTTTTTATGCCTGTGGGAACTCAAGCAACAGTAAAAGCTTGTACAATAGATGACATAAAAAAAACTGGTTCTCAAATTATTCTATCAAATACTTATCATTTAATGATACGACCAGGCGTTAAAAGAATTGAAGATGCAGGTGGACTTCACAAATTTATGAATTGTGATTTACCAATTCTTACAGACTCTGGTGGCTTTCAAGTCATGTCTTTATCAAAACTGAACAAAATAGATAAAGAAAAAGGGGCAATTTTTAATTCTCATATTGATGGAAAAAAATTTTATCTTAGTCCAGAGGAAAGTATAAAAATTCAATTAGGACTTAATTCCGATATTGTAATGGTTATGGATGAGTGTCCAAAAAAAACTAATGACTACCAAACTATAGATAAATCTATGAATTTGTCTTTGTATTGGGCTGAAAGATCTAAGAAAGCTTTTGGGCATAACCCTCACAAAGCTTTATTTGGTATTGTACAAGGAGGTTTATTTAAAGATTTGAGACAAAAATCCTTAAAAGGACTTTTGGAAATTGGATTTGATGGTTATGCATTAGGTGGTCTAGCTGTAGGAGAAACTCAAGATGAAATGTTCACTGTTTTAGACGACATTAAGGAACATTTACCCGATGATAAACCACACTATTTAATGGGTGTAGGTACTCCAAATGATATCTTGGGCGCCGTCAAAAGAGGTGTTGATATGTTCGATTGTGTTCTTCCAACTAGATCAGGTAGAACTGGACTTGCTTTTACTTGGCAGGGAAGAGTAAATATTAAAAATAATAAATACCAAAATGATAATACTCCTCTAGATCCAGAGTGTAAAAATCTAAATTTGAACAAATATTCTAAAAATTATCTAAATCACTTGTTTAATACAAATGAGATTCTTGGATCAATGTTGTTGACGTTACACAATATAAATTTCTATCAAGAATTAATGAGATCAATTAGAGAAAATATCCAAAATGACACATTTGATACTTTTCATGATAAATACATAGATAAGTTGTAAATAGTTCAGTTTTTTTTTTAAATTCGTGTTTGAAATATCTAGATTATTCTATATATAGATTTCATTCTAAAGTGAATATGGGCCGTTAGCTCAGTTGGTAGAGCAATTCCCTTTTAAGATAGTGTACACATTAAATTTCCTGCATTTAAGGCAAAATAAAACCTATTCTATTGCGGTGTGCACAGAGTGTGCATAGAATCTTGCATACCTTTCCTTGTACAAAATTACACAGTTCAAATAAGTGTGCGTTTTTGTTTATTAAAAGCGCACACTTAGATTTATTTTGTGTTGAAAAATAAAGGTTTATTTACTATATAAACATCTTCATTGCATTTATTATAGCTATAAAATCTATGCAAAGATATGTGGGCCCTTAGCTCAGTTGGTAGAGCAATTCCCTTTTAAGGAATGGGTCGATGGTTCGAGTCCATCAGGGCTCACCATTAATCAGTAAAATCAACACTTATTTGTTATGTGTAAATATTAATTTTAATTTTTTTGAAAAATTTAATACACAAAACGTGCACACTCATTAATATTTTGTTAGGCTTAATTAATGTATTATTTTTATATCATAAAAAAATGAAAAAAATATTCAGCACACTTATCATTTTTCTTCTATTCACCAGCAGTATTTTTGCAGCAGATGAAATTGAAAAAGGTAAAACTTTACTAAAATCATTATCAAAAAAAAGCTTAACTAAAAAAGAAACTATCTCTTTTTTAAAAGAGTACGCAGTTATTGTAGAAGATGAAAGGGGTGATGGAAGGGTTACTTACATCTTTGATGATGAAAAATATAGTAGATACAAGGGTACTGAAATTATCTCATCAGATGCTTGGAGATTTAGCAAATTAGGTGCTCTAAGATTATTTAATAAAGATATTAAAATGACTTGGAAAATTAAGATCAGTGACAAAGAAAATCTTATTAATATCAAAACTAAATTTGATCCAGTTGGTAAATTATATGAGTTTGAGGTAAAGACTAAAAAAGAATTTTTAGATCAAATAGAGCAAATCAAACAAGCTGAAATACAAAAAAAAGAAGCTATTGAAAAAGCCAAAATTGAAAAACAGAAAAAACTT